>CAZECO010000064.1:14020-17250 GCA_964510455.1 uncultured Actinomycetes bacterium
CGGCACGGCGGCTGTTGGCGCGCTACGTCGACGGGGACACCGACGCGTTCGGGGAGTTGGCGCGCGCCAACTACGACCGGCTGTGGGCGTTGGCGCTTCGGATGTGCGGGGACCCGGACGAGGCCGCCGATGCGCTGCAGGACGCCCTGATCGCGGCGATGCGGGGAGCTGCGGGGTTCCGGGGCGACGCCAAGGTGTCCACCTGGCTGCACCGGATCGTCGTCAACGCCTGCCTGGATCGCCATCGCAGGCGCAAGCGCCGGGCCGAGTCCCCCTACTCCGATGAGGATCGGTCGATCCCCGACCCCCATGATCGGATCGCAGAACGCGAGTTGGCATGGGAGCTCGAGCGGGCGCTGTCCCGGCTGCCCGACGATCAGCGCGCAGCGGTGGTGCTCGTCGATGTCGAGGGCTGGCCGGTCGCCGATGCCGCCGAGATCCTCGGCGTCCCCGCCGGGACGGTGAAGTCCCGGTGCTCGCGCGGCCGGGCGAAACTCGCCGCCGACTTGGCGCATCTGCGGAACCCCGATGCGGCCGCCGACGTCGTAGATGATGTGGAACCGCGGTGGATCGGCCGGATCGGAGGGGGTGACGCATGAGCGACGAGCACGATTGGATGGCGGCTGCGCTGGCGTCGCTGCACCCGCAGGCGATGCCCGATGACGTGCGTGCGCGCCTGGACGAGGCGATCGCTGCGGAGGCGGCCGGCGCGCCGGTCCCTGCCGTCAGCAGCCCCGGTGGTGCGGGAGTCCCGGTGGCGATCCCCGGACAGCGGACCCATGGTGCGGCCTCGCCGGTGCGGCGGCGGCGCACCTGGATCAGCGGGCTCGCGGGCGTAGCCGCGGCGCTGGCGCTGTTCGCGGTGGTCGATCCCTTCGCCGTCATCCAGCTCGAGCAGTCCGACAGCGCGTTCACCGCGCCGATGCAACTCGACGACTCGCTCGCCGGAGCGCCTGCGGAATCGCGGACCGCCCCGCAGGCCGAAACCGGCGCCGCACCGGCCGAAGGGCTCGCGGTCGGTCAGGTCCTGCTGGCCTCGGGCACCCCGTACAGCCGCAGCGAGCTCGCCTCCCAGGCTGCGGTGACGGCGCGAACGGCGGGCGGTGGATCGGCGGATGCGAGCTTCTCGGAGGGCGAGCTGTCGGCGGCCGAGGCTTGCGTCGCGGCACTCCCCATCCGCGGCGAGCTGGTCTTCGTCGATCGGGCACGGTTCGAGGGCGAGCCCGCGCTGATCGTCGCGCGGCGCAGCGGCAGCGTGCTTGAGGTGCTCGTCCTGGGTGCCGCCTGCACGGCGGCCGATCCGGCGATCGCCTACCGCGCTACCGTGGAAGCGCCCTGACGGCGCAGGAATAGCAGATCACCAAGCGCCGTTGCTGGTAGAGAAGCAACCCCCACTGGGTAATCGGGGGATTCCGCGCCCTCGGGAAGGCAGGTCATGAGCGAGGTCCGTAACGTCATCATCGTCGGATCCGGCCCCGCCGGGTACACGGCCGCCATCTACACCGCGCGCGCGGACCTCGCACCGCTGGTGTTCGAGGGATCGGTGACGGCGGGCGGCGCTTTGATGAACACCACCGATGTGGAGAACTTCCCCGGGTTCCCGGAGGGGATCCTCGGACCGCAGCTGATGACCGATATGCGCGCACAGGGCGAGCGGTTCGGGGCCGAGATCGTCACCGACGACATCGAATCCGTGGACCTGTCCTCGGACATCAAGACCGTCGTCGACGGCTCCGGCAACACCCACCATGCCCGGGCGGTCATCCTGGCCATGGGCTCGGGGTACCGGGAGCTGGGCATCTTGAACGAGAAGCGGCTGTCCGGCCACGGCGTTTCGTGGTGCGCCACGTGCGACGGGTTCTTCTTCCGCGACCAGGAGATCGTCGTTGTGGGCGGCGGCGACTCCGCTCTCGAAGAGGCGACATTCCTGACCCGCTTCGCCCGCAAAGTCACGCTGGTGCACCGGCGCGACCAGTTGCGCGCCAGCAAGATCATGCAGGACCGGGCGTTCTCCAACGACAAGATCGCCTTCGCCTGGAACAGCACGGTGACCGACATCCTCGGCGAGGACCGGGTGTCCGGCGTCGTGCTGACCGATACGGTCACCGGCGCCCGCCGCGATCTGAAGGCGACCGGCGTGTTCGTCGCCATCGGGCACGATCCGCGCTCAGAGATCGTGAAGGGCCAGGTAGCGCTCGACGACGAGGGCTACGTCCTGGTCGACGCGCCCAGCACCCGGACGAACGTGCCCGGAGTGTTCGCGTGCGGCGACCTCGTCGACCACACCTACCGGCAAGCCATCACCGCTGCCGGCACCGGCTGCGCGGCGGCCCTGGACGCCGAACGGTTCCTGGCCGACACCCACTGACCTCCCCGCCGCAGTCCTGTCAGAGCCGAACCTCACGCCCCTGCCGCTAGGCTGGGGCCGGAAACGAATGGAGATGCCGTGCCGAACCAGCCAATCATCGTGACCGACGCGTCGTTCAACGCCGACGTCCTGTCGGCCGACGGGCCGGTCCTTGTGGACTTCTGGGCCGAATGGTGCGGTCCGTGCCGGATGGTCGCGCCCGTGCTGGCCGAGATCGCCGCAGATCATCCCGAGAAGATCACCATCGCCAAGCTGAACGTCGATGAGAACCCGCGCACAGCGGCCAGCTACGGCATCGTTTCCATCCCGACGATGACAGTCTTCTCCAAGGGCCGTCCGGTGAAGCAGATCGTCGGGGCGAAGCCGAAGAGGAAACTGCTCGATGATCTTTCCGAATTCTTGAACTGAAGCGAGGCGACTCCTTGTCTTCGGTGTTCCTCCGACGAGGCGACCGCGGTCCGGCTGTCGCGGAGGTCCGTGCCCGGCTTGCCCGTTTGGGCCTGATCGCGGGCTCGCACCATGTGCGGACCGAGGATTCGCTGCGGGCGCTGATGTATGCCAGCGACAGCGCGATCGAGGCCGTCGACCCGTCCCAGTGGGAGACCACCGGCCTGATCAGCGCGGTCTTCGACGCCGACGTGGAGGAGGCCGTGCGCCGATTCCAGCGGGAGCGCGGCATCACGGTGGACGGCATCGTCGGGCCGGAGACGTTCCGCCGCCTGGAGGAGGCGCGCTGGCGGCTCGGCGACCGGATGCTGTCCTACCAGCCGGGGCATCCGCTCATCGGGGAGGACGTCGTTCAGTTGCAGCGCCAGTTGAACCGGATGGGCTTCGACTCCGGCAAGGAGGACTCCCACTTCGG
>CAZECO010000065.1:0-10197 GCA_964510455.1 uncultured Actinomycetes bacterium
GTCGATGACCCACGGCGGGTACGCCGGCTCGCCGGTGGCGACGGTCAGCACCCCGTCGGTGAGCGTGGTCAACTGGTCCTTCGTGCACGTCGTCTCGTCGGCGGTGGTGGCGCCTTCCGATGTGTCCGTTTCCTCGGACGAGGTGCAGCCGGTCAGGGCGAGCCCGAGGATGGTGGCCGCGGCACCGAATCTGGCCAGCTGTCGCTTGCGCATGGTCGCTCCTCGGGGTCGGCGATGGGGCGAGGATATCGCGGGGAGGGCGGTCCGAAGGACGAACCCGCGGCGAGATTGGCCGTTTGCCGCGACCCGGGGGAAGTCCACCCTCGGGTAATCGCCCCCGCGGGCCTGACCTGCCGAGGTCCCCTGGCGGGACGCGGCGCCTGGTTCCGCTTGTCTGGCAGACTCCGGCCATGGCACGGGTGCTGATCGCCGATGACGATCGCACGAACCGCGAATCCCTGGCTGCGGCGCTGCGCCTGCGCGACTTCGAAGTCGTCGCCTGCCGAGATGGGGTCGACGCCCTGGCGGCGCACCATCGCAGCCGAGCGGACGCCCTCGTCCTGGACGTCCGGATGCCCGGGGTCGACGGCCTCGGGGTCTGCCGGCTGTTGCGGGCGGAGGGTGAACGGGTGCCGATCCTCATCGCAAGCGCGATGGTGGAGACAGGCGACCGGATCGCGGGGCTGGATGCGGGAGCCGATGACTACGCGCCCAAGCCGTACCGGTTGGAGGATGTCCTCGCCCGGTTGCGCGCACTCCTCCGGAGGCCTCCGGCAACCGGAGACAGCCTGATCGTCGGACCCGTCCGACTCGACCCCGGCGCCCGACGCGTGTGGGGCGGCGGGGAGGAAGCCGTGCTGTCCGTACCGGAGTCCCAGATCCTGCAACTGCTGATGGCCAATGCGGGGACCGTGCTGGAGCGGCAGGTGATCGAAGACCGTATCTGGGGCCATGACTTCGGGGCCGCCACGAACCTCGCCGTGCACCTCGCCTACCTGCGGCGCAAGCTCGGCCCTCCCGGCGATGAGTACATCCGCACGGTTGATGGCGCGGGCTATGTGTTCGGGCGGGCGTGAAGCGGCGGGTGGCGTGCGCCGGGGGTGGGGCGAAGCGCCTCGCAGACGGGCGCCCAGCAGTTGACGTATCAGGATCGGGTCGCGTTCGCCAACGACCCGCTGGAACTGCTTGCCGTCGATGGAGTGCTGAACGAGCAGAAGGGGGCAGGCGACGCCGCGACCTGGTCGCCGACAGACAAGTCCTTCCGCTGTGAGCACGTCGCGCTGGGACTGCCTGCTTGTGCGGGGCGTGGAGGTGATGGGGAACACGTCGATACTCGGGGTATGACCGGGCGTCGCGCGGGGTTCGGAGGCGCTGTCCGAGATTCGGTCGCATTGCCCGTCGCCTTCGGCGGGGGACGGCGGGTCGGCCGGGATGGCGGCGCGGGTTGGCGGTCGCGATGAAGGTGTCGGAATTCCGGCCTGCCCTGGACGTCGCGCGGGGTCAAGAGCGGATGCCCGAGATTCGGTAGCGTCCCCCGTCGCCCTTGCGGGGCTTGGCCGCCTGAATCCGGGCATGGTGGCTCATGGGAATACGGCGGGGAGTCCCGGGGGGAGGGTTCGCGCTGGGCTGGCTGGCGTGCCGCTCCCGCTGGCCGGGGCGCCAGGAGGCCCCGGCTGCCTGCGTGCACCCGCTGGGTGGGCGGATCGCCTCGTGTTTGCACCCGGTGGGGGGTCTTTGCACCCGTTGCGGGGGTGGATCGCCCGCGACACGCCGTCGGGAGCCCACGTTGCGGGTGCAAAGCCCCGCGACGGGTGCATCTACCGGCCACGGACCGCCTCAAACACCCCCGCCGCGGGTGCAAAGCCCCGCTACGGGCGCATCTGCCCGCCGACCCGATGAACCGGCACCGCCGGGCCGATCCGCCACCCCGCCGCCCGATGCCGGAGCTCCGATCCCGCCAACCCGAACACCCGGCCAGATTCCGAGGCCCGGGCATTGGTTCGCGCAGGCACCGGCGGGGGCAAGCACGGCGTTCGGCTGGACCATCGCGCATGAAATGAACCGGGGCGTCTGTCGGACCCTCCCGGCATGCTCGGGGCATCCGTATCACGCACTCAACGGGGGGTCACCATGTCGAACCACGTCCGCAACTCCATGCCGCAGCTCCATGTCGGCCGCGCCCAGGCGAGGGTCGGCCCGCTCACGCTGTTCCCGATCTGGACCGATGCGCCGTTGGCCAGCAAGCGGCTCTACCGGCTGCCCGAAACGGGCTCGGTCGGCCTGGTGAGCGAGAAGGAGGACGGCCCCGCCGTCGAGGAACTGGTCGTGGAGAACGATGCGGCCGACCCGCTGCTGATCCTGGAGGGCATGACGCTGGACGGCGGCTGGCAGCACCGGGTGCTCACCACCAGCATCCTGGTGGCGCCGTATCGGCGCACGCCGATCCCGGTGCGCTGCATCGAGCAGTCCCGCTGGCACGGGCAGCGGCACCAGAGCTTCAGCGGATTCGACGCGCCGTTGCGGATGCGCTCGACGCTGCGGAGGCTCGATGTCGAGCACGGCCGTGTCGCCGGCGCGGCACCCGACCAGGGACGCGTCTGGGCGCTGGTCGCGGACTATGAGCGCCGTTCCGGCATGACGAACGCCACCCACTCGCTGCATGAGATGCAAGGCACGGCTGCGGCGCGTCTGCGCGGTGCGCTCGCCGGAGTCGCGCCGCTTCCCGCGCAGCGGGGGGTGATTGTCGCGGTGCTGGGCCACCCGGTGCTCGCCGAGGTCGCCGATCACCCCGACACGCTGGCGCAGCGCTGGGATGCGCTGCTCACCGGCCTGGCGCTGGACGCGGCAGATGCCCCATTCATGCCGACGCCGGCCTACCGCGCCCGGGCCTTCGCGCACCGGATCGTGATCGCCCCGCTGACCGAGTCGTCCGACGCCGGCATCGGCACATCCCTGGCCGCAGACGACCACGACCTCGTCTCGTTGCGAGGAGTCGCCGATCGGTCTGGCATGCTCCACTCGATCGTGCTCAACACCCGCCACGAGCTCGTCCTCGCGGCCTGACGCAAGGAGCCGCGAGTGCATCTCGACTCGGCACAACGACAGCGCGCCGTCGGAGCGGTCCTGGGCATGGCCACCGGTGACGCGCTGGGCGCCGGCTACGAGTTCGGTCCGACGCTGCCCGACGACCACCCCGTCGGCATGATCGGCGGCGGACCCTTCGGGTGGGAGCCCGGGGAGTGGACGGACGACACGTCGATGGCCATCCCGATCCTGCAGGAGCTCGCCGCCGATGCGGACCTGCTGGCGGACGCCGCGATGGACCGGGTGGCGCGCGCCTGGGTCGCCTGGGCCCGCAAGGCGAAGGACGTCGGCAGTCACACCCGCCTCATCCTCGACCGCGCATCGGCACCTGCGACCGCAGCGGATCTCACCCGGATCTCCGCCGAATGGTTCGCCGCCGGCAACCGGTCGGCCGGCAACGGCACGCTGATGCGCACGACCCCGATCGTGCTGGGCTACCTCGACGACCCCGAGGGCCTCACCGAGGCGTCCATGGCGTACGCCCTGATGACGCACGGCGACCCCGCGGGGGCGCAGGCCTGCGCGCTGTGGAACCACGCGCAGCGCCACGCCATCGTTACCGGCGAGTTCGACATCCGGGTCGGCCTCGAGCACCTGCCGGCAGAGCTCGCGCCGCTCTGGCTGGCGCGGATCCAGGAGGCCGAGGCGGCGTCCCCCGTGCAGTTCATGCCGAAGAACGGCTGGGTGGTGGCGGCCTTCCAGGCGGCATGGTCGGCGATCATCACCACGCCGGTCCCGGACGGCCCATGCGCACCCGAGCACTTCGCGGATGCCCTGCTGCGGGCGGTGCGGGCCGGCGGCGATACCGACACGGTCGCCGCCATCGCCGGCGGTCTGCTCGGCGCCAAGTGGGGGGTGTCGGCGATTCCGTCGCAGTGGCGGCGGCCGCTGCACGGCTGGCCGGGGTACACCGGTCAGGAACTGCTGCGGCAGGCCGTGCTCGCCTCGATGCGGCCGAAGCCCGAACCCGGCGAGTGGCCGTTGGCCGAGACGATGCCCTGCGACCATCGCGAGCCGGTGATCGTGCAGCACCCGCACGACGACGGGGTGTGGATCGGTGATCTGCGGGCGCTCGACGCCCTGCCGCCGAACATCGACGCTGTGGTGTCGCTGTGCCGGGTGGGGACGGGGCAGTCGCCGCCCGCTGGCATCGCACCGGCCGACCACGTGGTGCCATGGCTGATCGACTCGGAGCGCAGGGCGAGCAACCCGCATCTGGAGTTCGTCCTGCGAGACGCAGCGCGTGCCGTGCAGGCCCTGCGAGCGGAGGGCAGGACCGTGTACCTCCACTGCGTGCACGCCCATGCGCGAACCCCGACCGTGGCAGCCATCTACAGCCACGAGGCATTCGGGCGCTCGGCGGCCGAAGCGTTGGACGAGGTGTGCGCAGTACTGCCCGAGGCGGATCCGAGGTCGCTGTTCCGGCAGGTTGTCTCGCAGTGGCCGCCGTGCGGCTAGCCGCACGGGCCTCGGACCAGGTCCACCGGCAGGTCTGCGCCGTGCTGCAGCGGTCGGGGCCGATCCTGCGAGAAGATGGGCCCACCGGGGGGACCCGGCTCGCCGCCACCTAGGGAGGGCAAGGCCTCGTGGACCCTTCGAGCCAGCCCGAGATCGCGCCGCCCGGTCGGCTCGCCGGTCTGGTCGCACAGAGACCGTTCGCAGCCTTCGTCGTGCTGGCCTGCGCAATCGCCTGGGGCTGCCTGCTCGTGTACGCCGTCACGCAGGTGCGGGGGGTGCTGTTCCTGGCGGGGCTGGGGCCGGCGGCCGCCGGGGCGCTGGTCTCGTGGCGGCTCGGGACGCTGCCGGCATGGTGGGAACGCCTCACGCGGTGGCGGGTGTCGCCCTGGTACTACGGGTACGCGCTCGGGCTTCCGGTGCTGTTGTATGCGGCCGCGAACGGCCTCGCCGTGCTGTACGGGGCCGGCTACGACGCATCCCAGATGGACGGTGCGTGGGCCGCCTACCTGGCGACCTGGGGCGCCGCGCTGTTCCTGGGAGGGCTGGAGGAGCCGGGCTGGCGCGGGTTCGCCCTCCCGCAGCTGCAGGGCAGGATGTCGCCGGTGCGGGCGACGCTGCTCGTCGGTCTCGTGTGGGGCTTGTGGCAACTGCCGATCTCGCCGCTGGCGGTGCTGCTCACCGTCCCGCTGTCGTTCTTCTACACGTGGCTGTTCAACCGGACGGGCAGCGTCCTGCTGTGCCTGCTGCTGCATGCGAGCACCGTCCAGGCGCAGGAGCATCTGGTCATCGTCGCTGACAGCGTGGGGCTGGAGGCGGCGGTGGTCGTGACCCTTGCCGCTGCTGCGGGGGGACTCGCAGTGGCGACGAGGGGCCGCTTGGGGATGCGCGAGCCTGCCGGGTAGGCGGACGGGAGCGCGGGCGAGTCCCGCCGCGGTTGGCGGGCATCGGGGTCCTCGTGGAGGGAACCTGACACCGGAGGTCCTCGGATGCTGCACCGACTCATGACCGTACTCGGCGTCCTGCTGCTGGGGGCCCTGGCGGCCGCAGCGGTGTTCGTGCTCGGGATGCGGGCCAGGGTCCCGTTCGTGGTCGACACCCAGCGGCGCGTCAACCGGGCGCTCATCAATCCGGGGGTGCGGCGCGTGGCCGGGACGCCGGGCGCCGACGCCTCGCTCCTGCGGCACACCGGCCGAACCTCCGGACGGGTCTATGAGACCCCGGTCGGTGCCGTGCCGACGGAGGACGGCTTCGTCATCGCGCTGGTCTACGGGACGCGGTCGGACTGGCTGCGCAACGTGCTGGCCAGCGGCACCGCGACGATCGTCCACGAGGGCGGGTCCGTCGAGGTGGATCGGCCGGAGGTCCTGCCGATCGAAGCGGCTGCCGCGTACTTCACCGACGAGGGCAGGCGCGGCCAGCGCGTCTTCGGCGTCGCCGAGTGCCTGCGTGTGCGGCGCATCGGGTCGCCCGCCGTGCAGCGCTGAGTCCGGCGCCCAGTTCGAACGGGCGCCAGCCGTCCGCGGCAGGGGGCCACCACCGGTACGGTCGCGGCATGGGCATCGGGACGATTCGCGAGTCGTCGCTGCATGCCGCGCTGAAGCAGCACTATACCCGGCCGGGCGACCGGGTCGAGGTGCAGCTGGACGGCTACTGGGTCGATGTGCTCAGGGGCGAGCAGGTCATCGAGATCCAGACCGGGAACTTCTCGGCGCTGGAGCGCAAGCTGCGGCATTTCCTGCCCGCGCGCCAGGTCCGCGTGGTGCTTCCCCTGGCGCAGGAGAAGTACATCGTCCGCGCAGCCAGGGACGGGGATGTGCTGGTGCCGCGCAGCCGGCGCAGGTCGCCCAGGAAGGCGTGCACGCACGACCTGTTCGCCGAGATGGTGCACCTGGCCCGGATCGCGCGCGAGCCCGGATTCAGCCTCGAGGTCGCCCTGGTAGCCGTCGAGGAGGTCTGGCTCGACGACGGCAGGGGCAGCTGGCGGCGCAAGGGGGTGAGTGTGGTGGACCGTCGATTGGTGGCGGTACACGACTGCCGGGTCTTCACCGGGCCGGACGACTACTTCGCCCTGGTGCCCGCAACGCTCGCGCGGCCCTTCACCGTCCGCGAGCTGGCCGCCGAGATCGGCAGGCCGCCCCGGCTGGCCGGGCAGATGGCATGGACGCTGCGCGAGATGGGAGTCCTCGACGCGGTCGGCAAGCGGGGGAACGCGATGCTCTACCTGGCTCGAGACCGGGCTGGGTCCCGCGGCTCCTCGCTGCGCTGAACACGGCGGGTCCCGCTCCGGTACGCCGCACGTCCAGGGGGTCGTACGCTTGATAGGTCAGCGCCTTCCCGGCGACAGCCACCGATGCACCATGGAGAGACGTGCCACCGCTTCCTGCGGAACAGGGGAGCGGTTTCAGATCCACGGGGGAAACCAGCAGTGAATGACGCACTACGTCGCACCTACCACGTCCGCGACTCCGACGACCACCGGCGCGGCTGGGCACTGTGGAACCGGGGACCCGTGGGCGCCGTCATGGCGAGCATGTTCGCCGCGGTGGTGCTCCTCGTTGCTCTCCCCTCCGATCCACAGCCGACTGCGGCACAGGTGCCGTCCTCGCTGGGAGACATCACCGCGAAGAGCGCCGTCCTGGCGGAGGAGCCTGTCCCGGTGACGACCTTCGACGAGATCGTCTACTCCGGCGAGGGGAACGCCGTGCAGGAGATCGCGCTGCCCGACATCGACAGCGGCCTTGCCGTGATCACCGTGCAGCACACCGGCCAGAGCAACCTCCTGGTGTGGGCGCTGGATGCGGACCAGGCGGACTCCGAACTGCTGTTCAACGAGATCGGCGCCTATCAGGGGTCCGTGCTGATGAGAGCCTCGACCGGCGCGCTGAGGATCGAGGCCGACGGGGCTTGGACCGCCACGATCTCCCCGGTCGCTCAGGCGGCGACGTTCGCCGGAATCGCGGAGGGGACCGGCAGCAGCGTCCTGCTCTACACCGGGGGCGACGGCGACGCCCGCATGAGCCACGCCGGCGAGGGAGCGTTCGCCGTCTGGGAGACCACTGATGCCGACCACTCGAAGCTGCTGGTCAACGGGATCGGCGAATTCAGCGGCCAGGCGTCCATCGCCGCGGGGCCGAAGGTGCTCGCCATCGAGGCCGACGGGGAGTGGACGATCGACGTCCCGCAGCACTGACCCGGCGCGCCCGCGACGTACCCTTGGCGCATGTCGGAGCAGGAGTTCGCCGGGACCGCGTCCTACTTGACCAACCCGGCGCTGGAAGCCGCCGTCCGCTGCGCGCTGGTGTTGGAGAAGCCGCTGCTGGTCCGCGGGGAGCCCGGCACCGGTAAGACCCTTTTGGCCGAGGCCATTGCCGAAGCCCTGGGTCTGAGCCTCATCACCTGGCACGTCAAGAGCACCACGCGGGCGCAGGAGGGGCTGTACCACTACGACACCGTGCAGCGCCTCTACGACAGCCGGTTCGGCGACCACGACGTGCGCGACATCCGCGAGTACATCCACCTCGGGCCGATGGGGCGGGCGTTCAAGGCCGAGGCCCGGGCCGTGCTGCTGATCGATGAGATCGACAAGGCGGACCTGGAGTTCCCCAACGACCTGCTGCACGAGCTCGACCGGATGCGGTTCACCATCGGCGAGACCGGTGAGACGGTGCAGGCGCACCATCGCCCCGTCGTCATCATCACCAGCAACGCGGAGAAGGAGCTGCCCGACGCCTTCCTGCGCCGATGCGTCTTCCACTACATCGACTTCCCCGACCGGGAGCTGATGGCCCGCATCGTGGACGTGCACCATCCCGGCCTCGACGACGTGCTGCTGGAGCAGGCGCTCGGCGCGTTCTACCAGGTCCGCGAGATGGACCGGATCCGCAAGAAGCCGTCCACCAGCGAGCTGGTGGACTGGATCGCCATGCTGCGGCTGGCCCAGCCGGATGCCGTCGAGCTGAACGAGGCCACACCCTACCTGGGCACGCTGCTGAAGAAGGAGCAGGACCTGCAGGCGTTCACCGACCAGATCACCGGGCGGACGAGGCGCCGGTACTGATGTTCCTGCCGCTGCTGTACCGGTTGCGGGCCGCCGGTGTGCCGGTCGGCACCACCGAGGCCCTGGCGCTGGGGCACGCGCTGGCGGCTGGGCTGCACCGCAACTCCGTCACCGGCTACTACCACGTGGCGCGCTCGCTGCTGATCCACCACGAGGGCCACCTCGACGCCTTCGACCGGGCGTTCGCCGCGGAGTACCGGGGCGTGCTATCGGTGTCGGAGGAGATGGCGCAGTGGCTGGACGAGGTCGCGTCCCGACGGGACCCGGTCGAGGACACGCTGCCGGACCTCGATGAGCTGCTGGAGGAGTTCCAGCGCCGGCTGCGGGAGCAGACGGAGAAGCACGACGGCGGCGCCTACTGGATCGGCACCGGCGGCACCTCCCCGTTCGGGCAGGGGGGCGCCGCGGCCGGGGGCCTGTCCACCGGCTCCTCGGGCGGCGGACGGGCGGCCATCCAGATCGCCGACGCCCGGCGCTACCGCGGCTACCGCTCCGATGTCACGCTGGACATCCGGCAGCTGGAGGTGGCCCTGCGGCGGCTGCGCGCATTTGTGCGCGAGGGGGCGCAGGACGAGCTCGACATGGACGCAACCATCGACGCGACCGCCCGCAACGCCGGCGAGATCGAGGTGGTCACCCGGCCGCCGAGCCGGCCCAACACCCATGTGGTGCTGATGATCGACGTGGGCGGCTCCATGTTCCCGTACACGCAGCTGATGTCGCAGCTGTTCAGCGCCACCCAGAAGGCGACGCACTTCAAGGAGCTGCGCACCTACTACTTCCACAACTGCGTCTACGGCCAGGTGTACGGCACGACCGCCTTCGCGGAGGCCACCTGGGTGCCGGATCTGCTCCGCCAATGCGGCAGCCACTACAAGCTGATCATGGTCGGGGACGCCTACATGGCGCCCTACGAGTTGCACATGGGCGGGCCGTGGGCGCCCACCCAGCGGGCCTCGGTCTCGGGCTTGGGCTGGCTGCAGGTGCTGCGGGACCACTTCACCGACGCGGTGTGGCTGAACCCCGAGCCGCTGTCGCGGTGGCCCGGCACGACCATCGAGGACATCGGGACGGTGATCCCCATGTTCCCCATGACCGTGGACGGGCTGACCGAGGCGATGGCGCTGCTGAACCGGGGAGTCCGTCACCGGCTGTGATGGTTGCCCGGCGGGACGCTGCTGATGCCCCCGGCACCGGACCTTCAGGTATTCGGAAAGGGCCTTGCAGGGCCCTTTCCAACTACGCGAACCGGCTGGCGGGGCGGTAGGCGCGCGATCCGCGACGGGTTCGGCCGTATCTGGCGCAGGACGCCGCCGATCGCTGTGATGGACAGCCCGTCCACCCGCGCGGCCGGCGCCAAGGCCCCCGCCAACGGCGCAGCCTCGGCAGACGCCGATGGATAACGCACTCCCGGCGAGGAGTTGCGCCCACCCCGACCGCGTCACACGGACACCTACCAGCAGGCGTGCTCCGGCGCGGCAGGGCGGCCGAAGGCGGGGTCGGCGCGCGGGTTACTCTTGCGCCACAAGAGGTTGGAGCCAGTTCATGTGCGGTTGTTTCGTCCTGCTGATCGGTGCCTTCGCGCCCCGTCTCGCGCT
>CAZECO010000065.1:10297-17192 GCA_964510455.1 uncultured Actinomycetes bacterium
TCATGTGCGGTTGTTTCGTCCTGCTGATCGGTGCCTTCGCGCCCCGTCTCGCGCTGGCGCTGATGGCGCTGTTCAACGACGAAATCACGAAGGCGTTCGACGGCTCGTGGGTGGTCCCCTTCATCGGGTGGCTGTTCTTGCCCTACACCACGATGGTGTTCGTGCTGGTCAACTGGTGGCAGGGGGAGGTGACGGGGTTCAACTGGTTCTTCGTGATCCTGGCGTTCCTGACCGACATCGCGTCCTACTTCGGCAGCTACGCCCGTCGGACCGAGATCCGGACCTACCCGTCGAGCTACCACTGAGCCGGCAGCCGGACTACGAAGGTCGCACCGCCTCCGGGGGTTTCCTCGACCCTGATGGTCCCGTCGTGCCCTGCCACGATCGCCGCGACGATCGACAGCCCGAGCCCCGCCCCGCCGTCCTTGCTGGAGCGCGCATCATCGGCGCGCACGAACCGCTCGAAGATGTCGGCCCGCATGTCTTTCGGCACGCCCGGCCCGTGATCGCTGACGGCCAGCACCACATCACCGCCATCGGGTGACACCGTCACCCCGATCGGCTGCCCGCTCGGGCTGTAGCGCTGCGCGTTGGACAACAGGTTGGTGATCACCTGATGCAAGCGATCGGCATCACCGGTGACGTGCGCGGTGGCCGGCGCGGTGAGCGCGAATTCCTGCCCCGGCCAGGCCGCCGCGGCGGCTGCGACGGCATGCTCCGCGACGTCCACGAGGTCGACGTCGTCGGCGGCGAATGCCCGCTCCTGGTCCAGCCGGGCCAGCAGCAGCAGGTCCGAGACCAGCACGCCCATGCGCGCGGACTCCGTCTCGATCCGGCGCATCGCGTCGGCGGTCTGCTCGGGTGTCGCCAGGGCGCCCATCCGGTGCAGTTCGGCGTACCCGCGCACGGTCGTCAACGGGGTGCGCAGTTCGTGGCTGGCGTCCGCGACGAAGCGCCGCATCCGCTCCTCCGACTGCCGCGCGGCTGATTCGGACGCCCGCTGCGCCTCGAAGGCCTCCTGCAGCCGGTCCAGCATCGTGTTGAACGAGCCGGCCAGCGCGCCGACCTCGGTGTGCGGATCGGAGAAAGGGACGCGCTCATCGAGCCGGCCGGCGGCGATCGCGGCCGTGGTCTCCTGCACCATCGTCAACGGTTGCAGCCCCTTGGCGACCAGCCAGCGCCCGATCACCGCGATCGCTGCCAGTACGAGGAACCCGATGACCACCTGCAGGCCGACCAGGCGGGTCACGGTGGCCTGGATCGGCCCCAGGGAGGCCGCGATCATGATGCTGCCCGACTCGTCGGGGAGCACCCAGGCGATCACGCGCCAGTCCGGTCCGGCGCTGCCCACCGTGAACGGCACCCCCTCGGCCTCCGCGACCTGCTCCAGCGTCCATGCGGGCAGGTCGGGCGGGTTGTCGCTGTCGACCGCGGGGGACGACACGACGCGCACCACCGCGCCCGTCGGGTCCAGCACCCCGATGTAGTAGGCGCCCGGTCCGGTGAATCCGCCGCGCGGCGGGGGCCCTTCATCGAAGTCGGGGGTCCCGCCCGGGTGCGCGAACGGTGCGGAGGCCTCCCGCAGCTGCTGGTCGACCTCGTCGACGAGGTAGTTGCGCAGCGCGGCGGTGGTCAGGAAGCCGACGGCGACCAGGCCGACGCCGGTCAGCGCCAGGACGGACGCGATCAGCCTGCGCCGCAACGACCACGGGGCTGCCATCCCTACACCCGCGGGGTGCGCAGCACGTACCCGACGCCGCGGACGGTGTGCAGCAGGCGCGGCTCGGTCGTGTCGACCTTCTTGCGCAGATAGGAGACGTAGGACTCCACGACGTTGGCCTCGCCGCCGAAGTCGTAGTGCCAGACGTGGTCGAGGATCTGCGCCTTGGACAGCACCCGCCCGGGATTGGCCAGGAAGTAGCGCAGCAGGTTGAACTCCGTGGGCGACAGCTCGACGAGCTGGCCGGCCTTGCGGACCTCGTGGCTGTCCTCGTCCATCTCGATGTCGGCGAACGTCAAGGCGGGCTCGGACGCCGCGGAGCCGCGCCCGGCTCGGCGCAGCACCGCACGCAGCCGGGCGAGCACCTCTTCGAGGCTGAACGGCTTGGTGATGTAGTCGTCCGCCCCGATCGTCAGCCCGTTGACCCGGTCGGCCACCGAATCCCGGGCGGTCAGGAACAGCACCGGCGCGTCGATGCCTTCGCTGCGCATCTTGTGCAGCGCTGCGAACCCGTCGAGGCCGGGCATCATCACGTCCATCAGGATGGCGTCGGGCCGATCGGCGTGCGCCTGCCTGACCGCCTCATGGCCGTTCGTGGCGGTGGCTACCGCGAATCCGGCGAACCGGAGGCTGGCGGCCAGCAGTTCGACGATGTTGGGCTCATCATCGACGACCAGCAGTCTGGCCTCCGGGGTGGGTGCGGTCACCGTGCCATTGTGCGTGCGGGACCCTGGCTGAATCCTGGATGTTGCCTGTGAATCTGCTGTGAAGCAGCGGCATCAGTCGAGGGTGTCCACCGATGCGGCGACCCTCCCGCTCCACACCGACCTGCCGCCCGAGTCGCCCACCCGGAAGACCCACACCAGGCTGGCCAGTGCGACGACCACGGCGATCCCCGCCACCGCCAGCCGGAGCCGGTCGCGGGTCCACGGCTGGCCCGGGTCCGCCCCGCGGTCGATGTACCACACCCCGATCACGGCAGCCGCCAGGGCAAGGGCGAACCACGGCATCACACTGCCGAGTTCGGCGTGGTTGAAGCCGGGCTCGCCCACCCGTTCCTGCAGCGCCTGCCCTGCCTCCTTGGCCACGAACGCCGCGCCCGCCGCAGCGATCGAGGCGAGCACCACGACGATGCCGAACCGGCGGGAGAACGCCGGGGAGGCCGCCATCACCAGCAGTCCGAGGGCCGCAACGGGGACCAGCACGACAACGGCGTGCACGACGAGGGGGTGGACCGGTACCCCGTCGATCAGGTCGAACGGTCCCTCGGACTCCGCCTGGGCGGCGATCGCGGTCAGCGTTGCCAACATGAGGTCCTTCTCCTTCGGAAGCCGGACATCCATCTGGGTCGACCATAGCCATCCCCGGGCGCTGCCGGCAGTCCATCGGGCGCGCGATCCTCGCCGGTGGGCGCTTCGCAGCAGGCAACGGGCGTTTCGGGCCCATGATCAATCCAAACCATGATCAACACACCGCTTTCCGTCATGTTGATCATGGTTCCGATGGATCTTGCCGGCGGCTGCCCGCACCGAGTCCTGCTGGACCGAAGGGTGGCTGTGCCGACTCGCTGCTCAATCCTGCAGCGCCGCGTCCTCCTGGCCTTCTCGATGCTCAATTCCGGGGACCTCGCAAGGCAACGTCCCGGCCCGGCCGGGAGCCGACGGATGCCTACCTGCCCTTTCATGGCTGCATCCACGCCCCCTAGGCGTACGACCACCAGGTTGCGTACGCTCATCCAATGGCGATGACACCTGTGCTCGTGAAGCCCCGCATGCGCGGCGTCCTTCACGCCTACGCGGCACCCGCCGCCGCCACGGTCGGGGTGCTGTTCTTCCTGCTGGCCGAAGGGGCTCGCGCCCGGACCGGCACCGCCATCTGGGCGGTTGCCCTGACCGGGCTGTTCACGGTCAGCGCGATCTACCATCGCGGCGCCTGGCGGCCTGCGGTGAACCAGTGGTGGCAGCGCGCCGACCACTCGATGATCTTCGTGATGATCGCCGGCAGCTACACCCCCATCTGCCTGATGGTGCTTGAGGGCGCCAAGTCCTGGCTGATGCTCTCCATCGTGTGGGGCGGGGCGCTGGCGGGGGTTGCCACCAGGCTGCTGTGGCACACGGCGCCCCGGTGGCTGTTCGTGCCGATGTACATCGCTCTGGGGTGGGTGGCCGTCGTCGCCGCACCGGACCTGGCGGCTGCGGCGCCGCCGGCGGCGAACCTCCTGCTGCTCGCCGGCGGGATCCTCTACACGGTGGGTGCGGTGATCTTCGCCACCAAACGGCCGAACCCCTGGCCGCAGGTCTTCGGCTTCCACGAGATCTTCCATACCCTGACGATCGTGGCGGCCCTGTTCCATGCGATCGCGATCGCTTCGGTCGTGCTCTGACACTGCGGGCCGTGTCCCGCAGTCCGTTCCCGTGAGGTCCAAGCGCTCCCGCTGTGGCTGCACAGTGCCTGCAATGCGCCCCACACAGCGATCCTGACGGGAGCGGTTGGACCGTACGGGAGCGTCTGTTGACCGGCATCGACGGGGCAGTCACCGCGAACCGCAGCCGCAGCCGTGGCTCAGATCCCCGTGAATGCGCCTGGGTGTCCAGCCACGCCTGGCCGACACACCTTCAGGGCTCGTCCGCCGCGCCGGGACGGCTAATGGACCTCGCCCATCAGCGCCGCGATCTTCTTGCTCATCACGAACATCACGACGCCGAACGCGATCGCCATGAACCCGCACAGCAGGAAGGAGAACACCGGGTCGTCGGAGGTGAGGCGGGCGATCTGGCCGCCGACCGTGGTGCCGACCGAGGTGGCGAGGAACCACAGGGCCAGCATCTGTCCGAGCGTCCCGGCGGGTGCGAGCTTCGTGGTCGCGGACAGCCCGTTGGGCGACAGCAGCAGTTCCGCCCAGGTCTGCAGCAGGTACACGGTGAGCAGCCACCACACGGTCGCCTTCTCGCCGGTGTCGATGTAGTGCTGCATCGGGATGGCCAGGATCGCGAAGGAGATCCCGACGCCGACCAGGGCGATCGCGAACTTGATCGGTGTGCGCGGAGCGCGGTCGGCCAGCTTCAGCCACAGCCTGGAGAAGATCGGCGCGAAGATGATGATGAACAGCGGATTGACCGACTGCAGCCATGACGCGGGGATGTCCCACAGGAAGTTCGGGTCGACGTCGTCGATCGGGTGCTCCAGGAAGGTCGGCCGGAAGGCCCCGCCGCCAACGGTCAGGTTGGTGACGTTCTCGGCGAAGAGCGTCAGGGTCGACCCCGCCTGTTCGAAGATCATCCAGAAGATCGCGGCACCGATGAAGACCCAGACGAAGGCCCGAAGGTGGCTCTGGTCGGCGGGGGTGAAGTCCTTCCTGGCGAACAGCCGGCGGAAGTAGACGAACGGGACCATCACGATGAAGATCGAGATCGCGTCGGTGACGGAAGTGACGCCGAACCCGTCCCGCAGCAGGGACAGGATGATCACCAGCACGGTGATGACGACCAGGACCACAGCCCCGATCTTGGCTCCCTGCATCCGCTCCGCACGATTGGCGGGGGAGACCGGGTGGGTGCCGATGTCCTTCAGGTTTCGGCCCCCCACGACGTACTGGATCAGGCCGAACGTCATCCCGACGCCGGCGGCGGCGAAGCCCGCGTGCCAGTTGTACTCCTCGCCGAGCCAGCCGCAGACCAGGGGCGAGGCGAAGGAGCCGATGTTGATGCCCATGTAGAAGATCGAGAATCCGGCGTCGCGCTTGGTGTCCCCGGCACCGTAGAGCTGCCCGACCATCCCGGAGATGTTCGGCTTGAGCAGGCCGGTGCCCAGGGCGACGGCGAGCAGCCCGATCCAGAAGGTGCCCTCGAGCGGGATCGCCATCAAGTAGTGCCCGGTCGCGATGACGATGCCGCCCCACAGCACCGAACGGCGCAGCCCCAGGATCCGGTCGGCGATCCAGCCGCCGGCCACCGGTGTCAGGTATGCCAGCCCGGTGTAGGCGCCGTAGATGGCCTTGGCCGTGGCGTCATCGATGTCGAGGCCGGGGTTCGGTGCCGCCGAGCCGTCCGGATTGAGCACGGGTGCGGTGAGGTACAGCACGAGGATCGCGCGCATCCCGTAGTAGGAGAATCGCTCCCACATCTCGGTGAAGAACAACGTCGACAAGGCGCGGGGCTGGCCGAAGAAGGTCTTGCCCTCGGCTTCGGCGATCCCACTCGTCATGAACGGGACGCTACTCCGCGTCATGCGAGGTTACCCGCTACTTGGGCGATCCCGAGAAGGCGGCAGATGCCGTGCGCGGGCCTGACGGCGGCATCGTCCTGAGCCGGAGTGTGGCTCGGCGTGCGCTGCCCGGTCGGTGACGCACCGGACTTCCGTCGCGGCCATGGGCGGCGTGTCGTCCGGGATTCCGCAGCCCTCTGGTCCGTCGGAAATCTGGCGGGGTGAGCGGGTTGGCGCGGTGTCGGAGCGTTCAGCTTCGAGCGGTGGCCGGGCGGATCGCGGGACCTGCCGGGTCGGTGGGGGCAACGAGGCCAGCCGACAACGGATGCGGTGCGGCGCGGGACCGGCGACATCCCCGCCGGTCCGAAGATCCCGCCCTTCGGCGATCCGTCCGCCTGTGGTCAGGCTGGGCCCGCGTGCCGCGATGCGTGGATCGGGGGGATCCGGCCCGCCCACGGCAGGGCCTCCTCCAACGCCGCGGCCAGCCGGAGCAGCAGCGCCTCCCTGCCGAACCGCCCGACGAAGTGCATGCCGATCGGCAGGCCCGAGGAACTGCGGTGCAGCGGCAGCGAGATCGCCGGCTGCCCGGTGGCGTTGAACACCGGGAGGAACGACTCCAGCTGCGACCAGGCCGAGAACGTCTCCTGCGGCGAGGTCGGTGCCAGCGGATCGTATTCGCCCAACCGGGCCGGCAGGGCCCCCAGCGTCGGCGTCAGCAGGATGTCGTACTCGGCGAAGAACCTCCCCATCGCACGGGCCAGGACGTTGACGTGCTCCATGGCGTCGAGCAACCGCTGCGAACCGATCGTGCGCCCGTATCGGACGGACTCCAGCGTGGGACCTTCCAGGGTGTCCGCATCGACCGGCCGCTGGAGCGACTGGGCGAAGCCGTCGATGGTGTGGGCGGTGGTGGCCGACCAGATGTCGGTCATCGTCGCGAGGAACAGCTCCCAGTTGAACATCGGGCGCGCC
>CAZECO010000066.1:0-17170 GCA_964510455.1 uncultured Actinomycetes bacterium
CCGAGACCCCACGACCGGGCCCTGGAACACCCCGCCTGGTGGATCCTGCCCCGCATCCGATAACCAGCACCGCATCGCACCCGACCCGGCACACCCGGGCCGGGCGCGCAGCACGCCCCCGCACCGGCAGACAGTGCCATGCACCCGAAGACGTTGATCACCGAGCCGTGCCGCGCGCGATCTGCCAAGCATCCCCTCCTGCGCACGACCGGTCGAAGCCCCGGTTACGCCGTGCGCCGCACCACGAAGTCGCACAGCCGGTGCAGCGCCTCGCGGCTCGATACCGGCGGGAGGGGTTCGAGCAGTTGGCGCGCCTCATCCGCCCAGCGCCGCGCCTCCGCCCGGGCGAGATCCACGGCTTCATGGCCGCGCAGCAGCGCCAGCGCCTCAGCGTGCTCTGCCGGGTCGACCAGCGGGCGCTGCAGCAGTGCCTGCAGTCTGCGATCAGCGGGATCCGCGGATTGCAGTGCGATGAGGCCGGCCAGGGTCAGCACACCTTCACGCAGATCTGTGCCGGGCGTCTTTCCGCTGGTGGCACCCGGACTCGTGATGTCCACCAGATCGTCGGCCAATTGGAATGCCACGCCGATCCGTTCCCCGAACTGGGTCAACGCCTCCGACACATCCGCCGGGGCCCCAGAGAGCACCGCGCCGAAGCTGGCCGACGTCGCGATCAGCGAGCCCGTCTTGTCCGCCAGGACCGCCAGGTGATGGCTGATCGGGTTGACCCCTGCCGGCGGTCCGATGGTTTCGCGGATCTGTCCCGAGCAAAGCCGCTGGAATGTCTGTGCCTGCAGGCGCACCGCATCCGAACCCAGTTCGGCAAGGATCTCCGATGCCCGGGCGAACAAGTAGTCACCCGTCAGGATGGCCACGGCGTTGCCCCATCGCTCGTTCGCCGACTGCGCCCCCCGGCGCCGCGGGGCCTCGTCCATCACATCGTCGTGGTACAGGGTCGCTAGATGCGTCAGTTCGACGACCACCGCCGCCGGCACGACACCGGTCGCCCTCGGATCTCCGAACTGTGCCGCGAGCAGGACCAGTAGCGGCCGAAACCGCTTGCCACCGGCTTCGGCCAAGTGGCGGGCGACGTCGGCGATGAAGGGATCTTCGGACGAAGCCGCCAGCAGCAGGCCCCGTTCGACTTCTGCCATCCCGATGGCCAGGTCGTCGGCCAATTGGGCGTCCACGGACGCCAGGGACACCGCCAAGTCCGGGGTCAGCACCCCTTCGGAGGAGCCGCTCTGCAGAGCCACGGGCGCCTCCTCATCTCCCCCGGCCCAGCGGGCCCTGCACCAATGCTAAGGCGGCATTCCTACCTCACGAACAAGCCAGCCTCGTTGGCCAGCTCCAGCAGTCGCTGCGGAAGAACCCCCAATACGACGGTAACCGCCACCGTGATCCCGAGACCAACCGCCGTGAACGCACTGGGGATCACGACACGCACGCCCTCGGCAGCGGGGTCGGAGAAGAACATCAGCACGATGACACGGGCGTAGAAGAACGCCGCAACGGCGCTGGCCAGGACCGCCAGCACCACCACCGCCGCATCGCCCGCCGCGATGCTGGCCGAGAACACCGAGAACTTGCCGATGAACCCCGACGTCAGCGGAATCCCTGCGAAGGCCAGCAGGAAGATCGCGAACGCCCCCGCGGCCCACGGGCTTCGCTGGCCCAGGCCCGCCCACTGCGAGAGCCGGCTCGCTTCCCCGTTGGCATCACGGACCAGGGAGATGATCGCGAACGCTCCCAGCGTGGCGAATGCGTACGCCGCGAGGTAGAACATGCTGGCCGACAGCCCCTCCCGGGTCAGCGCAGCGACACCCAGCAGCAGGAAGCCTGCATGGGCGATCGAGGAGTACGCCAGCATGCGCTTCATGTCCGGCTGTGAGAGGGCGACGATCGATCCGACGAAGAACGTGATCGTCGCGACCAACAGCAGCACCGGCGTCAGATCCCACTCCAGGCCCGACAGGGCGACGTACACCACCCGCAGCAGCGCACCGAACGCCGCGACCTTCACACCCGCAGCCATGAAGCCGGTTACCACCGTCGGAGCGCCCTGATAGACATCGGGCGTCCAGGAGTGGAACGGGACGGCCGCCACCTTGAACAGCATCCCGACCAGCAGGACGCCGGCACCTGCCAGCACGAGTCCGTTCTGGCCGGGCTGGGCCGCGAGGGCGATCCGGATATCTCCGAGCATCACCGACCCCGCGAAGCCGTACAGCAGGGCTGCGCCGTAGATGAAGAACGCCGAGGAGAAGGCGCCGAGGATGAAGTATTTCAGCGCAGCCTCCTGCGACAGCAGCCGACGGCGGCGGGCCATCCCGGTGAGCAGGTACAGCGGCAGGGACATCACCTCCAGCGCCACGAACATCGTCAGCAGGTCGTTGGCGGCGACGAAGAGCATCATCCCGCCCAGGGCGAACAGGAACAGCGGCCAGATCTCGGTCTGCAGCCATCCGGCGGTGGTGAAATCGCGTTCGTCCTCCGACCCGGGGACAGTCGAGGCTCGTGCCGCGAACGAGTCGCCGGCCGGATCCACTTTGCGCTCCGCCATGAACAGCGTGACGATCAGGCCGATCGCGATGATCACGCCCTGCATGAACCGTGCGGGCCCGTCCACGGCGTAGGCGCCGGACATGGCGACGCCGAACGCCCCCGCGCTCTGCAGGAGCATGACGAAGGCGGCCGCGAGGGCCGACGGCACCAGGATCAGCTGCAGCCTGCGGCGCGACCGGCGCGGCACGAACGCCTCCACCAGGACCCCGACCGCGGCGGCGCCGAGCACGATCGCCACGGGCGCGATCGCCACCCAGTCGATGTCCGGCGGCACGAACTCGGGGCGGTCCTGCGCCAGCACCGCGGTCATCACACTCGCACCGCTCATCGGGACGCTCCCTCCGCCGATTCGACGGCCGGCTCCGGATCCGTCACCCCCACCTGCTGCTGCAACTCCTGCACCGCCGGGTTGATCACGTCGAAGGCGGGCTTCGGATAGATGCCCAGCGCGATGACCAGCGCGATGAGCGGGACGAGGGCAGCGAGCTCGCGGCCGTCGAGATCCCGGAACGCCCGGACGCTGTCGTGGACCGGGCCCGTCATCGTGCGCTGGTACAGCCACAGCACGTAGACCGCGGCGAGGATGATGCCCAGCGTTGCCACGACCGCGGCCCACGGGTTCACGGTGAACGTCCCCACCAGCACGAGGAACTCGCTGATGAAGGTGCTCAGGCCGGGCAGGGCCAGCGCGGTGAGGCCGGCGAACAGGAACATCCCGGACAGCACCGGCGCCACCTGGTTGACCCCGCCGTAGTCGGCGATCTGAGCGCTGCCCCGCCGGCTCATCAGATACCCCAGGACGCAGAACAGCAATGCCGTGGAGAGTCCGTGGCCGAGCATGTAGAAGGTGGCGCCGGACAGGCCCTGGCTGGTGAAGACGAAGATGCCCAGGGTGATGAAGCCGAAGTGGCTGATGGACACGTATGCGAACAGCCGCCTCATGTCGGTCTGCCCGATCGCCAGCAGAGCGCCGTACAGGATCGACACGACGCTGGCCACGATGATGACGGGGGCGAACCGCTGGGCCGCGTCCGGGAACAGCGGCAGGCACAGCCGCATCATCCCGAAGGTGCCGATCTTGTCGAGGACGCCGATGAGCAGTACCGCCGTGCTGGGGCGGGCCGACCCCGCGGCATCCGGCAGCCAGGTGTGCAGCGGCACCAGCGGCGCCTTGACGGCGAAGGCGATGAAGAAGCCGAGGAACATCCACGCCTGGGCCGTCTCGCTGATCTGAAGTTCGGCGAGCACCCGCACATCGAATGTGGCGCCTCCGGCGGCGCTGGAGACCGCCCACAGGCCGCCGAGCGCAGCGAGCATCACCAGGCCGCCGGCGAGGCTGTAGATCAGGAACTTCACCGCTGCGTAGGCCCGCTGACCGGTGCCGTAGCGACCGATCATGAAGTAGATGGGGATCAGGATCGCCTCGAAGAACACATAGAAGACGAAGACGTCCAGCGCGGTGAAGACGCCGATCATCATCGCCTCGGTCACCAGGATCAGCGCCAGGTAGCCCTTGATCGACCCTGCGGCGTGCTGCGGGTCCGCCTGCGGCCCGTAGCCGCTCCCCGCCGGGCTCCCCGCTGCTCGCCCGCTGGCCGGGCCGCCCACCGTTGCGTGCTCCCGCACCGAGGCCGCTGTCGCGGATGTCCACGTACCCTCGTGCCACCCGGCGACCATCACCACGGGCACCAGCAGCACGGACAGCAGGACCAGGACCAGACCGATCCCGTCCAGGCCGAGGGTCCACGAGACGCCGAGCGCCGGGATCCACTCGACGCTCTCCACCATCTGGTATCCGGCTTCGCCCGGGTCGAACTGCCAGGCGATTGCTCCTGCGAGGGCCAGCGTGCCGAGCGAGAAGGCCAGTGCCACCTGCCTGGCCAGCACCGCGGCATCCCGCGGGAGCGCTGCGACCACGACGGACCCGATCAGCGGCAGCGCCGCCAGCAGCGTCAGCAAGCTCAGACCCTCGTTCATACGACCCTCACCAGCACCAGGGCTGCGGCGACGATCAGCGCGCCGCCCACCATCGTCATCGCGTACTGCCGGGCGTACCCCGTCTGCAGGGTCCGCAGCCTGCCCGACAGGGTCGAGAAGCCGGATCCGATGCCGCGGACCACCCCGTCGATACCCCGGTTGTCGAACCAGACCAGCCATCTGGTCAGGTACAGCCCGGGGCGCATGAACACCGCTTCGTTGAAGGCGTCGCCATACAGGTCGTTGCGCGCCGCACGGGTCAGCGGACTCACCGTCGACGGCGCGACGCGCGGCACCTCATGCTGGGCGTATTGGCGCCATGCCAGGACCACCCCGATGGCGACGACCGCCAGGGTCACGGGGATCAGGATCGCCGAGGAGATCTCCCGGTCGGGGGTGCTGAACCCGACGACGGGTTCCAGCCAGCCCTCGATGTCGATGAGGAAGAGCAGGATGAGACCGCCGAACACGGATCCGAAGGCCAGCACGATCATGGGGACGGTCATGGACGACGGCGACTCGTGCGGGTGCTGTTCGTCATCCCACCGCGCCTCGGAGAGGAACGTCATGATCACCATCCGGGACATGTAGAAGGCCGTGAGGCCGGCGCCGGCCAGTGCTGCGACGCCGTAGAACCAGTTGGTCTCCAGCGCGACCTTGATGATCTCGTCCTTGGAGAAGTAGCCGGCGAACGGCGGGATGCCGATGATCGCCAGGTAGGCCGCGAAGAAGGTCGCGAAGGTGACGGCCATCATGCCCCGCAGCGCGCCGTAGCGCCGCATGTCCTCCTCGTTCTTCATGCCGTGCATCACCGACCCGGCCCCGAGGAAGAGGCCTGCCTTGAACAGCCCGTGGGTCAGCAGGTGGAAGATGCCGAAGACGTAGCCGACCGGGCCGAGGCCGACCGCGAGCACCATGTAGCCGATCTGCGACATGGTGGACCCCGCCAGCGACTTCTTGATCGGGTCCTTCGCGGATGCGATCGCCGCACCCATCAGCATGGTGATCGCACCCACGACCGCGACCGCCGTGAGCGCGGTCGGCGACAGGTCGAAGATGGCGTTGCTGCGGGCGATCAGGTAGACGCCGGCGGTGACCATGGTGGCGGCGTGGATGAGCGCCGACACCGGCGTCGGACCCTCCATCGCGTCCAGCAGCCAGGACTGCAGCGGGAACTGGGCGCTCTTGCCGCACGCCGCCAGCAGCAGCGCCAGGCCGATCAGCGTCAGGGTCGTGCCTTCCGCGTCCTCCGCTGCCGCGAAGACGTGTTCGAAGGTCACCGTGCCGAACGTGGCGAACATCAGCATGATCGCGATCGACAGGCCGGCATCGCCGACCCGGTTCACCACGAAGGCCTTCTTGGCCGCCACCGCGGCGCTCGGCTTGTGCTGCCAGAACCCGATCAGCAGGTACGACGCCAGGCCGACGCCCTCCCAGCCGACGTAGAGCAGCAGGTAGTTGTCGGCCATCACCAGCAGCAGCATCGCCGCGATGAACAGGTTCAGGAACGCGAAGAACTTCCGCCGGTCCGGATCGTCGGCCATGTAGCCGATGGAGTAGATGTGGATCAGCCCGCCCACGCCGGTGATCAGCAGCACGAAGCATGCCGACAGCGGATCCAGCCGCAGCGCCATGTCGGCGCTGAACTGCCCGGCGAAGGTCCACTCCCACAGGTCGAGCACGACCGCGCGGCCGTCGGCCGGCAAACCGGCCATCTGGACCACCAGGACGAGGCCGATCAGGAAGGAGGCCACCACCGCCGCGACTGCGGCGAAGTGGCCCCAGGCGTTGGTGCGGCGCCCCAGCACCAGCAGCAGCCCGGCCATGACCAGCGGGATCGCGATGAGCAGCCACATCATCGGGAACGCCCCGCCGGGGTCGGCCGCCGAGACCGTCTGAAGAACCGGATGGACCTCTTCGCCTGAGGTCGGCAGGAACATCGTCATGTCAGTTCCTCAGCAGGCTCGGCTCATCGACGTTCGCCGAACGCCGGGTGCGGAAGATGTCCATGATGATCGCCAGACCCACCACGACCTCTGCCGCGGCGACCACCATCACGAAGAACGCGATGGCCTGGCCGTCGAGCTGGCCGTGCATCCGCGCGAACGCCACGAACGCGAGGTTGGCCGCGTTCAACATGAGCTCCACGGACATGAACACCACGATCGCGTTGCGCCGCAGCAGGACCCCGAAGGTCCCGATGGTGAACAGGATTGCCGAAAGGACGACGTATGCGCTCGGATCCACCTACTCCTCCCCCTGCTCGATCGCCTCCGGCTGCCCGGCGCCGGCGACCTCCGCAGCGGTGCTCGGCAGCGTCCGCAGCGGCAGGGGGATGGAATCCGCCGACGGGGTGCCGTCCGGCAGCAGCGCAGGGTTGCCGATCGCGTTGGTGCTGCTCATCACGCCCGGGTTCGGCAGGACGCCGGGGTGGCGGCCGGACTTGAAGCGCTCCCGGCTGTGCACGGCCTGCGTCTTGCGGGGCTGCAGGTGCTCGCGGTGCGCCAGCACCAGCGCCCCGAGCGCCGCGGTGATCAGCAGCGCCGCGACGACCTGGAACGCCAGCAGGTACCGGTCGAAGATCAGGTATGCCAGGCCGACGACGTTTCCGCCGTAGGCCTCGTTCGCTTCGTCCAGCCCCACCGCGGTCGTCTCCGCCAGACCGCTGACGATCCCCGCGATGAGCAGCAGCGCGAACCCGACCCCGAGCAGGGCGGCCCACCCCCGCTGCCCCTTGAGCGTCTCGGCCAGGCTGTCGGAGGCGTCGACGCCGACGATCATCAGGACGAACAGGAACAGCATCATGACCGCGCCGGTGTACACGATCACCTGGACCAGGCCCAGGAACGGTGCGGAATTCGCGGCGTACAGGATCGCGAGGCTGATCATCGTCAGCGCCACGAACAGCGCGCTGTGCACCGCCTTGTGGGACAGCACCAGGCCCAGCGCGCCGATGACGGCCAGGGCCCCGCAGATCCAGAACACCGCCTGCTCCCCGGCGCTCCCGTCTGCCGCTGCGACGACCGGGGCGACGGCTGCCACGGGGCTCACGAGGCCGCCTCGGCCGGACGGGGCGTTGCCGGCCGGCGCACCGTCGACAGCGGCAGCAACGGGCGGCCGCCCTCCTCGACCCGGCGATCGACCTCGACCCGCTGCTCGTGCGTCGCACCGGTGACGGTGCCGAGGTAGTAGTCCTTCTCCGTGGTGCCCGCCACCATCGAGTGCGGCGGTTGCACCATGCCCGCCTGGAGCGGCGCCAGCAGGTCGTGGCGCTCGTAGATCATCTTGGCGCGGCCGGTGTCCGCGAGTTCGAACTCGTTGGTCATCGTCAGCGCCCGGGTCGGGCAGGCCTCGATGCACAACCCGCACAGGATGCACCGCAGGTAGTTGATCTGGTACACGCGGCCGTAGCGCTCGCCCGGCGAATAGCGTTCGGCGTCGGTGTTGTCCGCCGCCTCCACGAAGATCGCATCGGCCGGGCAGGCCCATGCGCACAGCTCGCAGCCGATGCACTTCTCCAAGCCGTCCGGGTGCCGGTTCAACTGGTGCCGGCCGTGGTAGCGCGGC
Organism: uncultured Actinomycetes bacterium; assembly: GCA_964510455.1. Taxonomy (GTDB): domain Bacteria; phylum Actinomycetota; class Actinomycetes; order S36-B12; genus CAVXYG01. The sequence continues at coordinate 8,110 of CAZECO010000066.1, forward strand.
TTGGTCGGCACCTTCTGCTCCGGGTACTGCTCGGTGACCGCCTTCTTGAACTGGGTCCGGAACGTGACCCAGAATCCGGCCAGTGCCGGCGGGAGATCAGCCATCGGAGCCCTCCTTCGCTGCTGGCGCCTCGGTCGTCGCCACCGCAGACCCGGGCAGGGTGCGGCGGACCCGTGGCGTGTAGTCGAATTGCTGGCCCGGCATGGGAGGAACCGGGTAGCCGCCGGCGAACGCGTCGAACGGCTCGTGCAGCGCTGCTTCGGCGGCCTGTTCTGCCGCCTCTCGCACGGCTCGGCGCCGCTCGACGATCACCTGGCTTCCGATCACCACGATCAGCACCGCGGCGCCGATGGCCAGCAGCGTCCCGGTGCCCGCCTGGTACTCCTCCTGCAGCGCGCGGGCCCCGCTGACGAGGACCACCCACGCCAGCGATGCCGGGATCAGCACCTTCCAGCCGAAGGCCATGAACTGGTCGTAGCGGAAGCGCGGCAGCGTGCCGCGCAGCCAGATGTAGACGTAGATGAACAGGCAGACCTTCAGCAGCCACCACAGCACCGGGACCCAGCCGGTGTTGGCCCACTCCCAGTCGATGGGGAATCGCCAGCCGCCCAGGAACAGGGTGGTGGCCACGGACGCCACGGTCACCATGTTGATGTATTCGGCCAGGAAGAACATCGCGAACTTCAGCGAGGAGTACTCGGTGTGGAACCCGCCGACGAGTTCGCCCTCCGCCTCCGGCAGGTCGAACGGGGCGCGGTTGGTCTCGCCCACCATCGCCGTCACGTAGATGACGAAGGACGGCGCCAGGAGCAGCGCGTACCAGCCCGTCGCCTGGGCGTTGACGATCTGCGAGGTGGACATCGTCCCGGCGTAGAGGAACACCGCCACGAACGCCAGGCCCATCGCGATCTCGTAGGAGATCATCTGCGCCGTCGAGCGCAGGCCGCCCAGCAGCGGGTAGGTGGAGCCGGACGACCAGCCCGCCAGCACCAGGCCGTAGATGCCGATCGCGGTGATCGCCAGGATGTACAGCGTCGATTCGTTGAAGTCGGTCAGCTGCAGCACCGTCTCTTCGCCGAAGATGCTGACCTGCGGCCCGAACGGGATGACGGCGAACGCCGCGAAGGCGCAGGTCGCGGAGATGATCGGGGCCAGGATGTACACACCCAGGGAGACCCGGTCGGGGATGATCTCCTCTTTCAGGGCCAGCTTGAAGCCGTCCATGAGCGTCTGCAGGATGCCGAACGGACCCGTCCGGTTGGGTCCGATGCGGTGCTGCATCTCCGACACCACGCGGCGCTCCGCCCAGATGGTGAGCAGCACGATGACGACCAGGAGCACGAACACCATCAGGGTCTTCAGCAGCACCAGCCAGAAGGGATCATGGCCGAAGTCCGACAGCTGCGGGCCGGGGACCGCGAGCGGCACGCCGGTTGTCGCGCCCATCACGCCTCCTCACCGCCCGGTTGGTCTCCAGCCGGCAGGCCTCCTGCCGACAGGTGCACGCTATCGCCCCAGCCGACCCGCAGGTCGCTGCTGACACGGATGCCGGGCGAGTGGCTGGGGATCCAGACCACGTCGTCGGGCATCGCGGTGAACTCGGCGGTCAGCTGCACCCGGCCCGCCGGGGAGGCGATGGTGACCACGTGGCCGTCGCTCAACCCCAGCGACTCGGCGGTTGCGGCGGAGAGCCGTGCCACGGTCTCCCGCGCCCCCGCCGCCAGGAACGGCTCCCCGCGCTGCAGGGTGCCGCCATCCACCAGCTGCCGCCAGGTCGCCAGGCGGACGCCGGAGGGGGGGTCGGCCGGCTCGACGGCGGGTCCGGCCGGGCGCGGTCCCTCATGGCCGGACAGGCGGTTCAGGGTCGCGCCCAACTGCGCGACGCTGCCGCGGTGCAGGTTCGCCAGGGGTTCGTCCACGATGCCCGCGATCGCGTCGGCGATCAGGGCGAGCACGCGGCCGTCGGCCATCGCCATCGCATCGGCGAACACCGGGCGGAACGACCGCAGCCGGCCCTCCCAGTCGGTGAACGTGCCCGCCTTCTGGGTGACGTCCGCGACGGGCAGCACGACGTCGGCGTAATCGGCGACGTCGGTCAGCCGCTGCTCCAGGCTCACCACGAAGCCCACCGAGGCCAGGGCCTGCCGCAGGGAGGCCGGATCCGCCGTATCGTCGGGGTCCACGCCCGCCACGACGAGGGCGGCGAGACTCGGGGCGAAGTCGTCCAGCGCGCCATCGGCCTCCGCCTGATGGCGCGCCGCCGCATCCGCCGCGATCGCCGCGATCATGCCGGCGGCATCGAGTCCGCTCTCGGTCGGCAGCGTTTCGGCCGGCACGCCGAACTCGGCAGCGGCGGCGGCCCTGTTCTCGGGATCGGCCAGCGCGCGGCCGCCCGGCAGCAGCCCCGGCAGCAGTCCGGCGTCCAGTGCGCCCCGTTCGCCGGCGCGCCGCGGCACCCAGGCCACCGGTGAGCCCGACGCATCGGCCAGCGCCGCCAGCGCGGTCAGCAGGCCCGGCACGGCTGCGGCCCGCTCCCCGACCAGCAGCACCGCCCCCGGTTGGGCGAGGGCCGCTGCGACCTGCGGATCGGCCAGCGCGCCCACCTCGTCGCCCGGAGCGGTCGGGACGACCGAGGCGCGCAGCTTCTGCGAGCCGTAGCTGGCGAACGGCGCGACCGTCACCACCTGTTGCCCGTGGCGCCGCACCGCTTTGCGCAGCCGCAGGAAGACGATGGGGGACTCGTCCTCCGGCTCCAGGGCGACCAGCACGACGGCCGGCGCCTGTTCGAGCTGGGCGTAGGTCACGCCGAGGCCGGTGCCGGCCACTCGGCTGGCCAGGAACGCGGCCTCCTCCTGCGAGGATGCGCGGGCGCGGAAGTCGATGTTGTCCGACCGCAGCACCGCGCGGGCGAAGATGCTGTACGCCATCGCATCCTCGACGGTGAGCCGGCCGCCGGTGAGCACACCCGCCCGGCCCTGGGCCGCCGCCAGCCCTGCCGCGGCCGCCTGCACCGCCTCCGGCCACGAAGCGGCCCGCAGCTGGCCGTCCTGGCGGATCAGCGGGGTGGTCAGGCGCTGCTCGCGCGCGTAGACGAAGGCGAAGCGGCCCTTGTCGCAGTTCCACTCCTCGTTGACCGCGGGGTCGTCCCACGCCAGCCGGCGCGTCACCTCCGAGCGGCGGTAGTCGGTGCGCAGCGCGCACCCGGAGGCGCAGTGCTCGCAGATCGTGGGCACGCTGACGAGGTCGAACGGCCGGGCCCGGAAGCGGTACTTGGCGGACGTCAGCGCCCCGACGGGGCAGATCTGGACCGTGTTGCCGGAGAAGTAGGAGTCGAACGGGTAGCCCGGGTTGATGCCGACCTGCTGCTTGCCGCCCCGCTCCAGCAGCACGATGAACGGGTCGCCGGCGATCTGGTCGGCGAACCGGGTGCAGCGGGCGCAGTTGACGCACCGCTCGCGGTCCAGCAGCACCTGCGAGGAGACGTGGATCGGCTTGGGGAACGTCGTCTTGGCCAGCGTGAAGCGGGACTCCCCGCGTCCGTTCGTCATCGCCTGGTTCTGCAGCGGGCACTCGCCGCCCTTGTCGCAGATCGGGCAGTCCAGCGGATGGTTGGCGAGGATGAACTCCATCACCCCCAGCTGGGCGGCGTCGGCCATCGGGGAGGTGAGCTGCGTCTTGACCTCCATCCCGTCGGCGAGCGCGACCGCGCAGGCCGGCTGCGGCTTCGGCGGCCCCGGCGCGACCTCGACCAGGCACATCCGGCACATCGCCACCGGATCGAGCAGCGGATGGTCGCAGAAGCGGGGGATCTGGATGCCGATCAGCTCGGCAGCCCGGATGATCAGGGTGCCCTTCGGAACCGTGACCGTGATCCCGTCGATGGTGCCGGTGACGCCCGCCACCGGAGGTACGGCGCCGGCGGGGGTCGCGGTGTCGGTGCTGGCGGTCATCAGCGCGCTCCGGCGTAGACGGGATCGAAGTCGGAGGCGATGCGCAACGGCGGGGCCATTCCGTCCAGGAATTCCTCCCGGAAGTGCTTCAGCGCCGCCGGGAACGGGGTCGCCGCGGCGTCCCCGAGGGCGCAGAACGACCGGCCCAGGATCTGGCTGCACAAGTCCTGCAGCGTCTGCAGCTCCTCCTCCGAGCCGTGGCCCGCCTCGAACTTCTTCAGCAGCCCCATGATCCAGCCGGTGCCCTCCCGGCAGGGCGTGCACTTGCCGCAGGACTCGTGCTTGTAGAACTCCGCCCACCGGGTGACGGCCCGCACGACGCTGACGGTCTGGTCGAAGACCATCGGGGTGCCGGTGCCGAGCATGGTCCCGGCCTCGGCCATGTCCTCGTAGGTCAGCGGCAGGTCGATGTGCTCCGGCAGCAGCATCGGCACCGATGACCCGCCGGGCACCCAGAACTTCAGCTGCGAGCCCTCGCGCATCCCTCCCGCGTGCTCGAGCAGCTCCGCCATCGTGATCCCCAGCGGCGCCTCGTAGATGCCGGGCCGCTTGACGTGCCCGGAGACCGCGAAGAGCTTGAAGCCCGGCGACTTCTCGGTGCCGAACTGCCGCAGCCAGTCGGGGCCGTTGCTGACGATGTAGGGGATGTTGGCGATGGTCTCCACGTTGTTGATCACCGTCGGTCCGGCGTACAGCCCGGCAACGGCCGGGAAGGGCGGCTTGAGCCTCGGTTGGCCGCGCCGGCCCTCCAGGGAGTCCAGCAGCGCGGTCTCCTCGCCGCAGATGTACGCGCCAGCGCCCGCGTGCACGACGATGTCGAGGTCGAGACCGCTGCCGAGGATGTTCTCGCCGAGGTAGCCGGCGGCCCTGGCCTGCTCCACCGCCGCCCGCACGCGGCGGATCGGGTGCGGGACCTCGCCGCGGATGTAGATGAACGCGTGTCGCGCCCGGATCGCGTGACAGGTGATGATCATACCCTCGACGACGGCGTGCGGGTTCGCCAGCATCAGCGGGATGTCCTTGCAGGCGCCCGGCTCGGACTCGTCGGCGTTGACCACCAGGTAGTGGGGGCGCCCGTCCTGGGGCACGAAGCTCCACTTCAGGCCGGTGGGGAAGCCGGCACCGCCGCGGCCCCGCAGCCCGCTCTCCTTGACATCGGCGATCAGCTGATCGGGATCGGTGCGCAATGCCGTGCGCAGAGCCTGATAGCCGCCGTGCCGGTGATAGTTGTCGATGGTGTAGCTGTCGGGCTCGTCCCAATGGGCGGTGAGGACCGGAGTCAGCGGCATGTCACTTCCCTCCCGGGGTGTTCGGCGCCGGGGCCTGCTGGCCGAGCTCCTTGGCCCGGCGCAGTCCGGCGAGCATCAGGTCGTCGGCCGCCGGGCCCGCATCGGCGAGTCCGTCGTCGAACCCCGCCAGGACGCGCTCGCTGGCCTTGAAGCCCCGGATCGGGGCGCCGCGGGTGGGCACCACCTCTTCGCCGGCCTCGAGGCGGTCGATGATGTCCAGCGCCTCGTCGATGCCGACCTGGTCGAAGAACTCCCAATCGACGGTCATCACCGGGCCGTGGGTGCAGGCCGCCTGGCATTCGATCCGTTCGGCGCTGAACATCCCCTTCTGGTCGGATTCCTCGTGCCCGATGCCGAGCCGGTCGCTGACCGCCGCCCACAGCGCGTCGCCGCCGAGCACCGCGCACATGGTGTTGACGCACACGCCGAGGTGGTGCCTGCCGACCGGGCGGCGCTTGTACATCGTGTAGAACGTGGCCACCGCACTGACCTCCGCCGGGGTGAGCCCCAGGACGTCGGCGCACAGCTCGATCCCGCGCGGCGAGACGTACCCCTCTGCGGACTGCACCAGATGCAGCATCGGCAGCAGGGCGGACCGCGCCTGCGGGTAGCGCGAGGCGAGCTGGAGCGCCTCGGCCCGGGTGTTGTCATCCAGCGCCATCAGCGATCCACCCCGCCCATCACCGGATCCACGGATGCCACCGCGGCCACCACATCGGACACCATCGAACCCTCACTCATCGCCGGGACTGCCTGCAGGTTGTTGAAGGACGGATCGCGGAAGTGCACCCGGTACGGCCGGGTCCCGCCGTCGCTGACGACATGGCAGGCCAGCTCGCCGCGGGGCCCCTCGATCGCGACGTACACCTGCCCGGCAGGGACGCGGAAGCCCTCGGTCACGAGCTTGAAGTGGTGGATCAGCGCCTCCATCGACTCACCCATGATGTGCTTGATATGGGCCAGCGAGTTGCCCTGGCCGTCGCTCCCGAGGGTCAGCTGCGCCGGCCACGCGATCCGCTTGTCCTCGACCATGACCGGGCCGGGCCGCAACTGCTCCACCGCCTGCTCGACGATCCGCAGGCTCTCCTCGATCTCGGCCAGGCGCAGCAGGAACCGGCCATAGGTGTCGCAGGTGGTCACGGTCGGCACCTCGAAGTCGTACTTCTCGTAGCCGCAGTAGGGCTCGTCCTTGCGCAGGTCGCGGGGGTAGCCGGTGGACCGCAGCACCGGGCCGGTCATCCCCAGGGCCATGCAGCCGGTGAGGTCCAGATACCCCACGTCGACCGTGCGGCCCATCCAGATCTTGTTGTCCACCAGCAGCTTCCTGGTGTCCTGCGCGTTGGTGCGGACCTTCGCCACGCCGTCGAGGATCCGCTGCTCGATGCCGCTGGGCATGTCCTGCGCGACACCGCCGGGCCGGATGTAGGCGTGGTTCATGCGCAGGCCGGTGATCTCCTCGAACAGGTCGAGGATCACCTCCCGCTCCCGGAACCCGAAGATCATCGCGGTCAGGGCGCCCAGCTCCAGGCCTCCGGTGGCCAGTGCCACGAAATGGCTGGATGCCCGGTTCAGCTCCATCAGGATCACCCGGATGGCCTGGGCGCGCTCGGGGACCTGATCGGTGATCCCCAGCAGCTTCTCCACCGCCATGCAGTAGGCGGTCTCGCTGAAGAACGAGCTGAGGTAGTCCATCCGGGTCACGAAGGTCGTGCCCTGCACCCAGGTGCGGTACTCCATGTTCTTCTCGATGCCGGTGTGCAGGAAGCCGATGCCGCAGCGGGCCTCGGTCACCGTTTCGCCGTCCAGCTCCAGGATCAGGCGCAGGACCCCGTGGGTGGAGGGGTGCTGGGGGCCCATGTTCACCACGACCCGCTCGTGCTTGCCCTCCGGCGGGGGGGCGACGCTGTCCCAGTCGCCGCCGGACAAGGTGTAGACCCGCCCCTGGGTGGTGTCGAACGCATCGGCATAGATGTCGGTTTCGCTCGCCGAGTCGGCCGGTGCCGCGGCGAACGTGACGTCGTCGGGATCGCTCATCAGTTGTATGACCTCCGCTGGTCGGGCGGCGGGATCGTGGCGCCCTTGTACTCCACCGGGATGCCGCCCAGCGGGTAGTCCTTGCGCTGCGGATGGCCCACCCAGTCGTCGGGCATCTCGATCCGGGTCAGGAACGGGTGGCCGTCGAAGATGATGCCGAAGAAGTCCCAGGTCTCCCGCTCGTGCCAGTCGGCGTTGGGGTACACGCCCACCACCGAGGGGATGTGGCGGTCGTCGTCGGGGCAGGTGACCTCGACCCGGATCCGGCGGTTGTGGGTGAAGGAGGCCAGGTGGTACACCGCGTGCAGCTCCCGGCCGGACTGATGCGGGTAGTGCACGCCGCTCACGCCGGAGAAGTACTCGAAGCGCAGGGCGGGCTCGTCGCGCAGGGCCTGCATCATGGGCACCAGATGGGCCCGGCGGACGAAGTAGGTGATCTCGCCGTACTCGATGACGACCTTCTCGATCGCCTCAGTCACGGGCAGGCCGCGGTCGGCGAGCGCCAGCTCCAGCTCGTCGGACACCTCGTCGAACCAGCCGCCGAACGGGCGCTGCGCCGGTGCCGCGATGATGACCGGCGACACCAGGCCCCCGAAGCCGCTGGTATCCCCGCTGTCGGCCGCGCCGAACGATCCGTATCGGACGGAGACGACCTCTGCCGCCGCCGGTGGGCCGCTCGGTGCGACCTCGGCGCCGGTGGCGGGCTGCGTCTGCTCGGATTCGGCGCTCACCGCAGCAGTCCCTTCATCGCCGAGGTGGGCTCCCCCTGCATCGCTGCCGTCTCCAGCTCCGCGATCTCGCGCTCGCGATGGACACCCATCTTGGTGTGCTGGATCTGCTCGTGCAGCTGCAGGATGGCGTCGAGCAGCATCTCCGGCCGGGGCGGACACCCGGGCAGGTAGATGTCGACGGGTACGACGTGGTCCACACCTTGGACGATCGCATAGTTGTTGAACATGCCGCCGGATGATGCGCACACGCCCATCGCGATCACCCACTTCGGGTTGGGCATCTGGTCGTAGATCTGCCGCAGCACCGGAGCCATCTTCTGGCTCACCCTGCCCGCCACGATCATCAGGTCGGCCTGCCGCGGCGAGGGGCGGAAGACCTCCATGCCGAACCGCGCGATGTCGAACCGGGGGCCGCCGGTGGCCATCATCTCGATGGCGCAGCACGCCAGGCCGAACGTGGCGGGCCACAAGGAGGTCTTGCGCGCATACCCGGCCACCATCTCAACAGTTGTGAGCATGATGCCCGCGGGGAGCTTCTCCTCGATTCCCATCTCGCCTCGTTCCTTGTCGTGGCCCTGCGGTGCTGCTGATTCCTGCGCGCGTGCGGTCAGTCCCAGTCCAGGCCGCCGCGGCGCCATTCGTAGACGTACGGGATGGTCAGGTTGATCAGGAACAGCAGCGTTGCGAGGAAGCCGAAGAACTGCAGCTGGTCGAACGCGACGGCCCAGGGGTAGAGGAACACGATCTCGATGTCGAAGATGATGAACATCATGGCTGTGAGGTAGTACTTCACGGGGAACTTCCCGCCGCCCAACGGCTGTGGGGTCGGCTCGATGCCGCACTCGTAGGCGTCGTACTTCGCCCGGTTGTAGCGCTTGGGCCCGGTGAAGCTGGCGGCGAAGACGGAGAACACCGCGAAGAGCAGGCCCAGGCCCGCCATGGTGATGAGGGGGATGTAGACGTTCAACCCGGCCTCCTCGCCCACCCCGCTGCGCTGGTCTGCGCTGCACGGTGCGGTCGCGTCTCGTAGATCGTTTCCATCGGAAGTCTAGTGGGA
>CAZECO010000067.1:0-2756 GCA_964510455.1 uncultured Actinomycetes bacterium
GCGCTAGCCTTGAGCCATGACGCTGCCTTCCGACCCCCGCGCGCCGTTCGGTGCGGTGCTGACCGCGATGGTCACGCCGTTCGCGGCGAACGGTTCACTCGACGTCCCGACCGCGCAGGCCCTCGCTGCCCGCCTGATCGATGACGGCAACGACGGCCTGGTCATCAACGGCACGACGGGGGAGTCGCCGACGACGTCGGATGCGGAGAAGGAGGAGCTGCTCCGCGCCGTGATCGAAGCCGTGGGCGGCCGAGCGGCCGTGGTCGCGGGGGTGGGGACGAACAACACCGCGCACACCATCGAGCTGGCCGAGCAGGCGGCCCGTGCCGGCGCCGATGGACTGCTGGTGGTGACGCCCTACTACAACAAGCCGCCGCAAGAGGCGCTGGTCGCGCACTTCACCGCGGTCGCGGACGCCACGGACCTGCCCAACATGCTCTACGACATCCCGGGCCGCAGCGGGGTCCGGCTGTCCCGATCGACCCTGCTGACCCTGGCGCAGCATCCGCGGATCATCGCGAACAAGGACGCGGCGGCCGATCCGTTCGCCGCGGCCTGCATCATGGCCGAGTCCGACCTCGTCTACTACTCAGGCGACGACGGCCTGAACCTGCCGCTGCTGTCCGTCGGCGCCGCCGGATTCGTCTCCGTGGTCGGACATGTGGTCGCCGATCGGCTCGCGGCCATGCATGCCGCCTACACCGCGGGCCAGGTCGAGGAAGCGAGAAAGATCAACGCCGCCATCCTGCCGGTGATCACCGGGATCATGACCCACACCCAGGGCGCTATCGCCGTGAAGGCCGCATTGGAGATGCTCGGCAGGCCGGGCGGAGGACCGCTGCGGGGCCCCTTGGCAGTCGCCACCGAACCCGAGCGTGCGCTGATCGCGGCGGGCCTGCGGACGGGGGGCCTGCTCTGATGAGCCACGCGCACCTGGACCTCGGTCCGCCCCCGCCGCTGGCTCCCGGTGCGATGCGCGTGGTGGCGCTGGGGGGCATCGGCGAGATCGGCCGGAACATGACCGTCCTGGAGGTGGGATCCGAGCTGCTGATCGTCGACTGCGGCGTCCTCTTCCCGGAGGAGTCGCAGCCCGGCGTGGACCTGATCCTGCCCGACTTCTCCTACCTCGACGGCCGCTACGCCGACATCGTCGCGGTGGTGCTGACGCACGGGCACGAGGACCACATCGGGGCGGTGCCGTACCTGCTGCGCGAGCGGGCCGACATCCCCATCGTCGGCAGCCGCCTGACTCTGGCATTCGTGGCGGCCAAGCTCCGCGAGCACCGGATCAAGCACCAGCCGGTCGAGGTGGCCGATGGGCACAGCGAGCGGTTCGGCGGATTCACCGTGGAGTTCATCGCGGTGAACCACTCGATCCCCGACGCGATGGCGCTGCACATCACCACGAGCGCCGGAACCCTGCTCCACACCGGGGACTTCAAGGCCGATCAGCTGCCGCTGGACGGCCGGATCACGGACTTGAACGCGTTCGCGCGGGCCGGCGACGCCGGGGTGGACCTGTTCCTGGTCGATTCCACGAACGCCGAGGTGCCCGGCTTCGTCCCCAACGAGCGGAACATCGGGCCGGTGCTGGATTCGGTGTTCACGCGCGCCACCGGCCGGCTCATCGTCGCGTCCTTCGCGTCCCACGTGCACCGCGTGCAGCAGGTAATCGACGCGGCCGTCACGCACAACCGCAGGGTCGCGCTGGTCGGTCGCTCGATGGTGCGCAACATGAACGTGGCCCGCGAATTGGGCTACCTGACCGTGCCGGGCAACACCCTGGTGTCGCTGGACTCCGCGGGGGACCTGCCCGACGACCGGGTCGTGCTGATCTGCACGGGGTCGCAGGGCGAGCCGATGGCGGTGCTGAGCCGGATCGCGAACCGCGACCACAACATCGAGGTCGGTCCCGGCGACACGGTGGTGCTGGCGTCGTCGTTGATCCCCGGCAACGAGAACCCGGTCAACCGGGTGATCAACGGGCTGACCCGGCTCGGCGCCACGGTCGTGCACAAGGGCAACGCGATGGTGCATGTCTCCGGCCATGCCGCGGCAGGCGAGCTGCGGGTCGTCTACAACATCGTCAAACCCCGCAATGTGATGCCGGTGCACGGGGAGCCGCGACACCTGCGGGCCAATGCCGCGCTGGCGATCGAGACCGGCATCGATCCGCGGCGGGTGCTGATCGCCGAGGACGGGGTGGTGGTGGACCTCGCCGATGGCGTCGCCCGGATCACGGGGGTCGTCCCGTGCGGCTACGTCTACGTCGACGGGGCCTCGGTGGGGGACATCACGGAGGCGTCCCTGAAGGACCGCCGCATCCTGGGTGAGGAGGGCTTCATCTCCGTGTTCGTGGCGGTGGACATCACCACGGGCACCGTGGTGGCCGGGCCGGAGATCCACGGCCGAGGATTCGCCGAGGACGAGGCGGTCTTCGACCCGGTGCTACCCCTGGTCCGCACGGCGGTGGAGCAGACCCTCTTAGGAGGGGTGGACGATGTGGCACAGCTGCAGCAGATCGTTCGGCGGGTCGTGGGGCGCTGGGTGTCCAACGCCCACCGCCGCCGTCCGATGATCGTGCCGGTGATCGTCGAGGCGTGAGCGAGTCGGCTCGCAGCCGCGCCGACTGCGATTAGGCTTCGGCCATGGCGTCAGGCGGGTCGAGTCCGAAGAACGGGAGAGCGCCGCGCTCCAAAGCCGCCGCAGAGCCCGGCCGCGCGATCAAGGACCCGCACACCGAAGCACCGCCCAAG
>CAZECO010000067.1:2856-12637 GCA_964510455.1 uncultured Actinomycetes bacterium
CGCCGCAGAGCCCGGCCGCGCGATCAAGGACCCGCACACCGAAGCACCGCCCAAGAAGCCGACAGCGAAGCCGACGGCCAGAGCCGGCGCGGCGAAGCCCAAGCCCGCGAAGCCCCGGCCGGCCCCGGTCCGTCTGATCGCCGGGTGGTGGCTCACGGTGGCGCACATGGTCGGCGGGGGGGTCCGGCAGGTCCTGCCGCTTCCGGCACAGACCCCGGGACCGTCCGATTCCGACGCGTCCGATCCCGCCGCCTACGACGGGCGCGACGGGCGGGCGCTGGTGTGGCTGCTGCTGGGCATCGTGACCGCGATCGTGATCGCCGGCGCCGCCGAGGGACCGATCGGCCAGCTGCTCGATCTGCTGGTCGTCGGGGGCTTCGGCGCGCTGGCCCCGGTGGTCGCGGTGCTCATGATGGCGCAGGCCGGCTACCTGTTCTGGGTGCCGGACGACCCCGACCGGATCGCCCGGGTGTTCACCGGCTGGGTGATGGTCCTGCTGTCTGCGGCAGGCCTGTGGCATGTCGCGGCGGGGATGCCGAACCCCACCGATGGCCTGGAGATCCTGACAACCGGTGGAGGCATGGTGGGGTGGGTGGTCAGCGTGCCCGTCGCGTCGCTGATCGGGACCAGGGTCGCGGTCGTGCTGCTCTCGCTGCTGGGCTGCCTCGGCCTGGCGGCGATCTTCGGCCCGGCGCTGAGCCGGGTTCCGGTGCGCCTGCGGTCGGGGGCCCGCCGGGTGCAGCGCTGGTGGCCGAGCCCGCCCGCCGTGCCCGACGACATCGACCTGCGGGGCAACGAGCCGTTCGTGACGCCCATGGTCGGCTGGCCGGACGAGGAGCCGGAGCCGGTGGCGACCGACCCGGTCGGCGCCGGGGACGACGCCGGCGAGGCCCCGGTGCCGGAGTTCGTCGACGTCCCTGCCGGCGCCGAGCAGCTGCCGCTGTCCTCGAGCCTGACCTACCGGCTGCCCGATCCTTCGATGCTGCGGGGCGGGCCGCCCCACAAGCGCGGCAGCAAGGCCAACCAGGTCGTGGTCGCGGCGCTGTCGGAGGTGCTCGAGCAGTTCGAGATCGACGCCGAGGTGACCGGGTTCCAGCGGGGGCCCACCGTCACGCGCTACGAGATCGAGCTCGGGCCGTCGGTGAAGGTCGACAAGGTGACCAACCTGAGCAAGAACATCGCCTACGCCGTGAAGACCTCCGATGTCCGGATCCTCAGCCCGATCCCCGGCAAGTCCGCCATCGGCATCGAGATTCCGAACGAGGACCGCGAACTGGTGGCCCTGGGGGATGTGCTGCGCAGCAGGGTCGCCACCGCGGATCAGCACCCGATGCTGGTCGCGGTCGGCAAGGACGTCGAAGGCGGTTTCGTCTGTGCGAACCTCGCGAAGATGCCCCACCTGCTGGTCGCCGGCGCCACCGGTGCCGGCAAGTCGTCCTGCATCAATTCGCTGATCGCCTCGGTCCTGATGCGCTCCACCCCCGACGAGGTCCGGATGATCCTGGTGGACCCCAAGCGGGTCGAACTGACGGCCTACGAGGGGATCCCGCACTTGATCACCCCGATCATCACCAGCCCCAAGAAGGCCTCGGACGCGCTGCAGTGGGTGGTCGCGGAGATGGAGCAGCGCTACGAGGACCTCGCCCACTTCGGGTTCCGGCACATCGACGACTTCAACAAGGCCGTGCGCAGCGGCCGGATCCAGGTGCCGCTGGGCAGCGAGCGCAAGCTCCAGGCCTACCCGTACCTGCTGGTGGTGGTCGACGAGCTGGCCGACCTGATGATCGTGGCCGCCCGGGACGTCGAGGACTCCATCGCCCGCATCACGCAGCTGGCGCGGGCTGCGGGGATCCACCTGGTCCTGGCGACCCAGCGCCCCTCGGTGGACGTCGTCACCGGCCTGATCAAGGCCAACGTGCCAAGCCGGCTGGCGTTCGCGACCAGCAGCCAGACCGACAGCCGGGTCATCCTCGACACCAGCGGCGCGGAGAAGCTGATCGGGCAGGGCGACGGGCTCTTCCTGCCGATGGGCGCCAGCAAGCCGATGCGGATCCAGGGCGCGTTCGTCTCCGAATCCGAGGTCCGCGCCCTCGTGGCGCATGTCAAGTCCCAGCGCGACGCCGCCTACGTGGACAAGGTGCTCGCCTCACCGACGTCATCGCCCGTGGTCGAGGACGATGTCGGCGATGACCTCGACCTGTTGTGCCAGGCCGTGGAGCTCGTGGTCAACTCCCAGCTCGGTTCGACCTCGATGCTGCAGCGCAAGCTGCGGGTCGGTTTCGCGAAGGCCGGCCGCCTGATGGACCTGATGGAGACGCGCGGCATCGTGGGCCCCTCGGAGGGTTCCAAGGCGCGGGAGGTGCTGGTGCAGCCCGACGATCTGCCGGGGATCCTGGCCGATCTGCGGGGCTCGGCCGGCGGGTGAGGACGCTCATGGGCGCTTCCTGGCGGTCGGATCACCTACGCTCGGGAGTGTGACTGAAGCGCCGCGCGTCCATATCCTGACGCTGGGATGCGCCCGCAACGAGGTCGACTCCGATGAGCTGGCGGGCCGCCTGATCGCCGATGGCTGGGCTGTGGCGCAGCAGCACGACGACGCCGATGTGGTGCTGGTCAACACCTGCGGGTTCATCGAGGCGGCGAAGACGGAGAGCATCTCCACGGTGCTGGACCTGTCCGACGATGCCGTCGTCGTGGCAACCGGCTGCCTCGCCCAGCGGTACGGGTCGGCGCTGGCGGCCGAGTTGCCCGAAGCCGCCGCGGTGCTGGGATTCGACCACTACCCGACGATCGGGCAGACGCTGCGGACGGTCCTGGCCGGTGGGAAGGTGGCGGCGCACGAGCCGCACGATCGCCGCACCCTGCTGCCCATCACGCCGGCCCTGCGCGGGGCTGCGGCCGGGGCGGTGCCCGGCCACGGGGCTGCGCACGGGTCGGGCCACGGGACGGGCCCGGGCGGCACCGCCGAACGGATCCTGCGCCAGCGCCTGACCGGCGGACCGGTGGCCGCGCTGAAGATCGCCAGCGGCTGCGACCGGCGCTGCTCGTTCTGCGCGATCCCGTCCTTCCGCGGGGCGTTCATCTCCCGGCCCGGGCATGACATCGTGGCAGAGGCGCGCCAGCTCGTCGCAGACGGCGTCGCCGAGATCATCCTCGTCAGCGAGAACTCCACCGCCTACGGGAAGGACTCCCCGGGCGGTGCCGGCCTCGACGGCCTGCTGCGCGACCTCGCGGGTGTGGCCGGGCTGCGGCGGATCCGGGTGTCCTACCTGCAGCCGGCCGAAGTCAGGCCCGCGCTGCTGGATGCCATGGCCGAATTGGACGCCGTCGCGCCGTACTTCGACGTGTCCTTCCAGCACGCCAGCGGTCCGCTGCTGCGGCGCATGCGGCGGTTCGGCGACGCCGAGCAGTTCCTCGACCTGATCGGGCAGATCCGCAGCCGGGTGCCGCAGGCGGGGATCCGCAGCAACGTGATCGTCGGCTTCCCGGGCGAGACCGAGGACGACCTGGCGGTGCTGACGGGCTTCCTGAGCGATGCCCGCCTCGACGCGGTGGGAGTGTTCGGCTACTCCGATGAGGACGGCACGCAGGCCGCGCGGATGAGCGGGAAGGTCGATGCCGACGAGATCGCCGCGCGGGTCGCCGCCGTGCAGGAGCTGGTGGACGTCGCCGTCGCGGATCGGGCCGCGGCCAGGGTCGGGGAGCAGGTCGAGGTGCTGGTGGAATCGGCCGGCGGCGCGGCCTGCGGCCGTGCCGGGTTCCAGGGGCCTGAGGACGGCGGGTGCCTGTGGGCGGATCCTGCGGGTGCCGCGGCGATCGGAAGCATCGTCGCCGCCGACGTCGTCGGCTCGGATGGCGCGGACCTCGTCGTCGCGCCGACGGGGCGGCCCCATGCGCGCTAAGCGGACCAGGGCTCCGCTGCCCCGGGACCCTGCGAGCCTGCCCCCGTCGCAGTCGTCGCTGTGGAATCTGCCCAACGCCCTGACGATGATGCGGCTGGCCCTGGTGCCGGTGTTCGGGTGGCTGCTGCTCGCCGAGGACGGCCAGAACGATACCTACCGGTACCTGGCCGCCGCAGTGTTCATCATCGCCTCGATCACCGATTTCCTCGACGGCTACCTGGCCCGCAAGCGCAACCTCATCACCACCTTCGGGAAGGTCGCCGACCCCATCGCGGACAAGGCGCTCACCGGTGCGGCGCTGATCGGGCTGTCCTGGCTCGGCGAGCTGCCGTGGTGGGTGACGCTGGTCATCCTGGCGCGCGAGATCATGGTGACCCTGCTGCGGTTCTGGGTGATCAAGCACGGGGTGATCTCGGCGAGCAGGGGCGGCAAGGCCAAGACCGTCTCGCAGATGATCGCGATCGTGGCGTTCCTGCTGCCGGACGTGCCCGGCGCTGTGCAGTGGGCATGCATGGCGGTCGCGCTGTTCCTGACCATCCTGACCGGGCTGGACTACATCCGGCGCGCGCTGCAGGTCCGCCACTTCGGCGAATTGCGCGACGAGGCGGGCCTGCCCAGGCCGCCGCGGTGACGGGCGGGTCCGCGGTGCCCGGACGCGACCCTGCGGCCGAGCTGCTGACGGTCCTGCGAGCCTCGGGGCTGACGCTGGCCACCGCCGAATCCCTCACCGGCGGACTCGTCGCCGCAGCCATCACGGCGGTGCCCGGCGCGTCGCACGCGTACCGTGGCGGACTCGTCGCCTACGCCACCGCGGTGAAGGCCTCGGTGCTGGGAGTCCCGGCAGATCTGCTCGCGGAGTCCGGGCCGGTCTCCGCGGCCACCGCCGGCGCCATGGCAGCAGCCGCCAGGAGCCTGTTCGGTGCGGACCTCGCCATCGCCACGACCGGGGTTGCCGGCCCGGATCCCGTCGGCGACCTGTTTCCCGGGGTGATGTTCGTCGCGGCGGTGCTCGGCCCCGGCGAGCCCCGGGTCCGGCGCGTGCAGGCCGCGGGTGAGCGCGGGCAGTTGCGGTCGGCCTGCGTCGCCGAGGCCCTGGCACTGGGTTTGATGGTGCTCGGACCTGGGAATACCGCTCGGGAATGACTGGCCCTCCCGGGCAGTTGGATAGAGCAGCAGCGTCCACGCCCTCGCGGGTGAGGTGTCGCTGACGGGTACCGTAGAGGGATGCAAGACAGGGAGGCGGAAGCTTCGTGATCGTGCTGCGAGAAGTGATCGGTAGCGAGTTGCGCCGTCGGCGCCAGGACCAGGGCCGCACGTTGCGCGATGTGTCCTCGGTCGCCAGCGTGTCGCTGGGCTACCTGTCCGAGGTCGAGCGCGGTCAGAAGGAAGCCTCCAGCGAACTGCTGAGCGCCATCTGTGAGGCGCTCGATGCGCCGCTGAGCACCGTGCTCGCCGACGCCGCGCGCAAGGTTTCGCTGCTGGAGCGCACAGAGAAGCCGGCCGATGTTGTGCGTGCCCGTGTCGTGCTTCCGCGCGAGGGTCAAGCCGCGCGCTACGTGGTTCCGGTCGGGCAGGGCTGAACCCGTCGAAAGCCCCGCGCTTCAGCGGACGGCGGCGGGCTGCGTTTCGCCCTCGGTGAGCAATCGGGTCTTGGGCCCTCATTCGCGCAACACTGGTGGCAGGAGGTGGACATGGGACTTCGCAAACCGCGGGGCAGCTCCGTCCCGCAGCTGATGACGGTGGTGGACACCCCCAGCGCCATGGCCGGTCCCGCCGTCCTGGTCCACAGCTTCAGCGGATTCATGGATGCCGGGTCGGCGTCCCAGATCGCGGTCGACCACCTGCTGAGCACCTGCCCGGAGCGCGTGCTGGTGAGGTTCGACAGCGATGCGCTGATCGACTACCGGGCGCGCCGCCCGAAGATGATCTACGACAACGATCATTTCGTGAGCGCCCAGTGGCCGGAGATCACGCTGCGCGAGGTCCTCGATGAGCGCGGCACCCCGTTCCTGCTGTTGAGCGGGCCCGAACCGGACTACCGGTGGCGAGAATTCATCGACGCGGTCCTGTGGCTGGTGGGCGAGCTCGACGTGGCCCTGACGGCGGGCATGATCGGGATCCCGTGGCCCGCCCCGCACACCCGCCCCATCGGATTGACCTACCACGCGACCAATCCTCGGCTCATCGAGGGCCACCGGTCCACCATGGGTGTGATCGAGATCCCCGGCCATGTGCAGGCGATGCTCGAACTCAACCTCGGCGAGGCCCAGCGGGATGCGCTCGGCCTGGCCGTCCACGTGCCCCACTACTTGACGCAATTCGACTACCCGCGCGCTGCGATCGCCCTGCTGCGCGGCCTGTCGGGTGCCACCGGCCTCGTGCTGCCGACCGACGGGCTGGAGGAGCAGGCCAGGTCCGCAGAGGCGGAGATCACTCGCCAGACCAGCGACTCCGAGGAGTTCGAACCGCTGTTGCGATCCATGGAGCAGCAGTACGACATCGGGGCGACGGCCGGCGGGTTCCTGGGCGATGGCCCGGACGCCGAGTCGGCCGAACTGCCCGACGCCGATCAGATCGGTGCCCAGGTGGAGCGCTTCCTCTCGGAGATGGACGAGCGCGGCGAACCTCCCCGGTAGGGTCAGCGAGCCAGCCGGAGCCCTGACGGGGTGAGGCGGAAGCCTGCAGCCGTCAGTGCCGCCCCGGCTGCGTCGTCCTGCGCGCTGTCGGTGGCCGGGCGGCCGTTGATCTTCTGGATTGCGGTCCGGGTGGCTCCGGTGCGGCGCAGGGCGTCGGCGAGCGCGGACAGCGCCGAGTCGAGGTGCTCGGCGCTGAAGGTGATGAGGCTGCGTCCGCCGCGTTCCAGGTACGCCGCCAGCGATCCGTCGACCAGCACCACGACGGCCCCCGCCTTGCGCCCGGGGCGGTGCCCGGTCTCCGCAGATGGCGGCCAGGCCAGGGCCGCGCCGAACGGGTTCGCCGGGTCGGTGGCGGCCAGCACCACTGCGCCGGGCTGCTCCGCGCCAGCCGCGTTCTCCCGGATCCGGTCCACCGCACCGGCAGCGGCGAACTGCGCCCCGCCCAGCCCCTCAACCAGGTACAGGCGTGTCACGCGCCCCCGCTCCGCCATCGCCGAGAGCACCTTGTACGCGGCGGTGAAGCCGCCCGGCAGCGCCTCGGCGGCGAGGCTGCCGCGCACCACGAGCCCGTGGCGGGCGACGATGCGCTCGACGCAAGCGGCCATGGCGGCCGTCTGATCGCCCGCGACCGGCAGCCCCGACCAGCGGCCGACCGCCGTCGGGGGGATGTTCACCGAGCCCGGGCGCCGGCGGTGCCGGGTGCCCCGGGGGGCGCTGCCGCGACCGAGGTAGGAGCGCAGGGGGGCGAAGGAGTCGTTGCCGATGCGGCCGCTCCAGACCAGGTCCCACAGGCATTCCAGCAGCATCGTCGGCGTCAGCGCTTCGACCTGCGGCCGCAACTGCTCCAGCAGCTGGCCGAAGAACCAGGCCCCGCCTGGCTGCAGCAGTTCCAGCACGGCTGCGCTGAGCGGATCCGAGGGCGGATCCGGCAGCGCGATCGCCGGACGCAGATCTGCCGCCAGGTCTGCCGGCGCCAGCGCGACCCAGCCGTCGGTGCCCGGCAGCGCGGCGGTGCCCCACCACACGACATCGCCGCCGGAGGTCAGCTCGTCGAGCCAGTACGGCTGATAGTCGGCGACCCGGGCAGGGAGGATCCACTGCTCCCAGGCGCTGGCCGGAAGCGGGGCGCCAGCCAGCCGCTCGATCGCCGCGTAGACGCCGTCGGGTCCGCGCAGCGGCGGGCGTGCGCCGGCGACGTCGGACCACATGGGCAGGAACCGGGCCAGAGCCTGCGCGGGAACCGGTTCGATCTGGCGCTGCAGCCGCGCCGCGGACAGCCGGCGGATCCGGCGCAGGACGTCGGTGTCGCACCATTCCACACCCGTGGTGCCGGGTCGGAAGCCGCCGCTGGCGACACGGTGCCTGGCCGCCAGCGCCGCGAGTTCGCCGTCCACGACCGCGACCCCGAGCCCGAGCGCGGCTGCCGCCTGAGCGGGGGTGAACGGCCCGTGCGTCCGGGCGAAGCGGGCGACCAGGTCCGCCACCGGGGCTGCGACCGGTTCGGTGAACACCGACGGCAGGCCCGGCGGCAGCGGGGCCCCGGCGGCGTCCCGCAGGCGCGCGGCATCCTCGGCCGCGGCGAACACCTCCTGTCCGGCGAGCCTGGTCGCGAAGATCCTGCGCGCGGCCAGCAGGGCGCTGCGCAGGTCCGTGCCGATACCCCGCTCGTCGGCCTGCTGCTGCGTCAGCGGGCCGAGGAGGCGGAAGGCGTCGGCCGCCTGATCGAGGGTCCGCGGCCGGGTCTGCGCGGTGAGCAGCTGCAGCTGCGCCTCGATGTCGGCGATCGCGTCGACATCCAGCAGCTCGCGCAGCTGGGCATCGCCGAGCAGCGAGGCCAGCAGCTGGGGGTCCAGCGCCAGCGCCTGCGCCTTGCGCTCCGCCAGCGGCGAGTCGCCCTCGTAGAGGTAGGTGGCGACGTAGGACCACAGCAGCGACTGCGCGAACGGGCTCGGCCGGGGCGTCTCGACCTCGATCACCCGGATCCGCCCGGCCGCGACCTCGGCCATCACCGACTGCAGGGCCGGCAGGTCGTAGACGTCCTGCAGGCACTCCCGCATCGCCTCCAGCGTGATCGGGAACGTGGGGTAGCCGGCGGCCACCGACAGCAGCTGCGCCGAGCGCTGCCGCTGCTGCCACAGCGGCGTCCGGCGCCGCGGATCGCGCTTGGGCAGCAGCAGCGCCCGTGCGGCGCATTCCCGGAACCGGGAGGCGAACAGGGCCGAACCCGCGACCTGGCCGGCGACCGCGTCCCGGATGGCCTCCGGTTCGGGGAACGAGCCTGCGGTGAGCGCGTGCAGGAAGGCGTCGTCCCCGGTGTCCGGCAGCCGGGCGATGATCCCGTCGTCGGTCGCCATCACCGATGCGTCGAGGCCGAACTCGGCGTGGGCGGCCGCGGCGATCAGCAGCGCCCAGGGGGCGTGCACCCGGGCGCCGAAGGGGCTGTGCCAGATGATCCGCCAGTCGCCGATCTCATCGCGGAAGCGCTCGACCACGATGGTCCGATCGTCGGGGACCCGCCCGCACGCCTGCTGCTGCTGCGCCACGTAGCGCTGCAGGTTCTCGATCGCCCACTCGTTGAGCCCCAGCTCCGCCAGCTGCTCGCTGTGGATCTGGCCGGCGGCGACCTGCCGGGTGAACGCGCCGATCGCTGCGCCCAGCGAGTACGGGCGGCCGACCGCGTCGCCGTGCCAGAACGGCAGCTTGCCGGGCCTGCCCGGGGCGGGGCTGACCAGCACCCGGTCCGGCGTGATGTCCTCGATCCGCCAGGAGGACGCGCCCAGCGCGAAGACATCGCCCACCCGGGACTCGTAGACCATCTCCTCGTCGAGCTCCCCGACCCGCTGCCCGCCGCGCTCCGCCGCCGCCGCGAGGTACACGCCGAACAGCCCGCGGTCGGGGATGGTCCCCCCGCTGGTCACCGCGACCCGCTGCGCGCCGGGGCGGCCGGACAGCACATCGGTCGCGCGGTCCCAGTTCAGCCGGGGTCGCAGGGTCGCGAAGTCGTCCGCCGGGTACCGTCCGGCCAGCATGTCCAGCACCGCGCGGAAGGCCTCCTCCGGCAGGCTGCGGTAGGGGCCGGCCGACCGCACCAGCGCCATCAGTTCCGCAACCGTCCAGTCCTCCATCGCCACCATCGACACGATGTGCTGGGCCAGCACGTCGAGCGCATTGGCCGGGACGCCGATCTCCTCGATGTTGCGCAGCATCATCTGCTCCGCCACGACCGCGCTGGTCAACAGGTCC
>CAZECO010000067.1:12737-17079 GCA_964510455.1 uncultured Actinomycetes bacterium
CTCGATGTTGCGCAGCATCATCTGCTCCGCCACGACCGCGCTGGTCAACAGGTCCCCGCGGTGCTTGGGGAGCACGACCCCGCGGGAGACCGCTCCGACCTGATGGCCGGCGCGGCCGATCCGCTGCAGGCCGGCCGCCACCGAGGGCGGCGCCTCCACCTGCGCCACGAGGTCGATCGCGCCCATGTCGATGCCGAGCTCCAGGCTGCTGGTGGCGACCACCGCGGGCAGCAGGCCGCTCTTCAGCAGATCCTCGATCTGCGCGCGCTGCTCCTTGCTCACCGAGCCGTGATGGGCGCGCACCAGCGTTGCCGGCGCACCCTGGGCCTGGCCGGCCATGCTCGGCATCGCCGTGGCGACCGCGTCGATGACCGGGGGCGGGTCGTCCTGCCTGCGCCCCCACTCCTCGTTGAGCCGGGCCGTGAGCCGCTCGGCCGAGCGCCGGGAGTTGGTGAAGATCAGCGTCGATCGATGTGCGGCGATGAGGTCCACCAGCCGGCTCTCGATATGCGGCCAGATGGACGGGGCTGCGTCGGCGGGCGCAGTGTCGGCGGCTGCCGCAGCGGCCACCAGGTCCGCGAGGTCCGGCACCGGGACATCGATCGAGACCTCCAGCCGCTTGTCGGACGGCGGCTGGACGATCCGGCACGCCGACGTCCCGGAAAGGAACGCGGCGACGGCCGAGGCCGGGCGCACCGTCGCGGACAGCCCGATGCGCTGGGGGCGCTGCCGGGCGGAATGCTGCAGCCGCTCCAGGGACAGCGCCAGGTGCACACCGCGCTTCGTGCCGGCCATCGCGTGGATCTCGTCGACGATGACGGTGCTGATCCCGGTCAGGGTCTGGCGGGCCTGCGACGTCAGCATCAGGAACAACGATTCGGGGGTGGTGATCAGGATGTCGGGCGGGCGGGCGAGCAGGGCGCGCCGCTGCGCGGCCTCGGTGTCCCCGGTGCGCACCCCGATGGTGATGCCCGGGATCGGGGACCCGACCCGGTGCGCCAGCTGCTGCAGGCCGTGCAGCGGGCTGCGCAGATTCCGCTCGACGTCCACCCCGAGGGCCTTCAGCGGCGAGATGTACAGCACCCGCGTGCCCTGTCCGGCGCCGTGCTGCACCAGCTGGTCGATGGCGTACAGGAACGCCGCGAGGGTCTTGCCGCTGCCGGTCGGGGCGACGACCAGGGCGTCCTGCCCGTCCGCGATGGCCTGCCACGCCTGGTCCTGGGCCGATGTGGGGGCCGCGAAGCTCTCGGCGAACCACTGTGAGGTGAGGTCGCCGAAGACCTGCAGCCCGGAGGTTGGCGAGTCGCGCACAACAGCAGTGTCCCCCGACGATGCGGCGCGAGCCGGATGGGAGAGGATGCAGCAGTGCGAACCACCGAGTTCTGGCGCCGCATGGAGGCGGTGTTCGGGGAGCACTACGCCCATTCCTGGGCCGCGGACCAGGTGCTGGCGTCGCTGGCGGGCCGGACCGTGGTGCAGGCGCTGGCCGACGGGGATTCCGCGAAACAGGTGTGGGCGGCGGTCGTGGCCGAGGCCGACGTGCCGGGCAGGTTGCGCTGACCGCCGCGACACGCGCGCACGAAATACCGATGTCGAACATACGTACGTTCTATCGTCGAGGGTATGGACGATCGCCAACTGCGGGCGGGGGTGTGGACCGACATACGGTGTCCACATCCGGGCCGCGTGGCGGATGCCCTGTCGCACCCGCGGTCTAGGTTCGCGGTGACGCAGCAACCCCGGATACCACCAGCAAGGAGTTCGTCGTGACCAAGAACCCCACTCCCGCGCCGGACCGCGAGAAGGCGCTCCAGGCGGCCATGGCTCAGATCGAGAAGCAGTTCGGCCGCGGCGCCATCATGCGGCTGGGCGAGGAGAACCGGGCGCCGGTGGAAGTGATCACCACCGGTTCGATCGCGCTGGATGTCGCGCTCGGCATCGGCGGATTCCCCCGGGGCCGCATCGTCGAGGTCTACGGCCCGGAGGCCAGCGGCAAGACGACGGTGGCGCTCCACGCGATCGCCTCGGTGCAGCGCGCGGGCGGGATAGCGGCCTTCATCGACGCCGAGCATGCGCTGGATCCCAGCTACGCCGGGCGGCTCGGGGTGGACCTGGACAGCCTCTACGTGTCGCAGCCCGACACCGGCGAGCAGGCGCTGGAGATCGCCGACACGCTGATCCGTTCCGGGGCCATCGACCTGGTCGTGATCGATTCGGTGGCGGCGCTGGTGCCCAAGGCGGAGATCGAGGGCGAGATGGGGGACAGCCATGTGGGCCTGCAGGCCCGGCTGATGAGCCAGGCCCTGCGCAAGATGGCGGGCGCCCTGAGCACCAGCAACACCACCGCCATCTTCATCAACCAGCTGCGGGAGAAAATCGGTGTGATGTTCGGCTCGCCGGAGACCACGACCGGCGGCAAGGCCTTGAAGTTCTACGCCTCGGTGCGGCTGGACGTGCGGCGGATCGAGACCCTGAAGAACGGCACCGAAGCCGTCGGCAACCGGGTGCGCGTCAAGGTCGTCAAGAACAAGATGGCCCCGCCGTTCAAGCAGGCGGAGTTCGACATCCTGTACGGCGAGGGGATCTCCCGAGAGGGGTCGCTGCTCGATCTCGGCGTCGACCAGGGCCTGGTGAAGAAGTCCGGCGCCTGGTACACCTACGAGGGCGATCAGCTCGGCCAGGGCAAGGAGAACGCCCGCGCATTCCTGAGGGACAACCCGGACCTCGCCGATGAGATCGACAAGCGCATCAAGGAGAAGCTGGGGATCGGCGCCCAACTCGACAAGGAGGCGCAGCCGGTTCCGGATCCGATCGACCTGTGACCCGGTCGGCTGGCCCGACGCCGGGCAGCAGCGCCGATGAGGTGCCGGACGCCGATCCCGCGAGCTTCGCCCGAGCCATCCTGCTGCGGCAGTTGACGGTCGGTCCGAGGACCCGGGCCCAGTTGCAGGAGGCGCTGCACAAGCGGAACGTTCCGCCCGACATCGGTGCGCAACTGCTCGAGCGCTTCGAGGAGGTCGGGCTGATCGACGACCGCGCCTACGCCGATGCCCTGATCCGCAGCGAGGCGTCGGCCGGAGGTCTGTCGCGACGACGGGTGCAGCAGCGGCTGCGGCTGAAGGGGGTTCCCCAGGAGATCACCGCCACCGCCGTGGACAGCATCTCCGCGGAGGCAGAGGAGGCTGCCGCGGTGGGCCTGGCGCAGCGGCGGGCGTCCCGCATGCACGGGCTCGACCCGGCAACCGCCCGCCGGCGCCTGACCGGGATCCTAGCGCGGCGTGGGTACCGGGCGGAGACCGTGCGGCGGGCAGTCGCGGCAGTGCTGGAGGAGCGCGACGGGGCCGCTGAGGGCGAACAGGTCGAACCTCTGTGAGACTTGTCCGGTGATGCGGGCACTGATTGCGGTCGGACTGGCCGCCGCCCTGACCGGGGCATGCACCTCGCAGGACGAGCCGGAACCGTCGCCGCCGCCGTCGGCCTCTTTGTCGCAGTCCGCGTCGCCCACGCCGTCGCCCGAGCCGCAGCCGTCGCCTTCCGGAACGCCGACCCCGGCGGTGACGGGCGACGTGATCACCGGACTGCAGGCGCCGTGGAGCATCGCGATGCTGGGACCGACGGCTGCGCTGATCAGTCAGCGCGACAACGCGCAGGTGGTGCTGCTGTCCGCTGCCGATGGCGGGTGGACCGCGCAACCGGCGGGTACCGTCCCCGCCGCGGCGCCTTCCGGCGAGGGCGGCCTGCTCGGGCTGGCGGTCGCGCCCTCGGGCACCGAGGTCTATGCCATGTTCACCGCCCGCAGCGACAACAGGGTCGTGCGGATGCCGTGGGACGGCAGCCGGCTGGGAGAGCCTGCAGCAGTGCTGACGGGTCTTGCGAAGGCGGGGATCCACAACGGCGGCCGGATCGCCTTCGGCCCGGACGGCATGCTCTACATCGGCACCGGCGATGCCAGCAACTCCGGATCGGCGCAGGACATCGGCAGCCTGTCGGGCAAGGTCCTGCGGATGGCTCCCGACGGTTCGGTGCCGGCGGACAACCCGATCCCCGGCTCGCTGGTCTATTCGCTGGGGCATCGCAACGTCCAAGGGCTGGCCTTCGACGACGCGGGCAGGCTGTGGGCCAGCGAATTCGGCAACCAGGATGTCGATGAGATCAACCTCATCAAAGCGGGCGGCAACTACGGCTGGCCGATCATCGAGGGCCCCGGAGGCCGGGCGGAGTTCATCGACCCCGCCGCGTCGTTCAGCCCCACCGCGATCGCATCGCCGAGCGGCATCGCTTTCGCGCAGGGATCGCTGTGGATCGCTTCGCTGCGCGGCCAGACGATGTTCCAGGTCCCGCT
>CAZECO010000068.1:0-16995 GCA_964510455.1 uncultured Actinomycetes bacterium
TGGACGATCTGGTGTCGGCGGTGGCCGCGGTGGGCGCCCTGCCGGTGCCGAGCGGGCTGGGGGCCGGGGATGTGCTGGCGCAGCGGGTGGCCGCGGTGGCCGCCTCGGTGGCGGACCTGCAGCGGGATCTGGCGGTGCTGATGTCCGCCCAGCGGCGGGAGGACCCGGCCTCGGACCCGAAGGGGGCCGCGGTGCGGGCGGGGGTGCCGCAGCACCAGTGCACGCTGCTCGGCAAGCTGGGCACGTTCTGCGACGAGCACCCCGCGGTCGGGGCCGCCTGGGCCGCCGGGGATGCGACCGCCGACCAGGTCGCGGTGCTCCAGGACGCCGCGAAACGGCTGCCCACCCCCGCCATGCGGGCCTCGCTGGTGGCCGCGGTGCTGCCGCACCTGAAGGGCCTGTGCCGGAAGCAGACCCGGGAGCTGGTCGCCGCCACCGCCGACCTGCTCAACCCCGGGGACCCCGACGCGCAGGAGCGCCGCGACTACGACCACCGGTCGCTGGTGTGGTCGGAGTTCGCCGGCGGGGTGAGCTTCCAGGGCTACCTGCCCGCGACCGAGGCGGCGGCGTTCACCGCCGCCATCGACGCGCTGGCCGCCGCGCAGCGGGCACAGGGAGACGGCCGCAGCATGGCCCAGCGGCGGGCGGATGCTTTGGCGCAGCTGGTGGCCACCGCCACCGCCAACGGGATCCCCGCCGGCGGCGGGCTGCCCGCCGCCCTGACCCTGATCGTGCCGCTGGCCGAGGCCGGGCGGGTCGCCGCGAAAGACCCGTCCCGCCACGGGCTGGAGTTCGCCACCCGCACCCGCGGCACCGCCACGGTGGGGGGCCGCCATGCGGGGGACGCCGCGGTCCGGTTCGGGCTGTGCTGCGCCGCCATCACCCCCGTCCTGGTGGCGGACCCCCCGCCCGGCGGGCTGCTCGGGCGGATCGCGAAGACCCCGGTCGAGCCGCTGCTGGCGGGCCGGTCGGTGCGGCTGGCCACCCCCGCCCAGCGCAAAGCACTCGCGCTGCGCGACGGCGGCTGCGTGATCCCCGGCTGCACCATCGCCGCGCCGTACACCCAGCCCCACCACGTCACCGGCTGGGCGTTGGACGGGCCCACCGACCTGCCCAACCTCGCATCGCTTTGTTTCGTCCACCACCGGCAGGTCGAGCTCGGCGACTGGGAGTTGATCAAACGAGACCCAGGGGACCCGAGACCCCACGACCGGGCCCTGGAACACCCCGCCTGGTGGATCCTGCCCCGCAACCCATAAACCCCCAGCAGCCTTCGCACCCGACCCCGACACCCGCGGGCCGGGGCGAAGCACGCCCGCGCTACCCGGTCGGGGTCGGCGTCGGCGTCGGCCGTGGCGGCGGTGTGCACACGTACTGGGTGGTGGGGTCGTACACGGTGTGGAACTTCTCCCGGCCCACCTCTTGCCCGCCGTTCTCGAACACCCGCCACACATCGATGGAGAAGCCGTTCACGCCGCTCTGGCTCGTGCAGTCCGGCGAACTGTCTTGCTTCGTCGAGTACGGCGTGACGTTGTACCGCTCGCTGGACACGTCGTAGACATTGTCGAAGTGCTTGGTCCCCCACGTTGTCACGGTGATGAAGGTCGGCCCGGCTTCCGTGGTGATCAGCACGCCGTTGCCGCTGTCGTTGCGGAACTTCAGGTCCAGCTGCCCCCATGCGACTGTGGCCTCCAGCCCGGCCTGGTACCGGGAGATGTACAACGAGTGGGGGTTCACCTCGACGGCTTCCAGCCCCGCGAAGAACGCCGCGGTCCAGGTCGCGGTCGTCGCGATCGACACTCCTCCCCCGAGGCCCTGCTCGAACTTGCCGCCGGAGATGAACGTGCCCTCGACATACCCGTTGGCTTCGGTGCGCTCTTTGATCGTGTCGTTCATCGAGTACACGTCATCCGGCCTGAGGACCTTGCCGTTCATGTATTCGGCCGCCTGCCCGACGTTCACCTCGCGGTACTCCGCAAAATCGAACTTCTGCGTGAACGTGCTCATCTGCTCGGTGATGTTCAGGGCCGTGGCTTCCTCGGTGGTAAGCGCGGGATCGATCGGGACGATCTCCAGCGTCGCTTGGCGTTCGGCGGCCGCGGTCAACGGCAGCACGGCGAGGATCTCCGTGGTCAACTCCGCATCGGTCACGCCGCGCCCCTGCGCGCTGGCCACCACGACCGGCGTTCCGGATGAGACGTCCCATGTGGCATCGGTGCCCGGTTGCTCTGCCGCGGCCAGAGCGGGGAGTCCGGCTCGGACCAGGCCGACGTTGAGTTGCGGCTCCAGCGTGGCGTTGGCGGCGCTGAACGACACAGCCGCCGCGATCGTGTCGACCGCCAGCGTGTCGCCCGAGGAGTCGAACGTGACCGCGACCGGTCCGCTGACAGCCGGTTCGGCGAACTCCGCCAGTACGCGCTGGGCCTCGGTGTCGCTGACCGTCGGGGTGAGAGTGGTGATGGGCAGTTCGACCGGCCCTGTCGTCAGCAGGTAGGAGGACACGATCGCCTGCGTCGCAGCAGGCCGGTCGATCCCCTCGCCCGGTTGGCCCGGCGTCAGCGCGGGAGTGACGGGATCCATAGTGATCTGCGGCTCCACCGGGGCCTGGTCGGCCGTTTGCCCGAACCTCGCGAGGCCGTCGGCCATCAACTGCTCGTCGTACTTGACGACGGGCGCCACCTCGACCGTCTGGCCGGTGAGGTGTTTGAACAGCCGGACCGGATCGAAGATCGGACCGGATGCGTTCTCGGCGGTGGCCCGGTAGTCGGGCGCCAGGCCCACGACTGCCGGATCGAAGGCGGTCTCGGACCCCCGTGCGACCACGGTGATGGGTGCAGCCGCCTCCTCCGCCAACTCGTTCTCCAGGGTGGCGGCAGCCTCGCTCTCGGACTTCCCGCCGATGTCGACGCCTGCGACTACGGTGCCCTCGGGCACACCGCCCACCGTCGTCAGCACCGCGACGAGGTACAGGGCGAACAGCACGCCGACCACCGCGAGTGCGATGAGCAGCCCCTTTCGCAGCCCCTGCCCCCCGGATTCGTGACCCGTGACGTCGTCACCGTTCGGGGGACCGTCCTGCGCCACGAGCTCGCTCCTCTCCGCGGATCCATCTGCTGCCGACAGGCTCACTCTAGGCAGTGCCGGGGTCCAATGCCGCATCCGCCGGTCCGATGCGGCGGTAGCCGGCCTCCCAGTACAGGAGCGGGCGATCGTAGTTGGTCACGGCCGCTTCAGCCACGCGCCCGACGACAATATCGTGATCGCCTGCCCGGATGACGTCCGCCGTCTCGCATTCCAGCGTGGCCAGACTGGCCTGCAGCAGCGCGGCTCCGCCGACCCCCCTCGTGTGGGCCACACGGTCCAGCTGGCCGATCAGCTGTCGCCCCGATGTCGCGAACCAGCGTGCTGCAGCCTCGCTCTCCTCCGCCAGGATGCTGACCGCCCACCACCGGGTCCCCGCGAGCGCCTCAGCGAATCTGGCGCGGCGACTGACGCAGACGAGCACAAGCGGCGGGTCGAGGGACACGGCCGCGAAGGCGCTGGCCGTCATCGCGTGATCGACCCCGCCGACCCGGCAGGTCACCACCGTGACACCGGTCGGGAAGCGGCGCAGCGCCGCCCTGTACTGGTCCGCGCCGACCGTCTCACCCACCCGCGGTCACCTCATCGTCCGGCGGCTGGAGGAACAGCGGCCAGGCCGCCGCCGCAGCGCCCAGGACGCAGCCCGCCATCAAGTACCCCACTGCTCCGATGTCCGCGGTGAACACGACGTCGCCACTGGGGTTCGGCAGCGCCATCAGCGCCGAGGCGATCAGCCAGCCGGCGAAGAACATGGCTCCGCAGGTGCGCGTCTCGAAGCTCAGCGACAGCGCCCGTACCACCACCACCAGCGTCGACACCACCAGCAGCGCGGCCCAGGGCACCGCCAACGAGCCGACCGTGAGCCGATGCTCCTGCAGGAAGCCGCCGAACAGGCCGAGCAGGAAGCCGGCCGGCAGCAGGAGGACGAGCCAGCCACGGTGCGGGGGCGGACGGCCGGGCGGCAGGGCCGGTGCGGGCCGGTCGGCGTCGGGCCGGTCGGCGTCGGGCCGATCCTGCCCCGCTGGCATCGGCGCGGTCATCACAGCCCATCGAACAGGTCGGTCTCGACCCGGTCGCCGTCGTGTGCGACGCTGCCCCGGACCAGCCGGAAGTACTCGCGGCCGAGCATCTCGTGGCTGAGCGAGAAGAAGCCGGACTCCATGTTGATCTGCGTCGCATGGGCCCGCATCGCAGCCACCTTCTGATCGGCGAAGGCCGAGCCGTCGATCACGGTGGTCACAAGGCTGTCGTCGACCGCGAACGGCAGATCATCGGGGTCCATACGGGCGAAGTCGCCGCCTTGGCCCAGCTCGCGCATCCGCTCGATCCCGGCACGGATCACCGATTTCGGCAGTGCGCTCCAGTACACCTTCGGCACCCGCCAGGGTTCGCCGAGATCGGGTCGGAACGTGCGGCATTCCGCAAGCACCAGGCCGTACATCGCCACCCGGTGCGCCTGGATATGGTCGGGGTGTCCGTACCCGCCGAAGTCGTCGTAGGTGATCAGGACCTGTGGCCTGGTTTCACGGATCGTGGCCACCAGGTAGGACGACGCCTCGAGCAGGTCCGCCCGCCAGAACGAATGCGGGGCGTCGTTCGCGGGAGTCCCCATCATTCCGGAGTCCCGGTACTTGCCTGCACCGCCCAGCAGCCGGTAGTCGCTCACCCCCAGGGCCCGCATGGCCTCGTCGAGCTCGCCCAGCCGGTGGCCCCCGAGCCGATCGGACCGATCCGCCGCCAGGTGCGCCAGATCGGGCAGGAGCACCTCGCCCTCTTCGCCGAGCGTGCAGGTCACCAGTGTCACGCCCGCACCGCTGGCGGAATAGCGCGCCATGGTTGCGCCGCACGTGATCACTTCATCATCCGGATGGGCGTGGACCAGCAGCAGGCGCTGTTGCGGGGACATGGGTACCAAGCCTACGCGGCCTGACCCGGGTGCGGCGTCGCCCGTTATCACCGCCGCGACTGGCATCATGCGCAGATGCAGCCCCCCGCCGACGACCTCCCCGTCCGACGAGCCCGCACGGGCGGCTTCCGACGCGGGCAGCCCAGATCCGTCGAGGTGTTCGGCGGCGCCGGCGGTTGGCATGTGCGCTACCTGGCCAGCAGCGGACCCGAGGACCCGGTGCTGGCGCTGCGGGCGTTGGATCACACCGGACGGCACACGGTGCTCGCCCACCCGTCCGATCTGCTCACCGACGACGGGGAGCTGCCCCCGGCGGAGCGCGTCCGGCGGGAGCGGCTGCGGGAGGGCGGCTCCGGGATCACCGCCTTCAGCACCGACACCGCGGGGCGCCGCTCGGTGTTCCCGCTGGCCGGGCAGCTGTGGCAGGTCGAAGGTGGCCGTGAGGCCAGGGCACTGCCCACGCCGGGTTCCGTGGTGGATCCGCGCATCAGCCCGGACGGCCGCCGCGTCGCCTACCACAGCGGCGGCGACCTGCGCCTGGTCGACAGCGCGACGGGCCGGGACGCCGTGCTGTGCCGATCCGAGCGGCCGGCGCAGACCTGGGGTCTGGCGGAGTTCATCGCCGCCGAGGAGATGGGCCGCTACACCGGGACGTGGTGGTCGCCGGACTCTGATCGGCTGCTGGTGGCCGAGGTGGACGAGGATGCGGTGTCCACCTGGTGGATCGGCGACCCGGCACAGCCGGAAGCGGCGCCCCGATCTGTCCGATATCCGGCCGCCGGCACCCGCAACGCCGAGGTGCGGCTGTGGCTGCTCGACCTGGCGGGACACCGGCAGGAGGTCGCCTGGGACCGCGACGAGTATCCGTACCTGGCAGCCGTTCGCTGGGACCGCGCCGGTGCGCTGCTCTCCCTGCAGACCCGGGATCAGCGCCGGGCGGCGCACCTGCAACTTGACCCGTCCGACGGAGGTACCCGGCTGCTGCGAGTGCAGCAGCGGGCCCCCTGGGTGGAACTGGTTCCCGGCAGCCCACGGCTCACCCCCGACGGCGAGCTGGCCCTGATCGAGGTGGATGAGGCATCGGACGCATGGCGCCTGCGCGTCGGCGAGGGATGGGCGACGCCTGCGGACCTCTATGTCCGGGCCCTGCACCGCTGCGACGAGTCGGGCATCTGGGTCTCAGGGGCCGCCGACCCGACACAGAACCACCTGCTGCGGGTCCGGGGCGGGCAGATCGCACAGGTGACCGCCGGCGAGCGCTGGCACTCGATCCTGGCCACGGGGCGCACGACCGTGGTGGCCGGCAGCGGGGACTCGCAATGGCAGCCCGCGTTCGTGGTCGGAGACGGCGCGGCCCCGCTGGCCGCACTGCCGAACCGTGCCGAGTCCCCCGCAGGACCGCCCAGAGTGCGGTTCCTGCCGGG
Source organism: uncultured Actinomycetes bacterium (assembly GCA_964510455.1). Lineage (GTDB taxonomy): Bacteria > Actinomycetota > Actinomycetes > S36-B12 > CAVXYG01. The sequence goes on from CAZECO010000068.1 coordinate 6,412, forward strand.
CAGGGGCTACGTCCGGGTCGCTGTGCTGCTGCCCGAGGTCGACGATCCCGCCCCCGTGATCGTGTCCTCCTACGGCGGCCCGCATGCACAGCGGGTGATCCGCGCCCCGCTGTCCTTCGTGGCCGAGCAGTGGCTCGCCGACTGCGGATACGCGGTCGTCGTAGTGGATGGCCGCGGCTCGCCCGGCGTCTCCCCGTCCTGCGAAGCGGCGATCGCCGGCGACCTCGCAGGCCCGGTGCTGGCGGACCAGATCGCCGGGCTGCAGGCCGCGCGCAGCGCCTTCCCCGGACGCCTGGACACCGACCGGGTCGGGATCCGCGGATGGTCGTTCGGCGGGTACCTGGCGGCGCTGGCCGTCCTGCGCCGGCCCGACGTGTTCCACGCCGCATTCGCGGGAGCCCCGGTGACCGAGTGGCGGCTGTACGACACCCATTACACGGAGCGCTATCTGGGAATGCCCGATGAGGCGCCGCAGGCCTACGACCGGTCGTCGCTCCTTCCCCTGGCCGGACAGCTGACACGGCCGCTGTGCCTGGTGCACGGCATGGCCGACGACAACGTCGTCGCCGCGCACACGCTGCGGCTTTCCGCCGCACTCACCGCCCACGGCAGGCCGCACCAGGTGCTGCCGCTTCCGGGCGTGAGCCACATGACTCCGCAAGAGGCGTTGACGGAGCACCTGCTGCGCCTGGAACTGGCCTTCTTCGCAGAGCACCTGCGGTGAACAGAATCCGATGCCGCTTCCTCGATGGCACCCGCCGAGGGTGAGCGAGCAATACAATCGGGCTCATCGGGGGATTGGGGATCACATGCACAGCGTCCGCCATCGGATGTCCGCCGCGCTTCTCGCGGCGGTGTTGTTCGCCATCTCCATGACGCTCTCGGCTGGAATCGGGCAGGCCGGCGAACGGATCGACCGGGGGGCGGCATCGACCTTCCAGGCAGCGACCGGCACACCAGATTTCGTCCCGCTCAGCCCGGTGCGCCTGGTCGATTCCCGGGCCGGCCAGCAGATCACCGGGAAGATCCCGACCCACCAGACCCGGGGGATGTGGACGGCTGGTCGAGGCGGAGTCCCGCAGGACGCGCAGGCGGTGACCCTGAACGTCACGGTGACGGAGACCGAGGGATCCGGCCACCTCATCGTCTTCCCCTGCAACAGCCCGCAGCCCCTGGCGTCCACCATCAACTACGGCACCGGTGCCACGGTGCCCAATCAAGTCACGGTGAAGCTCGGCTCGGACGGCGTGCGCGGGGACATCTGCCTGTACTCGTGGGTGGCCGCGCACGTCGTCGTCGATGTCGCGGGCTACTTCCCGGCCGGATCGGACTACCGGCCCCTCGCCCCGGTGCGGCTTGCCGACACCAGGCCCGGCCAGCCCGCCCCCGGTCCCAAGGGGACGATCGCAGGCGCAGGCACCATCTTGAGCGTTCCGGTGGCCGGTGCCGCAGGCATCGGGCAGGATGCCGCGGCCGCTGTCCTGAACGTGGCGGTCATTGATCCGCAGGGACACGGCTACCTGACCGTGTTCCCCTGCGGCGAGCCCGTCCCCCTGGCGTCCACCCTCAACCACGAGCCGAAAGCGACGGTCGCCAACGCGGTGACCGTCAAACTGGGCGCCGCGGGCCGCGTGTGCATCTACTCCCACGTGCCGGCCCATGTGCTGGTCGATGTCGGCGGCTGGTTCCCTGCTGGCACGGACCTGGCCCCGCGGATGCCAGTGCGCATCGCCGACACGCGTTTGGGCGAGGCGCCCGGTTGGCAGAAGGGCTTGCTGGGCGCTGGAAAGGTCCTCGAGGTCCCCGTGATCGGCCTGCCGGGAGTGCCCAACGGCGCATCGACCGCCGTGCTGAATGTCGCGATCACGACACCGGCGGCAGCCGGCTGGCTCGTGGCCTATCCGTGCCGGCAGGAGGCCCCGCTGGCCTCGAACCTGAACTTCACCGCCGGGATGACGGTGGCCAACGCAGTGGTCAGCAAGGTCGGCCCGGACGGCCGGGTCTGCCTTCGCGCGAGCACCGGGCTGAACGTGATCGTCGACCTGCTCGGGCACTACGCCGGTCCTGCCCGCCCCCCGCAGACCGGATCCACATTCGTCCGGGCGGCGACGTCGCCGCAGGTGTTCGCGGTCGAACCGTCGGGGTCCATGCTCCCGGTCGGCAGCGCCGATCTCGCGGCGCTGGGCAACCCCGCCGTCGCGGTCTACAACGTCGTGCCCGGCACCGCGTACCAGCGGTCGAGCTGGTCCGGCACCGTGTTCGCGGTCCCACCGTCCGGCAGCGCCAGGCCGCTGGCGCTGCCGGAGTACCTCGCCCTGGGAACACCTGCTGTCGAAGTGGTGCCCGCGGTGAGAGGTACCAACTTCGTGAAGACCGCGAACTCCCCGTCCGTCTACGCCATCGAGCCCGATGGCGCGGTCAAGCTCCTCACCGAAGCGCAGCGCGCACAGCTGAGGATCGCCGATGCCCGGGTCGTGACCGCCGCACCGGGATCCCGGTTCGTCAAGACCGAACGGTCCCCCGACATCTACGCGCTCGCGCCCGACGGCACCACCCGGCGCCTGTCGGGCCAGGAGTACGCCGCGGTCGGCTCGCCAGCGGTCGAGACGCTGCTCTGGCAGCCCGTGCGCCACCCCGTGGCGGGCGCCGACGTCTGGGCCAGCTACCGCGCCGGTTGTCCGGTCACGCCGACTGGGCTGACGCGGTTCGAATTCCCTTACTGGGACTTCTCCGGACGCCGACAGACCGGCTCGATCATTGCCGCGACCGGACACATCGGCACCATCGAGGCGACCATGCGGTCGGCCTACGACGCGCACTTCCCGCTGCAGGCTGTCGCACCGGTCGAGCGGTACGGCGGGAACGACGAGGCTTCGATGGCGGCGGGGAACACCTCTGCCTTCAATTGCCGTCCAGTCGTCGGCAACCCCACGCGGCTGTCCGGGCATTCGTTCGGCAATGCGATCGACATCAATCCGGCGCAGAACCCCTACGTCACTGCGGCGAAGGTCTACCCGCCCGGCTCGGACACGTATCTCAACCGCGGCTGGGTCCGCGACGGGATGCACTTCTCGGGGGGTCCGATCGTGGGACCGCTGAGCGGGGCGGGCTGGTACTGGGGCGCCCGGTGGAACCTCCCCGATTACCACCACTTCTCTTCCGACGGCAGGTGAGCGGGATGCGCCGCCTTGTTCTCTGGGTCGGTCTGGCGGGCGTGATCCTGCTCGGCGGCTGCTTCGCCGGCACGGGTGATGCGCCGCCGGTGACAACGGCGCCTGCAGCGGGCGACCGCCCCACGGAGCCTGCTGACGCCCCCGATTCCGCTCCCGGCGCCGCCCCGGTCACCCCGGAGGTCCCCGCCCCCGCGCAACTGGGTGAGGCCTGGACGGTTGATGACTCGCCCGAGGGCGGCCTCCATACCGAGAACGACAGCACCGGATGGCTCAGTCCGCGGGACCCGGAGGAACTCGTCTGGGGCCTGGCCCCGCTCGGCTGCCCCGGCGCGGCGGGAGCCGCCACCTACCCCAGGCCCGCCTCCGCGCTGCAGGGCCGGTACCGCACTCCGCAGGGATCCCATGCCGTGGCGCTGAGCATGCAATTCGACACCCCGCAGGGCGCTGCTGTCATGCTGGCCTCGCTGGGCGGCGATGCGGCGACATGCACCGCACCCCGAGCCGCGGGCGACGGCGCGTACAGCAGGCTGTACAGGGTCTTCCCAGCCCCAGCCGACTCGCTGCACCTGGCGTACACCGAAGCCGGGCCGGGGGCTTCGGACTCGACCTGGCATGTCCTGGGCGCCCGGTCGGGATCGGCGCTCGCCCTGTTGTACACCGAGGAGCGGCCCGGGGAGACTGTGCAACTGCCCGATCCTTTCGATCTCCTGGCCGGCGCGGCTGAGGGCGGGCCGGGGGCCTGACCGCAGGGGTCTGCGACCCGTTGCTGCCGCCCGCGGCGTGGCGACCGCTGCCCTACGATCGTGGTGTGCACCCCACAGCGGGACCTGCGGCCGATCAGTCGGTGGCGCTGATCAGCCGGCAGCCGAGGCTCAGTGCCGATGGCTAGGCCCAGGTCCGCCAAGCGGTTGTTCCTGGGCCGACAGATGGAGACGCGCCAAGTCGGCGAGACGCTGTTGCCGAAGCGGCTCGCTCTCCCGGTGTTCGCCAGCGACGCCCTGAGTTCCAACGCCTACGCGACGCAGGAGATCCTGCTGGTCCTGAGCCTCGCGGGGTTTGCCTTCTTCAGCTATGCCCCGTATGTCGCCGCCGGGGTTGTGCTGGTGTTCGCGATCGTTGTCCTGTCCTACCGGCACAACGTGCACGCCTATCCATCCGGTGGCGGGGACTACGAGGTGGTGGGCACGAACCTCGGGCAGCGGGCGGGCGTCTTCGTGGCGAGCGCGCTGCTCGTCGACTACGTGCTCACCGTGGCCGTCTCGATCTCGGCCGCTGTTGCCAATATCACCTCGGTCGTCCCGTCGCTGTTCTCCTACACCGTCCCGCTCGCCGTCGCACTGATCGGCATCTTGTCGGCGCTGAACCTGCGGGGCCTTCGCGGTTCCGCGTTCGCGATACCCACCTACCTGTTCATGGCCGCGATCCTCACCATGCTGTTCGTCGCCGCCATCCGGTTCGCGGCCGGGGATGCGATCTCAGCGGAGAGCGCCGACTGGGAGATCGTGCCGGAAACGGCGGTCCCCGCCGGCTTCGCCCTGGCATTCCTGCTGGCACGCGCCTTCTCCACCGGAACCACGGCGCTCACGGGCGTCGAGGCCATCAGCAACGGCGTGCCCGCCTTCCAGGAGCCGAAGTCGAAGAACGCCGCGACCACCCTGCTGCTGCTGGGCGGCATCTCGATGACGATGTTCGCCGGCATCACCTGGCTGGCGCTGGCGACCGGCGTCAAGGTGGCCGCCAGCGACGACCTGCTGCTCGGGCTGCCCGAGGGCGAGCAGCAGAAGACCGTCATCGCGCAGGTCGCGCAGGCGGTGTTCTCCGGCTTCCCGGTCGGAGCCCTCGCGGTCACCTTTGCGACCGCGCTGATCCTGGTGCTGGCCGCGAACACGGCCTTCAACGGCTTCCCGGCGCTGGGATCGATCCTCGCCGCCGACGGATTCCTGCCCCGCCAGTTGCGCAATCGCGGCGATCGCCTGGCGTTCAGCAACGGGGTCTTCATGCTCGCAGGCGCTGCGGGCCTGCTCGTCATGGTGTTCGAGGCCGACGTCAGCAGACTCATCCAGTTGTACATCGTCGGGGTCTTCGTCGCGTTCACGCTCAGCCAACTGGGGATGGTGCGCCACTGGACCCGGATGCTGCGAAGCGTAGGGACGGGTCCGCCGCGCCGCGAGATGCTCGGCAACCGCCTTATCAACGCCATCGGGCTGCTGCTCACCGGTACCGTCCTGGTGATCGTGCTGGTCACGAAGTTCGTGCACGGGGCGTGGATCGTCTGCATCGCGATGCCTGCCCTGTGCCTCCTGATGTACTCCATCCGGCGCTACTACGACGGCGTCGATCAGCAGATGAGGACGGATCCCCAGTGGCGGGTCACGCTTCCCAGCCGCGTCCACGTCGTCGTGCTGGTGGCGCGGCTCGATGCCCCGACGCTGCGGGCGATGCGGTACGCGGTATCGCAGCGGCCGACCAGTGTGGAAGCCGTCCATGTCGATGTCACCGGCAGCGGCGGCCGAGAACTCGCTGCGGAATGGGACCGTCGCGGCATCGAGATCCCGCTGCGCCTGGTGGCATCGCCCTATCGCGAATTATCCCGCCCGGTCATGGAGTACGTGGTCGGTCTGCGCCGGAGCAGTCCGCGGGACCTTGTGCTCATCTACCTGCCCACCTATCGGACCGGTCGCTGGTGGGAGAACCTGTTGCACAACCAGACCGCGCTCCGTCTGCGCAACGGCCTGGCCACGCTGCCGGGCGTGATGGTGGCCAGTGTGCCGCAGGCGGCGCACCCGCGGGGCGATGAGCCTGCCGAGGAGGCTCGGCCCGCATCCGGATAGCGATTGCGCAACATCGGGCGCGTCGATGCCCCCCGCTCCCAACCGTGCGCTCGCCAAGTGGCAGTCTTGCGACGATGGGACGGGCGATTTCGTCGCTGGGCCGCCCTGCGGTCGCGAAACCGCGACCCCCGCGTCCGACCAGGTGAGGAGGACCCCATGACACCACAGGGACCCGGCCGCAAGGCATTGGCACTACTCGCCGCGGGCGCGGTGGGGCTGGCGGCCTGCAGCACGACAGCGGGCGACGAGGATGACGGCGCGGCCGGCGCCACGTTCACCTACGCCTACGATCAGGAGTTCGACTCCTACAACAGCCAGACCTCGGGCAGCAACGTCACGCAGAACACCATCGTCATGAACCGGGTCACCCCCGGCTTCTACCGGTTCGCCCCCGACGGCAGCCTGGAGCCGGAGACGGTGTTCGGCTCCTACACCAAGACCAGCGACGATCCGCTGACGATCGAGTACGCATTCGCCGACGGGGCGGTGTGGAGCGACGGCGAGCCGATCGACTGCGACGACGCGTGGCTGCAGTACATCGCCAATTCCGGCAGGTTCGTGCAGCTCGATGACGCCGGGCAGCCGGTGCTGAGCGATCTCGACGAGGACGGCACGGTGGGCGAGACCGAAGCGACCCCGCTGTTCGACAGTGCGGGGACCACCGGGTACGACCTCATCAGCGATCTCGTGTGCTCCGACGGCGACAAGGCGTTCACGGTGACCTACAGCGAGCCGTTCGCCGACTGGGAGGGGCTGTTCGACAAGTTCTTGCCGGCGCACGTGCTCGAGGAGCAGGCCGGTGTCGAGGACTTCATCGCCGCCGCGCAAGCCGGGGATCAGGCCGCCATGGTCGCCGCGGGCGAGTTCTGGAGCACCGGGTGGTCCGGGTTCGCCCCGGGGGAGCTGCCCGATGAAGCCCTCATCCCGTCCGCCGGACCGTACAAGCTGCAGTCCTGGGAGGCAGGCCAGTCCATCACGCTGGTCGCCAACGACCGGTGGTGGGGCGAGGCACCCAAGTCGCCGACCGTGGTCATCCGCTTCGTCCCTGGAAACGGCCAGGCGCAGGCGCTGCAGAACAGGGAGATCCAAGCCATGGATCCGCAGCCGGACGCCGACCTGGTCGACCAGCTCGACGCGCTCGGAGACTCCGTTGTCGTCGAATCCGCCGACTCGTTCACCTTCGAGCACCTGGACTTCAACTTCCGCAGCCCTGTCTTCTCCGACCTCAGGGTGCGCCAGGCCTTCGCCTTGTGCGTGCCGCGGCAGAAGATGGTCGATGACCTGATCAAGCCGGCGAACGAAAACGCGATCATCCTGGACAGCCGCTATTTCCTGCCGTTCCAGGACGAGTACGAGGAGGTCGCGGCCGCGATCGTTGACGACCAGTACAGCGCGGTCGACATCGCAGGGGCGCAGGCGCTGCTGGCCGAGGCGCAGGTCGCCGACCCCACGGTGAGGGTCGGGTACATCGGCGGCAACCAGCGCCGGGCCGATCAGTACACGTTGATCCACGAATCCTGCGGCCAGGCCGGCTTCACCATTGTCGACGGCGGGTCGGCAACGTTCTTCGACGACGACGGGGAACTCGCCAACGGCAACTTCGACGTGGCGATGTTCGCGTGGGCCGGCTCGCCGCTGGTCACCGGATCCTCGTCGGCCTATGTCACCGGCGGCGGCAACAACCTCGGATCGTACTCCAACGCCCAGGTCGACTCCTTGCTCGATCAGCTCAACATCACCCCGGTGAAGGCTGATCAGGTGGAGCTGATCAAGCAGATCGAGACGATCCTGTGGGACGACCTCGCATCGATCCCGCTGTTCGCCTTCCCCGGGCTGGCCGCGTACGCCAGCAACGCCCAGGGGGTGGTGTTCAACGCCTCGCAGGCCGGTCTGACGTGGAATATGGAGGACTGGACGGTCTCCGAGTAGTCCCGCAGAGAGCGTCCACATGGGACAGAATCGGTCCGTGGAGCGCTGGCAGCACCTGTCGGCGCCGCATCCGGCAACGGCTCACCCGCGGTAGGAAAGAGCGCAATGTACGCCTACGTCATCCGGCGGTTGCTGATATCGCTGGTGATCCTGGTCGTGGCGAGCTTCCTGATGTTCTGGCTGGTGAGCCAGTCCGGCGATCCGCTGGCAGACCTGCTGACGGACACCTCGCCGAACAAGGAGCAGAAGATCCAGGCGAGGATCGACGCTCTCAACCTCGATGAGCCGCTGATCCTGCGCTACGTGCTGTGGCTCGGCGGCGCTGCCGGGTGCTTCCTGCCGGGGATGGCGTGCGACCTCGGCCAGAACATCGCCGGGCAGGATGTGACCGCCCTGGTGGCTTCGGCGATGGGTTCGACGCTGCGCCTGGTCGTGATGGCCACAGTGCTGTCGATCGTGATCGGCGTCACGATCGGCATCCTGTCCGCATTGCGGCAGTACAGCACGTTCGATTACAGCGTCACGCTGCTGGCGTTCCTATTCTTCTCCCTGCCCATCTTCTGGGTGGCGGTGCTGCTGAAGCAGTTCCTCGCCATCGAGCTCAACACGTGGTTCAGCGACCCGACCTTCTCGATCCCCTTCACGATCGCGGCCTCGCTGGCCGTCGGCGGCGCCTTCGGCGTGCTCATCGGGGGCGGGGTGCGCAGCCGCGTCCTGATCGTCGGCGCGATCGCCGGAGCGGCGACCGCCGCGATCCTGATCGCCTGGTCGGCGACCGGGTGGTGGCGCAACCCCTCGCTCGGGCCGCTGGCGGTCGGATTGCTGGGAACCGGAATCGCATTCGCCGCGACTGCGCTGCTGGCCGGCCTCCCTGCCCGCCGAGTGCTATGGACGGGCTTGGCGACGGTGGCGTTCGCCCTTGTCGTTTCGCTGGCCGGCCAGTCGATCCTGGTGAATCCGACACCGTTCGGGCTGTTCCTGCTCGGCGCGATCGTTGTCGTCTTTGCGGTTGCGCTGGCGGTGCTGATCGGCGGCATCGACCGGGCGCCGGCCGTCCAGGTGGCAGTGATCAGCGCAGCAGGAATGGGCCTGCTGGTGACCCTCGACTACATGCTGGCGAACTTCGCGCCGTACTCCGCCAAGGTCGGGGGCCGACCCGTCGCAACGATCGGTTCGCAGACGCCGAACTTCACCGGCAACCTGTGGCAGCAGTTGCTGGACTCGTTCATGCACCTGCTGCTGCCGACCTTGGCGATCATGCTCATATCGTTCGCCACCTACAGCCGCTACACGCGCGCCTCGATGCTGGAGACGTCCAAGGCGGACTACGTCCGCACGGCCCGGGCCAAGGGGCTGCCGGAGCGAACCGTCGTGCTGCGGCACGCCTTCCGCAACGCCCTGATCCCGGTGACCACCCTGGCCGCGCTGGATTTCGGCATCATCATCGGCGGCGCTGTCATCACCGAGACCGTGTTCGGCTGGAAGGGCATGGGCGAACTGTTCCGCGTGGGTCTGGCACGCGTGGACATCAACCAGGTGATGGGGTTCTTCGTGATCGTGGCGGTGTCGGTCCTGGTGTTCAACCTGCTGGCGGACCTCAGCTACGCCTGGCTGGACCCGCGGATCAGGCTGGACTGAGGGAGCGCCCATGACCCGCGACACCGCAGAACCGCCGACCGACTCCCTCTTCCCGGTGCAGGCGCGGACCCAGGGCGAACTCATCCGCCGCCGCTTCTTCCGGCACCGCGGAGCGATGATGGCGCTGACGATCCTGGTCTGTGTGCTCCTGCTGGCGTTCACCTCCATCGGCATCGGTCCGATTCCGGGCTGGTGGGACCAGGACTACCGGCAGACCGGCACGACCGTTGACGGCGGGGCGCCGACGCTGGACCTGCTGCCGCCGTTCATCGACGGCGACGGTCTCGCTGCGGGCGAGCACCCCTTCGGACAGGACACGGTCGGGCGCGACTACTTCGCGCTCACCATGCGCGGCGCCCAGCAGTCGTTCATCGTGGCCTTCTTCATCGGCATCCTGACCACGATCATCGGCACCCTGCTCGGGGCGCTCGCCGGCTTCTTCCGCGGCGCGACGGAGGCGGTCATCATGCGGACCACCGACCTGATGATCACCATTCCGCTGCTGGTGATCGCCGCGGTGATCGGACGCACCTTCGGCGGACAGGGCATCTTCTTCCTGGCCTTCTTCCTGTCGCTGGTGCTGTGGCCGACCCTGGCCCGGCTGGTCCGCGGCGAGTTCCTGGCACTGCGGGAGAAGGAGTTTGTGGAGGCGGCGCGCGCAATGGGCGCGGGCCCGACCCGGATCATCTTCCGGCACATCATGCCCAACGCGGTGGGCACGATCATCGTCACCGCCACCCTGACGATCGCCTCGGCGATCCTGCTGGAGAGCGCCCTGTCCTACCTCGGATTCGGCATCCGGCCCCCCGACACCTCGCTGGGACTGCTGATCTCCACCTACCAGAACGCCTTCACCACCCGGCCGTGGCTGTTCTGGTGGCCCGGCCTGTTCATCGTCGTGATCGCCCTCACCGTGAACTTCATCGGCGACGGGCTGCGCGACGCCTTCGACCCGAAACAGACCCCGGTGCGTGACTGATGAGCAACGAGATCCTGCGGGTGGAGGACCTGTC
>CAZECO010000069.1:0-16934 GCA_964510455.1 uncultured Actinomycetes bacterium
GCCGGCCCTGTCGCGGCAGCTGACGATGCCGGTTCCGGTCCCGATCCATGCGGGTTGGCCCGCTGCCGGCTACCCGTGGCAGTGGTCGATCAACCGCTGGGTTCCGGGTCAGCCGATCGGCACCGAACCCCTGCAGGCCCCGGCCACCGCTGCCGCCGCGTTGGCGGCGTTCCTGACCGCGCTGCACAAACCCGCCCCCGCCGGCGCGCCGGTGAACAAGTACCGCGGCGTGCCGCTCGCCGCGCGCCAGCGTGCCATGGAGGACGCCTGCCGAGTGCTGGTCCGGCACGGCCGCGACGTCCGCACGATCAGGGCGAGCTGGCAGCGGTTGGCCAGGGCCCGCCGGTACAGCGGGCCGCGGGTGTGGGTGCACGGGGACTTCCACAGCGCCAACATCCTCGCCCACGACGGATGGCTGTCGGGCGTGATCGACTTCGGCGACCTCACCAGCGGGGACCCGGCGGGGGACTTCGCGATCGCATGGATGCTGTTCGACCCAGCAGATCGCGAGCCGCTGCGAGCCGCAGCCGAGCTCCACGGCCGGGACACCTGGCTGCGGGCGCAGGCGTGGGCCCTCGCATGGGGAGTTGCGGCGTTGGCCAACAGCGCCGACAACCCGCTCGTGCGGCGCATCAGCGAACGGACCCTGGCCGCTGCGGCAGCGCTGTGACGCGACCATGTCTCGGCGCCCCGGAGCGCATCGCGCCTGGGGCGCATAGCCCGGCAGGGGGGCGTGCCGATCGCGCGCGGCCGGCGACCGGTGGGCAGCCGCCGGCCGCTCGGCGCGCGCGGTGAACACGACACCCTCTCCCGGCATCCGGGCGGCACGTGTTTGACTATCCCCGTGACGAAGACCGTGATGGTGGTCGAGGATGAACCGGACATCCGGCTTGTGCTGCGGACGTTCCTGGAGGATGAGGGCTACCGGGTCATCGAGGCCGAGACGGGGGAGGCGGCCCTCGGGCTGATGCTCGATGAGAGCCCCGATGTCGCCCTGATCGATCTGCGCCTGCCCGGAATCCACGGATTCGACGTCATCCGCTCCATCCGGGGCACCAGCCAGATGCCGATCATCTGCGTGACGGCCCAGGCCGACAGCCACGACGTCGTTGCGGGGTTGGAAGCGGGGGCGGACGACTACGTCACGAAGCCCTTCGTGGCCAAGGAGCTCGGCGCGCGCATCCGGGCGCAGCTGCGCCGCACCGCGCTGGCCGAGGGCGATACCCACGAGGAAGTTGTTGCCTGCGGCCCGATCGTGATCCGGCCCGAGACTGCGGAGGCATTCAAGGAGGGCGAGCCGATGGCGTTGTCCCGCACCGAGTTCCGCGTCCTGCAGGAGCTGATCCTGGCCAAAGGACGGATCCTGTCCCGGGAGGATCTGCTGCGGCGGGTCTGGGGGTACGGGAACGCCGGAGACGGACGGGTGGTCGACAACCTCATCTACCGGCTGCGATCCAAGATCGAGGCGGACCCCGCGGAGCCGAGGTACCTCATCACGGTGCGCGGGTTCGGCTACCGCCTGAAGCCCTAAGTCCGCACTCCAGATGCGCGGTAGAACGTGGGCCCCCGGCCTCCCCGTGAGGTTCGCGGTGGCGGTCGGCCTGATCTCGTTCATCGCAGCCCTGATCGTGTCGATCCCCACGTTCCTGTTTGCGCAGAGGTTCCTGCTCGAGCAGCGGGAGACGAGCGCGTTGAGCCGAGCGCTGGTCAATTCGAGCGCTGTGGATGTGGCGCTGTCCGAAGGGAAGCCCCCGAACGAGGCACTCGCCTCCGTCCCATCGGTGGGCGACTCGCAACCCATGCTGCAAGCCGATGGGGAGTGGTACACGCGGGGCGTCACCGTCGCGCCGGACGACCTGCCGCCGGATCTGTTGAGCAGCGCCGAGCAGTTCGACGGCGCGATGCAGCGCTTCGAACTGGAGAACGAGGCTCCGTACCTCGCGATCGCGGTGCCGGTGAGCGGCGGCTCGTATGTCGAGGTGTTCCCACTGGCCGAATTGGAGGTGGCGCTCGGCTCGTTGGGCGTGCTGCTCGCGGGCGGGTCATCGGCCGCCCTGGTCGCGGGGGCGATCCTGGGCAGTTGGGCGGGCTCCCGGATCCTGCGCCCGCTGAGGGATATGGCGACCGTCGCGACGCGCATCACGGAAGGGGACCTCACCGCACGGGTGGCCGATTCCGAAGACCCCGACCTGGGGCCGATCGCGACGGCGTTCAACGACATGGCAGCCACGGTCGAGACGAGACTCGAGCGCGAGCGGCGATTCTCGGCGAACGTGTCCCACGAGCTGCGCTCCCCCCTGACCGGGATCCTCGGAACGGCGGAACTCCTCGAAGGCCGCAAGGATCGGCTCCCCGAACGGGAGGCCACGCTCGTGGCGGCCATGGTCTCGCAGGTCCGGCGCTTCTCGACACTCGTGCTGGACCTGCTGGAGCTGAGTCAGATCGGCGGGGACCGCGATGTGCTCCCCGACGTGGTCGACGTCGCCTCGCTGGCCAGGTTCGTCCTCCAGGAGCGTCACCAACCCCGCGGACTGGTGCGGGGGGAGGCGACTGTCCGAACCGATGGCCGTCGGCTGGAAAGGATCCTCGCCAACCTGGTGGACAACGCCGAGCACCACGGAGCCGGTCTGCGGATGATCCATATCGAACGCGTGGACGGCAGAACCGAGATCGCGGTGGACGACCGCGGCGAGGGAGTGGCGCTCGAAGACCGGGAGCGGATCTTCGAGCCGTTCAACCGGGCAGGGAAGACGGACCGCAAGGGCAGCGGCCTCGGCCTCGCGATCGTGACCGAGCACTCCCGTCTGATCGGTGCCACGGTGACGGTCGATGATGCCCCGAGCGGCGGGGCCCGGTTCACGGTGTCGCTGCGGGATCTCCCGATCTGGGAGGAGGTGGTGTCATGACGAGACAACGGCTGGCCGCAGGGCTGGTGGCCATGGTGCTCACGGCGGCGCTGGCAGGGTGCGGCATCCCGATGGAAGAGGAGCCGCGCCCCCTTCCGACCGGCACGGTGAGCCCATCCGAGTCGCCCACCTTCAACACGCCTCCGGAGGCGTCGGAGGATCAGGTGACCTTGTGGTTCGTACGGGAGGGCGGGTTGATACCCGAGCCGCGGATAGCGAAGGGCCCCGTCGACTCGCAGGGGCTGATCGACATGTTGGTGGCCGGCCCGACGCCGGAGGAGAAGGCCGTGGGGGTACGGTCGGCCGTGGTTTCGGTGGTCAGCGGGGAGCCCCTGGTGGTGACCGCCCAGAAGGCCGGCGTCCAGGTCTCGGGGCTGCCCGCCGATCATGTGGCGGTTGTGCTGGAGCCGGAGTTCAAGGAGCTGCTCTCCGAGGAGCAGGTTCTGGTGCTCGGGCAGGTCGTGACCACCGTGGCGGTCGATGGGATCTCCGCGGTGCTGTTCGTGGACGTGGACGGTCAGCGGCCCGGCGTCCCGCTGGCGAACGGGCGGCTGCGCAACGGACCCGTCACTCCCGAGGATTACGAGTCGCTGATCCCATGACCCCGACCGGCGGGCCGGGGCAGCCCGCTAGCCTGGAAGGGCTGACGCGGGCGGGGTGTCCGAGCGGCCTAAGGAGCCCGTCTTGAAAACGGGTGCAGGCTAATCCCCTGCCATGGGTTCGAATCCCATCCCCGCCGCGCCGGAGCCGGCCCGGCGTGGGGATTCGGCGGCCTCGGCTCTCGGTGATCCTCCGAGTGAATTCTCAAGGGGCATCACTCACACACTCACAACCCTGCCCGCCTGATGGACCAGGCCCGGTAGGACGCGTCGCGGCTGCCGTCGACGGTGATCAGCGCGCTGCGGGGCGGCTGCCGAGCGGGGCCCAGACCGATCGGGTCACCAGCGCAACAGGCGCCGGCATTGATGAGCCTTTGCTCGCGCTGCGGAAGTTGGCGGGGAGCGGGTGATTCGCTTCGCGCGCTTCGACAGGCCGCCCGAGGCGCAGGCTACCGGCCCCACGGAGGTCTGTCGAACCCGACACGGGGGCTTCGCTCCTCTCGGCTCAGCGGGGTGTCCAGGATCGGGGGCGCGCCCGCAGTACCCGGCCGACGGCTCGCGACTATGCACCCGGTCCGAGGGGCGGATCGCGCCCGAGCCGGCACCCGCTTGGGGGCTTTGGTGTGTGCTGAGCGTGGAAGGGAGCCCCGCAACGGGTGCAAGAACCGGCCTAGGACGGCCTGGGAACACCCCCGCAGACGGTGCAAAGCCCCGCAACCGGGTGCAGACTCCAGGCCTGCCCGACGATTGGCCGCGGGCAACCGCCTGCCCCACCCCCGCCAGAATCCGGAGCATCCCACTGCCCAGCCGCCGTCACTCACTGTGTTGGAAGTCACACGGAGAGTGGGATTTCCTTCCCTCGTGGGCTGACAGAATTGCGAATAGTAGCGGGGGCCACGGCCCCGAAATCGGGGGATGAAATGACTATCGACGAACTTGTGCCAACTCTGGCGGATCAGCAAGAGCGCGGAAAGACACGCAAGACGCGACTCCTCGTCGCAGGTGCGATTGCAGTAGCGTCCATTGCCGGTTATGCGATCTCCGCCATTCCGGCGGCGGGCAATCAAGCAGCGCAAGAAGAGCAGATCGCTGCGCTCGAGGACGAAAATGCCGCGCTCGAAGACGAAAATGCCGCGCTCGAGGACGAGAAGGCCGGCTTCGAGGAACAGATTGCGTCAGCCGAGGCTCGGGCCGACGAGGAGATCGCCGCGACGATTGCCTCGTACGAGGGCCGCAACACGGATCTGGCGCAGCGCGAATCGGACGTGGCCGCGAAGGAAGCCGAGGTCGCGCAGCGGGAAACAGCGGTCACCCAGACGGAGATGGCGATCGACGCTTCCAAGATCTGGCCCGGCACCTATCTGGTCCCCGAGGAATTGACTGCCGGTCGGTACCGCACATTGAACGACGTCAACGGTAAGGGCTGCTACATGTCGCAGGACAAGGGCAACGACATCCTGAACAACCTCTTTGAGGACGCTGGGCGGCCGGTCTTCACGGTGACGAATGTCCCTGGCAGCACCTTCACTATCGATAGCGACTGCGGGCCGGTCAGCAAGATCTGACGGTTATCGCGGTGCACGCTCGAGCGGCACGCGGAATCGAAGGCACAGTCTGCTGCTCTGCGCAGCAAGTAATCCATGGGGGAACCTGAAGCGACACGCAACAAGATTGCGATGGGAGCCTGTGCGTTGGCGATCGGATTGGCGGCATGCTCCGACGCCGAGCACACGTCCGCACGGAGCGAGTCGGCCGAATCCGCGTCGCCCAGCCCGGAACCAGTCCTCGACAGCGACGGGGACGGCACCGTCGCTGCCCACGACTATGCGCCCAAGGACCCGGCTGTCCAGCGGGTCGAGGACGTGAGACCGACCGCCCCGAGCACGACCCCGGCGAGCCCGCAGCCATCGGACCCCGCACCGGCGGCTCCGGTGCAACCTGCGACTGCGCTGGTGCCGGACGTCACAGGGATGGACTACCAGGCAGCCCAGGATCTCCTCCGCGCCAACGGACTGGTGGTGATGCCGGCTACCGACGGACTGGGTGCCAACCGTCTGCCCGTGATCGACTCCAACTGGTACCTCGTGTCGCAGGACCTCCAGCCTGGGAGCACGGTCGACGCGGGAACGGCGATCACCTGCACGATTCTCAAGTACACCGACCGCTGACGCCGGCAAGTCGACGGGCAGGCGGGAGCCCAGCCGTCACCCCCCCGAGCCGTCGAGCGTCAGGCTCGCGACGACTGCGATGTCGACGTCCCCGACGGTATCGAGGGTCTCGTGATTGCAGTCGGCGGCGCGGAAGTCGTACACCTCTTGCGCGAGCAGGAGCTGGTGTGTCGCACCCACTGCGAGCACTTCGGCGGACCCGAGCTCGTCCTGGCCCCAGGTCGAGCTGGCGACGGGGGATGCGTACAGGTAGCAGATCGCCGCACCGGTCCTATTCGTGATGTCGAACGGGAGCACCGGGTAGTAGTCGCCGACGAAGACGGAGTCGGCAAGGAGCGCCTCCGAGGAGTCGTGGTAGATGAACAGCTCCCACAGCCCGTCCTCCAGCGGTCCCCCGTCTTGGGTGCAGATCCACCAGGTGCCGCTGTCGCCGCCCCACCAGGATTCGCTCATGATGCTCCGCTCATCCTGGGTCGCGCCGTCGAGCAGCCACACCAGGTCGTAGCTGGCGCCGACGGACCAGCCGGTGTACTCGAAGAGCCCGCACAGCCGGGTGGTCCCGCTGGGGAAGGCGACATCCTCTCCGACCAACTCGTCATCGTTCGAGACGTCGGTGCCGAATCTGAGACCGAACGCATCGGGCTCGGAGGTTTCGATGACCTCTTCGATCGGTGCGAGGTCCTCCACCGGGATGATGTCGGCGGTGGCAGCTTCTACGAGAAGCGGGGCCGCGAGGTTCACCGGACGGACTCCGTTGATGAACCCGCCGGTGGGGATGCACGAATCGTCCTGGTCGATCGATCCGTCGCCGTTGGTGTCCTGCAGGAACCGGCAGTCGGCCACTGCCACGTCATCGCCGGCGGACACCTGGGTCGGGACGCCGATGAGCGTGCCGTTCGTCGAGATCGCGGCGCCCCCGGAGTTGCCGCCCGAGATGGAGGTCTGCGTCTTGATCCACCCGCGCGACCCCGGAGTCTCGGCGGACTCGAGGAACCCGGAGACGACCCCCTCGGTCAGGGTGACGGTCTTCCCGCCGATCCCGGGATATCCGAGCACGGTGAGCCCGTCGCCGAGTCGCACCGCGTCCGAATCGCCGACCGGGATGAACGGGAACGGCTCGGTCACCGGGTCCCCGTCGAGGTCCGTCAGCACCGTGACGACGGCGAGGTCGACCGCCGGGTCGAATGCGAGCACGCCGCCGAGGTAGGCGGGTTCGGGCGGATCGTCGCTGGACGAGGTGACGCTGATGACCAGCTGCTGGTAGTCGCAGAACATCGGTTCGTTCTTCACGACGTGGAAGTTGGTCAGGATCGTCCCCTGCGCGTCCACGATCGTGCCCGAGCCGCGCCAGCACGGCTCCCCGGCGGCGTCGGTTGGGCTGATCTCGACAACCGCATGGGACCACGCCTCCTTGTCGGGAGGCACTTGGCTGGGGCTCGGTTCCAGCGGTTCCCGGGGCGGGGGAGCCCCGGTGCAGGCGACCAGTGCGAATACCGCAGCCACGAGGCCAGCGGCGAGGGCGACCCGAGTCCCAGCCATGGGCCACCTCCTCGGCGCTGCCCGGCGCCGCAGCAGCGCCCAGCGTCAGGGAGTCTAGGGGTCGCTGCGCACGGTTACCCGCCGATGTGCACGTGCCGCTCGGCCAACCGGCGAAGCGGGGGTTCCGTGGGCGGGGGGACGCGTCGCGGCGGCAGCGCCGTCAGCAGCCTGGCAGTCGCGGCTGCGACCTCCTGCACCGCCTGCCGGTAGGCCGCCTCGGTCAACGCGCTGGGCTTGCTCACGCCGCTCACCTTTCGGACGTACTGCTCCGCGGCTGCGTCGATCTCTTCGGCAGTGGCGGGCGGCTCCAGCCCGCGCAAGGTGGTGATATTGCGGCACATACCGCCAGTCTGCTCGGCTGCTGCGGCAGCCGCCAACCGGGATCGCGGATGCTTCAGGTGCGCTCTGCGAGCAGCCTGCCCCCTGCGCGGTGTAGTGTCTGGCCGTCACCTGCTGTTCAACGGCCGTTCACGCTGTGGCCAGGTCGGGGTATCCGGAGGTTCTCGTGGGCCATCTTGATGTGGACCCCCCCGACGAGCGCCCGGCGATGCCGGTCTCCGTCGCCTATGGCGGCAAGTCGGTGTTCGCGACGAAGAAGCGGTCCAAGGGCCCCGCGAGGGTGCTGCCCCTGATGCGCCAGGTGCGCGGCTACAGCAGGCCGCGCTTCCGGATCGACGCGGTCGCCGGCCTCACCGTTGCGGCGCTGACGCTCCCATCGTCGATGGCGTACGCGGAAGTGGCGGGCGTGCCGGTCACCACGGGCCTGTACACGCTCATCGTCCCCGTCCTGCTGTACGCGCTGCTGTCGTCCACCCCGCGCACCGTGGTCGGGCCCGAGGGAACCGTCGCGCTGGTCACGGGTGCGGCCGTGGCTCCGCTCGCCGGCGGCGACCCCGAGAAGTGGGTGGCGCTGGTCTCGATGCTTGCGGTGATGACCGGGCTGGTGTTCATCCTGGCGCGCGTGGCGAAGATCGGCTGGATGGCCGACTACCTGTCCCAGGCGGTGCTCGTGGGCTACATCGCCGGCGTCGCTGTCGTGCTGATCATCGGCCAGATCGGCAAACTCACCGGCCTGGACTCCTCGGGCGACAACGCCGTGACCGAGCTGTGGGACTACCTCCATCAGCTCGATGAGATCAACGGCCCCACGGTCGCCGTCGGCATCTCCTCGATGGTGCTGCTCGTCTTCCTCGCCCGGCTGCTGCCGAAACTGCCCGCAGCGCTGATCGTGGTGATCACCGGGATCATCGCCGCGTGGGCGCTGGACCTCGGCGCCCACGGGGTCGCACTGGTCGGGCCGGTTCCGCCCGGGCTGCCGCCGCTCACCCTGCCGGCGGTGTCCGCGGAGGATGTGGGATCGCTGGTGGTGCCCGCGATCGGCATCTTCCTGGTCAGCTTCTCCGACGCGATCCTGATCTCGCGCGCCATCGCGGCGAAGAACCGGGAGACCGTCGACGCGAACCAGGAACTGCTCGCGTTCGGCGCGTCCAACGTCGCCGCGGGGCTCACGGCGGGCATGCCGATCGGTGCCAGCGGATCCCGCACCGCGGTGAACGACTCGATGCGGGTGACCAGCCAGGTCGGAGGCATCGTCAACGCGGTTGCGGTGGCCATCATCCTGGTGTTCCTGGTCGGCCCGATCGAGTACCTGCCGACCTCGGTGCTGGCGGCCATCATCATCGTGGCCTCCATCGGGATCATCGAGTCCGGCGCCTGGGTGATGCTGCGCCGCAGCAGCCGCGCCGAGGTGCTGATCGCCCTCATGACGCTCGCCCTGGTCCTGACCGTCGGGGTGCTGACGGCGATCTTCGTCGCCGTGGTGCTGTCGATGGCTGATGTCGTCCGGAGGGTGGCGAACCCGCACGACGCGGTCCAGGGGTATGTGCCGAGCATCGGCCGGTACGGCAACGTCAGCAGCCACGCCGATGCCGAGGTGATCCCCGGTGTGGTCGTCTACCGGCTCGACGACCGGATCTTCTTCGCCAACAGTCAGCGCGTGGTGGCGCGCATCTGGTCGGCTATCGGCGCCGCCCCGCAGCCCGTGCACTGGCTGGTGTTCGACGCGGCGGGCGTGCCGGACACCGACTCTGCGGCGCAGGCCTCCCTGTTGGACCTCAAGCGGGGCCTCACGGATCGCGGCATCGGACTGGTCTTCGCCACGATGCGGGAGTCCCTGCGGGTCGACCTGGTTGACGCGGGGCTGATGGACTACCTGGGGTCGGAGAACCTGTTCGAGACGGTGGAGGCCGCGGTCGCCTACTGCCAGCAAGAGATCGCTGCGGCGCAGGAATGACGGGTGTGGCGGGGCGGAGTCGGCAGCTGGGCTGCACGCTCCCGCCGCGGTCGCAGCCCGCCTGCCCGCGCGCACCCACGTGCTGAAGGCGGAAGGCCGCGGTGCTGGACGGCGGTGCTCGTCCGGCGGGTCACTCCAGGAACGAGCGCAGCATCCAGGCCGCCTTCTCGTGCACCTGCTGCCGGTCGGTGGCCATCCCCTGCGTCGGCTCGTCGGACCCAGCGTCGGCGACTGCGATGACCACGGACGCCGCCCTCGCGACTGCCTGATGATCCTGGGCCAGCGCCCGCACCATGTCCATCGCTGACGTCTTTCCGGGTCCGGCCTCGGGAATCGAGGTCCGGGCGCCGAACTCCGCATAGGACGCCGGTGCCCGGTGGCCCAGGGCGCGGATGCGTTCCGCGATCTCGTCGACGGCAAGCGCCAAGTCCTGGTACTGGGACTCGAACAGCGTGTGCAGTTCTCCGAAGTGCGGTCCCGTCACGTTCCAGTGGTAGTTGTGGGTCTTCAGGTACAGCGTGTAGCTGTCCGCGAGCAGCTGCGCCAGCGCATCGGCGATCGCTGCGCGGTCGTCCTCCTTGATGCCTATATCGACAGGAACGGTGCTCACGGCGTCTCCCTTCATCCAGGTTCACCCTACGAGCCGATGTTGTGCCACGCAGAAGGTCGGTCGTGTGGGACGGCGTTGGGGCGCCACGTTCACTAGGCTGCGGCCCATGACGGTTCGCAAGGTTGCAATGCTCACGGCTGGGGGCCTGGCCCCGTGCTTGTCCTCCGCGGTCGGGGGCCTCATCGAGCGCTACTCGGAGATCGCGCCCGAGGTCGAGCTCATCGCCTACACCGACGGCTACAAGGGCCTGCTGCTCGGTGAGTCGATCACGATCACACCAGAGGTTCGCGAGAAGGCGGCGCTGCTGCACCGGTACGGCGGCAGCCCGATCGGCAACTCCCGGGTCAAGCTCACCAACGTCGAGGACTGCACCGGGCGCGGCCTGGTGCAGCGGGGACAGAATCCGTTGGAGGTGGCCGCGAACCAGCTGGAGGCCGACGGGGTGGACGTGATCCACACCATCGGCGGCGACGACACGAATACGACGGCCGCCGACCTCGCGGCGTACCTTCATGAGCATGACTACGAACTGACGGTGGTCGGGCTGCCGAAGACCATCGACAACGACGTCTTCCCGATCAAGCAGTCGCTGGGGGCTTGGACGGCCGCGGAGCAGGGCTCGATCTATGCGCAGAACATCATCGCCGAGCATGGCGCGAACCCCCGGTCGCTGATCATCCACGAGGTCATGGGACGCAACTGCGGCTGGTTGACCGCAGCGACGGCGGCGAAGTACCGGCAGTGGCTGGGGAGCCAGGAGATGAACCCCGGCATCGGCCTGGACCAAAGGCGCTGGGACGTCCACGCAGTGTTCGTGCCGGAGATGGCGTTCGACGTGGCAGCCGAGGCGGCGCGCCTGAAGGCCGTCATGGACGACCTCGGCTGCGCGAACATCTTCCTGTCCGAGGGCGCTGGAGTGACCGAGATCATCGCCGAGCTCGAGTCGTCGGGCGCCGAGGTCCCGCGCGACGCGTTCGGCCACGTGAAGCTCGACAAGATCAACCCCGGCCAGTGGTTCGGCAAGCAGTTCGGCGAGATGGTCAACGCGGAGAAGACGCAGGTCTGGAAGAGCGGCTACTTCGCCCGCGCGGCTGCGGCGAACGCCGACGACCTGCGGCTGATCAAGGCGTGCACCGACCTGGCGGTGGAGTGCGCGCTGCGGCGCGAGGGCGGCGTGATCGGCCACGACGAGGACCAGGGCGGCAGGCTGCGGGCGATCGAATTCAGCCGGATCGCCGGGGGCAAGCCGTTCGACATCGACGTCCCCTGGTTCGGCGACCTGCTGGGAGGCATCGGCCAGGCGAAGGGCGCGAAGGTGGCGACCGGGCACTGAGCGCTTGCTGGCGGGCTGGTGCTGGGCGTCGCGAGTCGGCTTCTCGGCGGGATCGGCATGTCGCCGCTGGCGGCGGGGGTTGCCTCTGGGTGCCCGGGTGTTGAGCGCCTACCTGCCTGAGCACCTCACGAATCACGGGTGGTGGTCGACCCGTTTCCGCGGCTCTTCCTCCGACCACGTCATGGTGGGTGTCCCCGCGGGGGTGCTGCGCGCCCGGCCCGGGTGTGCCGGGTCGGGCGCGGGTGCCTTGTGGGGGGTTATGGGTTGCGGGGCAGGATCCACCAGGCGGGGTGTTCCAGGGCCCGGTCGTGGGGTCTCGGGTCCCCTGGGTCTCGTTTGATCAACTCCCAGTCGCCGAGTTCGACCTGCCGGTGGTGGACGAAACAAAGCGATGCGAGGTTGGGCAGGTCGGTGGGCCCGTCCAGGGCCCAGCCGGTGACGTGGTGGGGCTGGGTGTAGGGGGCGGCGATGGTGCAGCCGGGGATCACGCAGCCGCCGTCGCGCAGGGCGAGTGCTTTGCGCTGGGCGGGGGTGGCCAGCCGCACCGACCGGCCCGCCAGCAGCGGCTCGACCGGGGTCTTCGCGATCCGGCCGAGCAGCCCGGTCGGCGGGGGGTCGGCCACCAGGACGGGGGTGATGGCGGCGCAGCACAGCCCGAACCGGACCGCGGCGTCCCCCGCATGGCGGCCCCCCACCGTGGCGGTGCCGCGGGTGCGGGTGGCGAACTCCAGCCCGTGGCGGGACGGGTCTTTCGCGGCGACCCGCCCGGCCTCGGCCAGCGGCACGATCAGGGTCAGGGCGGCGGGCAGCCCGCCGCCGGCGGGGATCCCGTTGGCGGTGGCGGTGGCCACCAGCTGCGCCAAAGCATCCGCCCGCCGCTGGGCCATGCTGCGGCCGTCTCCCTGTGCCCGCTGCGCGGCGGCCAGCGCGTCGATGGCGGCGGTGAACGCCGCCGCCTCGGTCGCGGGCAGGTAGCCCTGGAAGCTCACCCCGCCGGCGAACTCCGACCACACCAGCGACCGGTGGTCGTAGTCGCGGCGCTCCTGCGCGTCGGGGTCCCCGGGGTTGAGCAGGTCGGCGGTGGCGGCGACCAGCTCCCGGGTCTGCTTCCGGCACAGGCCCTTCAGGTGCGGCAGCACCGCGGCCACCAGCGAGGCCCGCATGGCGGGGGTGGGCAGCCGTTTCGCGGCGTCCTGGAGCACCGCGACCTGGTCGGCGGTCGCATCCCCGGCGGCCCAGGCGGCCCCGACCGCGGGGTGCTCGTCGCAGAACGTGCCCAGCTTGCCGAGCAGCGTGCACTGGTGCTGCGGCACCCCCGCCCGCACCGCGGCCCCCTTCGGGTCCGAGGCCGGGTCCTCCCGCCGCTGGGCGGACATCAGCACCGCCAGATCCCGCTGCAGGTCCGCCACCGAGGCGGCCACCGCGGCCACCCGCTGCGCCAGCACATCACCGGCGCCCAGCCCGGTCGGCACCGGCAGGGCCGACACCGCGGCCACCGCCGACACCAGATCGTCCAGCACGCGACACATCGCAACCACCCCCGGCAAACAACCGAAACAGACGGACAAGGAAGAACCCCCCGCGCGCACGCGCGCACCTTCTCGCCGCCCCGGCCGAACCGGAGCCCCCTTCGCAACACCTGATCTCAACGGGCCACGCCCAGAGTACATATGTTCGACACCCTGGTCAAGCACCCCGGTGGACAACCCGCCGGCGTGCCGCCGCAACCCCGGAACAGCCCCAGGTTCGCACACCCGTACGACACGGAAGTGCCAGACGTCCATGGCTGCGGCTGTGGGCTTGGGCCTCCCGCCTGCGACCGGGTGCAGAAGAGAGGGGATGCCGCGTCGGTGCCCACGGCCCCGTGGCCGATCCGCCCGGGCTGCCGCCTACCGTGCCATGCCCTTCCATGCCGAACCGCGCACCACGCCCGTCACTACCTCACCCTTCCCGCGCCGCCCCCGACGCGTCGAGCAGCCCATAGAGCCGCACTCTGTTGTAGCGGAGGATGATCTGCGCGGACCCATTCACCAGCACGGTCGGCAGCAGGAAGGCGCCGGCCAGCCACCAGGGTTGGAAGAGCGGCAGCGGAAGCCAGGTCAGGATCGACAGCCAATGCACCCATTCCGCGCGCCGCACCTCGATGAGGTAGGTGCGGATCGACACGGGATCGCCGAGGTCGGGCGGGATGCTCTTGCTGACCCCGCCGAAGACGGTTCCCATCTCCGGGAAGAAGCGCTTCAACCGGCCGGCCCCGAGCCGTTCGTAGCGCTCGGGGGTGTCACCCGGCATCAGCCGCAGCGGCCCTCGGTCTCGACGCAGCCGCGCGTCCGGCCAGCGGGGCGCGGTCGCACCGACCGCGATGGATCCCAGCGCGATGATGAGGATGCCGAGAAGCACGTCCAACGCCAGGGCGCCCGCGGCCACGACCGCAAGTGTGCCATCCGCGCGGGGGGTCTGTGTCGAGGCCTGCGGGGACGAGCGCTGCGTCCGGCCCCGAGCGCCCCGGCACGGATCCATGCGGCTGATGCGGCACCGCAGCCACACGATGGCTTCGGCCGTTGCCCGACGCGGCCGCACCAATGCGGCATCCGCCCCGTTCGCCGGACCGCTCCCTACGACCGCGTCCCGCAACACCCCCACCGATCGCGCGTCCGGCCGCGCCAAGTCCCGTCGGATCCCAGGAACCACGGACGGACGCCGCTCGTGATGGCGCACTTCCCGGGAGTAGGCTGTCCGCGACGAAAGGGGGCTACATGCGACTTGACAGGACCCCGCCGGGCAGTCCGTATGACAATCTTCCCGAGGTTCCCACCTTCACGGTGACCAGCGAGGACATCACCGATGGCGAGCCGATGGACAAGCAGCATGTCCATGACAGCGCGGGGGGTCAGAACCTGTCGCCGCAGTTGTCCTGGTCGGGATTCCCCGCGGCGACACAATCGTTCGCGATCACCTGTTTCGATCCCGACGCGCCGACCGCCAGCGGCTGGTGGCACTGGCTGCTGGCAGACCTGCCCGTCACGACCACCAGCCTTCCGCGGGGCGCCGGCAGTCCCGACGGATCCCACCTGCCCGCGGGTGCGGTGCAATTCCGTACGGACTACGGCAGCGACGGGTACCAGGGGTGCGGACCGCCGCCTGGGGACCACCCGCACCGGTACCTGTTCGTGGTGCACGCACTCGATGTGCCGCACCTCGGGCTCGCACCCGACACTCCTGCCGCCATCGTCGGGTTCCACCTGACGGCGCATGCCGTGGGCAGGGCGACCATCGCCGGGACCTACCGGCACTGAGGAGGAGTCGTGATCGACGAGCAGCCCATCGACGAGCAGCCCATCGACGAGGAAGCGGTCGACTTCGTCGGCCTGCCGCCCCGCCCGGACCCGGCCACGTGGGTCGCCGAGGCTCCCAGCGAGCCCGTGCCGGACCCGGACGGCGGCAGGAATCCGGAACGCGATTTCCTGCTGCGCAACGCCGGCGCCTGATCAGCGTCAGGCGTCCTCGAGGCGGAAGCCGATCTTCATGGTCACCTGGAAGTGGTCGACCTCGCCGTCGCGGACGTAGCCGCGGACCTCCGTGACCTCGAACCAGTCGACGTGGCGCAGGCTCTGCGACGCTCGTTCCACGCCGTTGCGGATTGCGTGGTCTATGCCCTCTGGCGACGTGCCGACGATTTCGGTCAGCCGGTAGGTGCGGTTGCTCACGGTGCCTCCTGTGCTTTGCATCATCATGGCGCCAATGCGCCGGTCAACACATGCCTTGAAGGTTCCGCCACAAGTAGCCTGTGGCCCATGACCAGCCTCTCCTTGTCCGAGTCCGATATCGCCGCCCTGAGGGCACGGGTCGAAGCGCTGATGCCCCAGGTCCGCCGGGACCTCGAGGAATTGGTCCGCATCCCGTCGGTCAACTTCCCGGGGTTCGACCTCGAGCCCGTCCACCAGGCTGCGGCTGCGGTGGCGCAACTGCTGCGGGACGCTGGTGCGACCGATGTCGAGCTGATCGCGAGCTCGTCGGGCGTGCAGACCGTCAAGGCTGAGGTGAAGGGCCCGCCCGGGGCTCCGCTGGTGCTGCTGTACAGCCACTACGACGTTCAGCCCGGGGGCGAGCTGTCCAAGTGGGTGACCAGCCCGTTCGAGCCCCATGAGGTGGACGGCCGGCTGCACGGCAGGGGGGCTGCGGACGACAAGTCCGGCGTCGTCAGCCACATCGCGGTGCTGCGGGCGTTCGAGGGGAATCCGCCGGTGAACCTGCGCATCCTGCTGGAGGGCGAGGAGGAGTACGGCGGGGACTTCGAGGAGTGGCCGACGCACAAGCCGGATGTGTTCGCCGACCTGGACGCCGCGGTCATCGCCGACATGGGCAACGTCACACTCGGGCAGCCGACCTTCACCACCCAGTTGCGCGGCATCATCGAGGGCGTCGTCACGGTGGCGACGCTGGGCGAGCCGCGGCACAGCGGGGTCTTCGGCGGCGCCGCCCCGGATGCACTGATGGTGCTCATCAAGCTGTTGGCGACGTTGGTCGACGATGACGGGAACGCGACTATCGACGGCATCACCGGTTCGACATGGAGCGGCGCCGACTTCCCGGAGGACGCCTACAAGGAGCTCGCCGGGTTCCTGCCGGGGGTCCCGCGGATCGGCACCCACTCCATCGCCTCGCACCTGTACTCTCAACCCGCGGTCAGCGTGGTCGGACTGGACGCACCGGAGGTCGCCACCGCCCCGAACGCGCTGATCCCGGTGGCGAAGGCCAAGATCAGCGTCCGGATCCCCGCCGGGCTGGACGGAGACGAGGCGACGGAACTGCTGGCCGCACACGTGCATCGGCACGCGCCGTGGGGGGTCAAGGTGCAGTTCGAGCCCGGGGTGCCTGCCAACGGGACCGCCGTCGCGGTGGGCGGCCCGGCCTACCAGTCGTTCGCGGCAGCGGCCGAGACCGCATACGGGGCGGCCCCAACCCAGCAGGGGATGGGCGGCGCAGTGCCCTTCGTGGCCAACCTGATCGAGAAGTTCCCGGACCTTGAGGTGCTCGGCGTCGGGGCGCAGGATCCGCTGGCCAAGATCCACGCGCCGAACGAGAGCATCCACCTGAAGGAGCTGTCGGACTCGATCGTCGCCGAGGTGCTGTTCCTGGCCGACCTGGGGAATCGCGTCGGCCGGTAGCCGTCGCGCCGGGTCGGGGGGCGATTCCCGACGGGATCGGCCATGTCTGGCGCGCAGCGCGGTGGAATGTTGGCTCGGCGGGTCGCGGCCCACCACTCCGGGTCTGGGGGAAGGACCCCGACCGGATCGGCCCCACATCTGGCGCGCAGTGCCGTGGATCGGGGCCACACTCCCGTGACCGGCATCGATTGCCGACGCTCCACGCCGCCTACCCCAACTACCCCGCCTCGGTGTGCCGCGGCAGCACGACGGCGGGCACCGGTGTGGCGCGCAGCAGCTTGTAGGTCATGTCCCCGAGGAAGACGCGCAGCAGCGGTC
>CAZECO010000070.1:0-16647 GCA_964510455.1 uncultured Actinomycetes bacterium
GGCACGAGCACCACATCCGCGCGATCAACCGGGTGCGCCGCGCCGGCTCGATCGGCGCCGCGGTGGCCGAGGGCCTGATCACCGGCGGGATCATGCACGCCATGGTCACCGCCGGCAAGCCGTTCGTGCTGGTCGGCTCGGTCCGCGACGACGGGCCGCTCCCGGACACGATCACCGACATCCTCGATGGGCAGCGCCGGATGCGGGCGGAACTGCCCGGCGTCAGCTACGCCCTGATGATCGCCACGATGCTGCACGCCATCGCGACCGGCAACATCCTTCCGGCATCCATCCCGCTGGTCTGTGTGGACATCAACCCCGCGACCGTGACCAAGCTCTCCGACCGGGGATCGGCCCACGCCGAGGGGGTGGTGACCGACGTCGGGCTGTTCTGCGAGCAGCTGGCATCCGCCCTCGTCCCGCACTGGCAGGCCTGAACCGCACCGATGGTGCTACGCGCGGTTCTCGGGGCGCGCCAGGTCGCCGGCGCCCACGATGCCGGCGGCGTTGCCGAGGATCGCGGGCACGATCGGGGTGAGGGGACGGACCTCGCGCGAGACCAGCGACGCGGCGAAGCTCTCCATGGTGGGCCGCAGGATCAGGTCCCCGGACTCGATGACGCCCCCTCCGACGACGAACACCGCCGGATCGAGCATTGCGGCGATATCGGCCATCCCCCGCCCCAGCCACAGGCCGAGGCGATCGAAGGCCTCGAGCGCCACCGGATCGCCCTGTGCCGCCGCATCGGAGACGTGCAGCCCCTGGATCCCTTCGGGCGTGCCGTCGCCCAGCGAGAGCATGATCTCTGCCTCGGTGCGATCCTCCCCGGCCAGATCACGGGCGTAGCGCACCAGCGAGCTGCCGCTGGCGTACTGCTCCCAGCAGCCGTGCAGACCGCAGGCGCACAGCCGGCCCTCGGGCACCAGGACCATGTGTCCGAACTCGGATCCCAGGCCGTGGGCGCCGCGCTGGAGCTTGCCGCACATAACAATGCCGCCGCCGACCCCGGTCCCGACCGTCACCATGATCATGTCCGTGCGGCCGACACCGGCGCCGAAGCGGTACTCGCCCCAGGCGGCCGCATTGGCGTCGTTCTCGACGATCACGGGCAGTGACAGGGACCGTTCGAGCTTCGCCTTGATCGGTACGGAGTTCCACCCCAGGTTCGAAGCGGTGAGGACCATCGACTGCGTGGCATCGACGAACCCGGCCACGCCGAGACCGACCCCGATGATCTCCTCCTCCGTGCCCCTGACCAGACTGTCGACGAGTTCGCTGATCACCTCGACCACCGCGTCGGCGTCCCGTTTCGGGGTCGATCTGCGCCCGACGGCCTGCACGTCGCCCTCCGGACCCACGATCCCGGCCGCGATCTTGGTGCCGCCGATGTCAACGCCGATCGTGACCGTCATCTGCGTACCGTCCGTCCCATTGCCGCCGCTGTCCTGGCCAGGCTACTGAAACAGCCTCAGCGAGCGCCTGCCGTGGCGCGAATTGCATCCGCCCTGCCTCAGGACGGCTCCTGCGGGTGCGGGGCGCCCACCTCGACGCTGCTGAGGAACTCCTCGACGGAGGTGTAGGGCCCGCCGGGCTCGGCGATCACCACCACCGGGCCGGACGTCGACCCGGGGGGGCTGCCGGCGAGATCCCGCGCGGCATCTGCAACCTCCACGATCGAGGCGGCCAGCCGGTGCCAGGTGCTCATCGGGACGGTGCGGAACATCGCAATGGCCTGGCATACCGGGCAGTAGGCGCAGGCAGCCGCCTCGCCCGGGAGCACCGGTTGGGCCTCGCCCGACACCCCTTGCCGGTCGGTCTGGTGCCCTGCCGCGTGCCCTGCCCCGGCGCGCAAGGGCGACTGGCTGTCCATGGCCGCTGCGGCTACGTCGTTGACGGCCTTCACCGCCCCCGATGCCAACTGTCCGAGCATCGCGCTCCACGCCGGCGCCGCCCCTCCCTCCGGCTGGATCCCGGGTTCTCCGGGCGCGGCGCCGAACCGGTCGCGCAGCACGACGAACAGCTTCAGCGCCTCCTCGGCGACGTCGCCGACCGCCTCCATGGCGTCCGGCCCGAGCAGCGCCTCGATGTCGGGCAGCCCCTCCGCCCCGCTGTGCCACCAGGGCGCCGGATCAGGCGTGGGCTCGTTGTCGGTCATTGCTCCTCCTCGGCCTGTTGCGGCCAGACTTCCGCGATGGGTGAGAACCGCAGCACCAGCACCTGACCCTGTGCCACCACCCCGATCAGCCGGCAGCGCCGCAGCACGCTGGGGATCGGTACCACGCGGCGGGCCGACGCGGCGGTGAGCACGAGGTCATCGCCCTCGACCACCGCAGAGGTGCGCGAGGGGTCGGCGAACGGCAACGGCCAGTGCCACACGAAGAACTCCCCCGACCTGCCGACGCGGGGCCGGGGAGGCCGGGGCGAAGGTGCGGGGTCGGGGTAGATCTCGGCGCCCAGCTCCGATGGCGCCGGTGGTACCGGCCTGGCTGCCGCATGCCGGACGGTGCATGTCGGCAGCTGCGCCGCCAGACCCTCCAACACGGCGTGATCGTATTCCGCCCGCTCGTCGACCCGGTTGACGATGATGTCGGTCACGGAGTGCTCGTACAGCGCCAGCGGGGTGAGCGCCTGCAGCGCCCGCGACAGCTGATGGCGCCTCGGCTCGGTCACCAGCTGCACCGACGTGCCGCCCGAGCGCAGCTGATCGGCCAGCTCCGCCGCCTCGCTGTCGAACCTGGCCATCGCGCGCAGGTGCCAGGAGCCGGCCTCCAGCCGGCCCGCCGCAGCACCTGCCCGTTCAGCCAAGGGCCAGGCCCGCCGCAGCACGCCGACGCACTCGTCCGGCAGCATCAGCCACGGCAGCGCGTTGTCGACCGGGCCGGCATCGATCACGACGGCGTCCCAGGGCCCGTGCCACACCTCGCGGATCACGGCCCACCAAGCCAGCTCGCGCAGCCCGGGGATAGGGAGCACGCTGTGTCCGCGCAGGGATGTCCAGGGTTCGCCCAACAGTCCGCGGACCGTACCTGCAGCCTCCCAGGCCGACTCGCCCCACGACAGGGTGTCGATCTCCTTGATCGTGACGCCGGTCGCGGATCCGTCCATCTGTGGCACGCCATCCGACGGGCGCACCAGCACCGTGCGTCGGCCGTCGGCCCCCAGCCGGTGCGCGAGCCCGAGCGCCACGGAACTGGTACCGGACCCGGCCGACCCGGTGACAACTACCGTGCGCACGCCCTGAGCCTAAACCCCAATCTGCCGGCGAGCTGCTGGTGTGCGGACACGGGCTTTCGGCCAACCGGTCCGCGCCCGCGGCGGCTACCGCGCCCCCGCGACGGCGCGAGGGGCGGATCGGCCCCCGAGTTTGCACCCGGTGGGGGGCTTTGCACCCGTGGCGGGGGCGGATCGACCGCGACACGCCGCTGGGAGCCCACGCTGCGGGTGCAAACCCCCGGATCGGGTGCATCTACCGGCCACGGACCGCCGGAAACACCCCCGCCTCGGGTGCGAAGCCCCGCGGACGGGTGCATCTACCTGCCGTGGCCCCGCACCGCGGGGCCGGTCCCACGATCCGCCACCCGCCCCCCGCCGGAGGCTGCAGCCGCAGAACCCGCACACCCCGCCAGCCCCGGAGCACGACGAATACTCGTGACGGGGAACGCGTCGGAATCTCGGGCCCGTACTCGTGACGGGGAACGCGTCGGAATCTCGGGCCCGGCCGGCAATCCCCGCTCAGCCGCGGCGCACGCCCTGGATTTCGTCGCGCTGCCCGCCACCGGGCGGCAATCACGCCGCCCGGTGCCGGCTGCGCTGCGGGAATGGCTGTTGAGGAACCGTTGACACGTCAGGCCACAGGGTGGATTGGGCTAGCCGACCGGCGCACCGCTGCGCTCATGCGCGGCATCAGGCGGGTGCCACCGGGACCTCGGCGATGAGGGGCGCGCCGCGGGCGCGGAAATGGCCCACGTTGATGATCTCGGTTCGGCCCACGCGCATCCTGGCCACCAGCGGATTGTGCACGTGGCCGTGGAACAGGAACCGCGGCTGCCAGCGCTGCACCGCGCGCAGCAGCCCGAGGCTCCCGCGCTCGAAGCGGCGCGCGGCCACGTCGTAGGTCAGTTCCGGGATCGCGGGAGGAATGTGGGAGAACAGCACGTCGACCGGACCCATCGCGTCGATCTTGGCGTCGAAGTCCTCCTCCGGG
This sequence comes from uncultured Actinomycetes bacterium, assembly GCA_964510455.1. GTDB lineage: Bacteria > Actinomycetota > Actinomycetes > S36-B12 > CAVXYG01. Next base: position 4,205 of record CAZECO010000070.1, read on the forward strand.
ATTTCGTACGGAGTACGCATCGGGGAGGGCAGGCCCCCGCCCACGAAGCCCAGCCGCAACCCGCCCACCTGCACCGATGCGCCGTCCAGGACCGTGTGGTCGGGCCGCACATGTTGCGGCCACAGCGGCGGAACATCGACGTTGCCGTAGGTGAGGAGGCCCGGCGGCATCGCGGCGAAGATCGCGTCGTACTGCTCGGCGACCGCCCGGCTGATCAAGTCCCAGGTGTCTGCCCCCAGCCCCGACCACAGGCGCTGGGACAGCTCCCGCGCCTCCTGCCAGCGGTTCGCGGTGCGCAGCTCGATGTAGCGTCGGGCCATCGCCTCGCCGTGCAGCTGCGGGAAGATCCCGTTGCCCGGGTCCTCGTAGTCGAGGAAGAGGATCAGATCGCCGAGGCAGACGAACAGTTCGGCGCCGCGCCCCGCCTCGGCCAGTCCGTCGGTCCTGCCGTGGACATCGCTGACGATCGCTATCCGCATCGCCGCTGCTCGTTCGATCGACCCGGGGTCATGCCGGCACCGGGGCCCCGACCGCGCGCCCGCGCTCGAGTTCGCGCTTCAGCTCCCATACCGATGCCTTCCATCGCAGCGCCTCGCGCCGCCTGATCCCGTCCAGCGCGCGCCGCGACGCCCTCCCGGAGGCGATGGGTCCGTCCGGATCGGCACGCAGGTAGTAGTGCAGGATGACACCATCGCGATAGTTCTCCAGCCAGATCTCGGAGGTTCCGACGAGGTCGCCGGCAACCGCCCAGCGCTGGCCCTTGAGCCCGCGATCCATGAAGACCTCCATCCGCCGCTGCGGCCACCACCGCCGCCAGCGAGCCGGCTCGGCGACGACACCGGCAAGCACCTCGACGGGCGCGGCGATGAAGGTCTCGTCCACCAGATCCACGCTGTGCATGGGCCCATGATGCCTTGCGCTGCTCCCCCGCGCCCCAGCCGGGCGACCGGCTCATCCGGCGCGGCGCTGCGCCCGGCCCGCGAGCGGAAGCGGGCTTGCCGCCCGCGGCCCGTCCCCGGCGTCCTCGGCCACGAGGGCGAGGTGCACCGGTCCGATCAGGCCTGTCCGCCGCAGCAGGGTGACCGCCGCCGCGACATCGGAGGGCATCGCGGGGGTCGGGTCCAGCACGGCGGCGACAACGCAGCCGTCGCAGGCCAACCCGTGCCCGGGACACGTCATGCAGTCCAGCAGCATGGATTCCTCGCTCTCGTTCAGCCGCTCGCAGTCGTTCCATGCGGTTGTGCCGAACGTATGAGCGACATCCGACACACGCCGTCCCCGATCCGCCGGCACTCACGGGGCATCGGGGGGTGGAGTACCGCTAGCGTGCTTGGCGTCATGGATCGGGAGCCTCGTCGCGCGGGAGCGCGCACTATCGCGTCGCTGATTGCGCTGGCACTGTGCCTCACAGCGGCCCCTGGGGCGCGCGCGGACACCAAGTCCGAGCTGGCGGATGCGATGGAGGAGGTCGCAGCGCTGCTGTCCTCGGCGGAGGCCGCGACCCAGAAGTCGCGGGCCGCGCAGGAGCAGCTTGCAGAGGTCGAACAGGCATTGGCAACAGCGGGTGCGCGGCTCGAGGAGCAGGTGCGGATGGTCGAGTCGTCCCGGAAGGCCATGGGGCGTGCGGCCCGTGCCAGCTATGCCGCGGGCGGGATGGATGCCGCCCTGTACCTGCTGCTCGCCGACGACGGGAAGGACATGCTGCGTGCCGCCGACGACCTGCGCAGGGTGTCCGACGGGCTGACCGCCGGACTTGCCGCCGACCGGCAGCTGGAGCGGGACCTGGCGCAGGCGCGGGAACAGGTCGCGACACAGCAGGCGGCCGCACAGGCCCTGCGAGATGAATCCGCCTCCTCTGCAGCTGTGGCGAGGCAGCGCCTGCACGAGGCACAGGCCCGGGAGGCTGCGCTGGAGCGGAAGTACGCCGCCGAGGTGGCGGAGCAGCGGCGGGCGGCGCAGGAGGAGGCGGCACGGCAGAACGCCGCGGCCCGCCAGAGCCAGGCTGCCAGCACCAGCGCCGGTGCCGCACCGGCGGGCGGGACGGCACCGGCGGGCGGGACGGCACCGGCGGGCGGGACGGCACCGGCGAGCGGCAGCCGGGCACAGATCGTCGCGTTCGCGCTGAACCAGGTGGGCGGCCGCTACGTCTTCGGCGCGGACGGGCCCAACGCCTACGACTGCAGCGGACTGGTCGCCGCGGCATATGCGGCTGCCGGGATCCGCGTGCCCTCCTACACCGGGTCCCTGGCCAAGCGCGCCCAGCAGATCCCGATGTCGGCCGCTGCCCCCGGGGACCTGCTGTTCTACTTCGGCAGGGGCGCCCAGCACGTGGCCATCTACCTCGGCGACGGCCGGATGGTCCACGCGGCGAATCCCAGGCGCGGCATCCTCGTCAGCTCCGTCAACGAGAGCTGGTACCGCGAGCGGTTCACGATGGCGGGCAGGATCGTCGGGTAGGACGGCGGCACCGGGGCGGTGCCGGCGGACGGATCAGCGACCGGCCCGCAGCAGCTCGGCGAGCGTCGCGCTGTCGGCGGTGCGCGCCCCCGCGGACCGGGCGCCGGAGCTCAGCGAGGTGTCGCTGCTGACGACGACGATCGGCCGGCCCTGCGGCTCCGCCGCCACCAGCCGCACGATCACCCGGTCGGCCAGCTCGCCGGCATCGGAGAACCGCACCCGGACGGCTGTCGTCGCCATCGTCGGCACCGCTCCGACATCGGCTCCGTCGAACACCACCGTGATCTCGGCCCCGGTTCGCGCCCGCAGCCGGGACAGCGCCGAGATCAGGGATTCCCGCTGCTGGAGCAGCGGCGCCTGCTGCCAGATGCCCTTGCTCACGTTGTATCCGTCGACGATCAGATGGCACCGCGGCACGGTCAGAGCGTCGGTCAGCTCGGCGGCCGTCCGCAGCCGCTTGATCATCACCGGTGCCGCCGGCGTCGCGGCCGGCACGAGATCGGCCGGCGCGGCTACACCCGGCGGGAGGGCCAGCTCCGCCGATAGCCCCTCCACCGCCCCCTGCAGCACCTGCAGCAGCACTCCGGCACGCGCGCTGGCGGCCAGGCGCGCATCCTTGTCCGCGACCCGGGACTGCTCGGCCTGCGACGTGGCCTGGTCCAGCGCAGCGCGCACCCTCCTGACCTCCCGCTCCAGCACGGCGGCCTCGCGCTGCAGCGCCTCGTTGGCGCTGACTGCGGCATCCCGCTCCCGCCCCGCGGCAGCCAGCTGCTCGCGCAGGCGGTCGACCGTCTCCGACAGCCGTGCACGGGTGGCCGCCTGCTGCTCGCGGGCCTGCGCCACGTCCCGCTCGCGTCGCTGCTGGGCCCGCTCCAGACGCGCCCGCAGCTCTTCGACCTCCCGCTGGGCGCGGGCCAGTTCGTCGGCGGGGGGCGGCGACAGCGCCGCTTTCAGCCCGTCCAGCCTCGCCCGCCAATCTGGAGGCCGGACGAGGTACAGCAGCGCCGCGACCTCGGACGGGTCGCGGTCGGCTGCGTCAGAATCCGCATCCAGGGCGCCGGCCAGCACATCGGATTCGGCCAGCTGCGCCCCGACCCGTGCCCGGAACTCCGCGTCCTTGGCCAGCACCGCGCCGATGTGTTCCGCGAACCCGCGCGGCAGGGGCCGCCCCGACCGCCATCGCATGGCGAATCGCAGCGAGGCCGGCACCTGGTTCGGCTGCAGCGCCCGCATCGCCTCAGCCGCATACCCTGCTACCCGGCGGCGCACCGGATCGGCGAGCTCGACCGCGTCGCCGTCGGCTTCCTGTGGGTCTCGGTCGTCGTCGTCGGCCGGCCGCTCGTCGTGAGGAGGCTCGAGGTCGTCGGCGTCCGAGGTCACGGGGTACCCCCAGGGCCGTGGTCGGTCTCGGCATCGGGGCGCGGCACCTCCCGCACGCCATCATCGGACCCGCACCAACGGCATCGGACAGCCACGATCTGCTCGTCGAGCACCGTGACCTGCTCCACCGTCGGCGCACCGGCGAGATCCATGTGCCAGAACTCCTCGGTGTGGCGCTTGCGCTCCACGTCGAAGCGTGTGAGATTGCCGCAGTGGATGCAGCGCCAACGGGTCGCTTCGGTCGGCAGGCCTAACGCCATCAGGCATCCCCTCTCGGTGCGTCAACGCCGTCGCGTCGGGCCTCTAGCCTACGGTCTGGCCTGTGGAACCATTCCCGTTCGCGGGCGGCAGCGCTGCTGCCATGGGCGTGCAGACATCCTTCAGCGATCTGGGCACACCGCTGGCGGAGGCCACGCTGGTGATCGTGGACCTCGAGACCACGGGCGGGTCCCCCAACGCCGCCGAGATCACCGAGATCGGTGCCGTGAAGACCCGCGGCGGCGAGGTTCTGGCGGAGTTCCAGACGCTGGTGAACCCCGGCACACCGATCCCGCCGTTGATCGCGGCTCTCACCGGGATCACCGACGCCGCCGTGGACGGGGCCCCCGGGGTCGCATCCGCCGTGGCTTCCTTCCTGCAGTTCAGCGCCGGCGCGGTCCTGGTGGCCCACAACGCGCCCTACGACACCGGCTTCCTGCGGGGCGCGTGCGCGCTGCACGATCTGACCTGGCCGCGGCCGGCGGTGCTCGACACCGCCCGGATCGCCCGCGCGGCGCTGCTGCGCGACGAGGTGCCCAACTACCGCCTGGCGACCCTGGCCGTGCACGCCAGGGCGGGCACGCAGCCCTGCCACCGCGCCCTGGCGGACGCGCGCGCCACCGTCGATGTGCTGCATTACCTGATCGAGCGGGTCGGCGATCTGGGCGTCACCACGGTGGAGGAGCTCGCCGCCCTGACGACCCGGGTCTCGCCGGCGCAGCGGCGCAAGCGCTCCCTGGCCGACGGCCTGCCGAACACGCCGGGGGTGTACCAATTCCTCGACGATCGCGGCGAACCCCTGTACATCGGGGCCTCCCTGCATGTCCGCGACCGGGTGCGCAGCTACTTCACGGCCACCGAGAAGCGCTCCCGGATGGCCGAGATGGTCGGCCTCACGGCGCGGATCACCGCGATCGAATGCGCCACCGGGCTTCAGGCCGCGGTCCGCGAGTCCCGCCTGCTGGCGGCGCACAAGCCGCCGTACAACCGGCGCTCGAGGTTCCCGGAGAAGCAGGCGTGGGTCAGGCTCACCGCCGAGCCGTTCCCCCGGCTGTCCGCGGTGCAGCGGCCGGCGCTCGACGCTGACGGCATCGGCCGACATCTCGGACCCTTCTCCAGCAGGCGGACCGCGGCCCAGGTCATCGATGCTCTGCAGTTGGCGTTCCCCATCAGGTCCTGCACACAGCGCCTGCCGTTGCACCCGGTGGGGCACGCGTGCCTGGCCGCTGATCTCGGCCACTGCCTGGCCCCGTGCGACGGCCGGATCGGGCGCGCGGAGTACAACCTGATGATCGACCGGGTCGCCGCGGCATTCGCCGCGGACTGCGCCGAGCTGGCCCGACAGATGCTCGCCGAGGCCCACCGCCACGCCCGCGGCGGGGAGTACGAGCGGGCTACGAAGTGGCGCGACGCCCTGCAGACGATCGCGGAGGCCGTGGTGGCGACCCACCGCCACGCCATGCTCACCGGATGCAGGGAGCTGGTCGCCGCACGACCGACTCCGGCGGCAGGCTGGGAGATCCATGTGATCCGCCGGGGCAGGCTCGCGGCGGCGGGCGTGAGCGCGCGCGGTGCGGATCCGAGGGCGGCCGTCGAACGTCTGCGGACAGGCGCGGAAGTCATCGGCGAGGCGCCGGCGGCGAACCTGACCGAGCTGTCCCACCTCCAGCACTGGCTCTCCGGAGCGGGGGTGCGGCTGGTCGTCGCCGAACCTGCGCTGTCGATGCCGAACACCGCCGCCCACGAGGTCGCGCGCCGATTGCGGGCGGCCCGCGACAACCTCGGGCCGGGCGTGATCGACCTGCGCGGAACCGAGCGGGGTCCCGGTCGGGCACGGACCGCCGACCGGGTCAGCCGGATCGCCCTGCCGGCCGGGTCAGCGCAGCGACTGTGACACCTCGCGCCACCGGCGCAGGGTCTGCGCGGCCGAGCCGTCCCCGATCGCCGCCCGGGCACGCTGGTAGCCCGCGGCCAGCCGATCGGGCAGGCTCCCCTCGCCGACCGACCGGCATGCGACCAGTGCCGCACCGGCGTTGACGCAGACCGCGTCGATCACGGCGGAGACGCCGGGATCACCGGCGAGCACCGCTTCGGCGACCGATGCGTTGAACGCGGCGTCGCCGCCCCGCAGACTCCCCGGCGCAGGGCGCGGGATGCCCAGATCGGCCGTGTCGACCACGACTTCGGCGAGCTGCGGCCCGGTCGCATCCCAGATCGTCGTGCTCGTGGTCGTGGTGATCTCATCCAGGCCGTCGTCACCGCGGACCACCAGCGCCGACGTGCCGCGCAGCGCCAGGGCCCTGGCCGCGACCAGCGCGAGCCGCCGATCGGCGACGCCCACGAGCTGGTGGGCGGGGCGAGCCGGATTCGCCAGCGGTCCGAGGAGGTTGAAGATCGTCGGGATTCCCAGTTCGCGGCGCACGGGGCCGGCGTGCTTCATCGCCGGAAGGAAGACCGGGGCGAAGCAGAAGGTGATCCCGGCCCGCTGCAGGCACATCTCCAGGGAATCCGGGGCAAGGTTCAACGGGATGCCCAGCGCCTCGAAGACATCGGCGGATCCCGATCGCGACGAAGCCGCCCGATTGCCGTGCTTCACCACGGCCTGCCCGGTGGCGGCCACCACGATGGCTGCCATGCTCGACAGGTTGACCGTCCCGGCGACGTCGCCCCCCGTCCCGCACGTGTCGACCGCGGCGCGTCCGCCGTTGAACGGGTGCGCGTGGCTCAGCATCGTGTCGACGAAGGCGGCGACTTCCTCGGCAGAGGTCTGTTTGGCGTGCAGCGCGACCAGGAATCCACCGATCTGAGCGGGGCTCGCGGCCCCGCCCATCACCTGCTCCATGGCCCACTCCGCCTGCAGCCGGTCGAGATCTCGTCCGGCGAGCAGGTCGGTCAGGACATCGGACCAACCGAGACGATCGGGGGCCTCAAGCATCATGGAGGCAGAGTAGCCGCTGGCCGGTCGGGGGCGGGCTCAGCCCTCGGTGCTGGCGGGCAGGGGCGCGAGGCGCTGGCGCAGCAGAGCAGCCACGGTTTCGGGGAACGCCAAGGGATCGAGCGGCATGACGACGGTCGAATCGGCGAGCGACCAGTTCGCCAGCCACGCATCCTGCCCCCGGGCGATGAGCACCAGGATCGGCGGGCACTGGTAGATCTCGGCCTTCAACTGGCGACAGATCCCCATCCCCCCGGCCGGGGCGGCCTCCCCGTCGAGGATCGCCAGGTCGATCCCGCCGCGGTCCATGGCGGCGATCACGACGGGCTCGGTGGCGCACTCGAGGTATTCGATCGCCGGCAGCTCGGGCGCCGGTCGCGGCCCCACGGCCATCCGGACCTGTTCCCGCACGGACCTGTCATCGCTGTAGACGAGGACTCGCAGTGGAGCAGCGCTCATGCCTCTCCCAGGCTCGTAGCGTTCGCCGCGGGAAGCGACTCCCGGCCAGCATATCCATCACGGCCGCTGCACCGCCGGGACAGCGCACCGGCGTGCAGGGTCGCATCGATGCCAGGGGACGCCGGCGTCCGATGAGCGGAGCGGCAGCGCGACACTATCAGCCGGATCGGGGGGTATTGTGCCTGGGGAGTCGGAGGCCTGGCAGAATCCCGTTGTGGCCACCGCTCAAGTGCTAGGGCTCCGCGCCCATGCCCCCGCAAACCGACCGAACATGGTCGCAGTCGGCACGATCGTCTGGCTGTCCAGCGAACTGATGTTCTTCGCCGGCCTGTTCGCGATGTACTTGACGCTGCGCTCCGTCAACCCGGAGGTGTGGGAGGAGTCCACGGCGTTCCTGAACATCCCGTTCGCCGCCACCAACACCACGATCCTGGTGCTCAGCTCCGTGGCCTGCCAGATGGGCGTGTTCGCGGCCGAGCGGGGCGATGTCCGCAAGCTGCGCCGGTGGTTCGTCATCACCTTCATCATGGGCGCGGTCTTCGTCTCGGGCCAGATCGTGGAGTACGCCAGCCTCGTCGGACTGGAAGGATTGACGCTGTCGAGCAGCGCCTACGGCTCGGCCTTCTACCTCACCACCGGCTTCCACGGCCTGCACGTGACCGGTGGCCTGGTCGCCTTCCTGTTCGTGCTGGCCCGCACCTATCTGGCCAAGCGGTTCACCCACGAGCAGGCCACCTCGGCCATCGTCGTGTCGTACTACTGGCACTTCGTCGATGTGGTGTGGATCGCCCTGTTCGCGATGATCTACATCCTGCAGTGACCGCCATCGCCGTCCCCGCACCCACGACTGCCGAGAGGATCCCATGACTGCACTCGCCAGCCCCAGGCGGCATCCCGCAGCACGCGCCGCCCTCCTCGTGCTCGGCCTCCTCCTCACCGGTGCGGTCTACGCGGGCATCTCTGCTGCCCTGAACGCCGACGCAGAGGCGCAGGTCGCCTCCGACACGCAGATCGAGGAGGGCAGGAAGCTGTTCCTCGAGGGCTGCTCGTCCTGCCATGGGATGAACGGGGAGGGCTCCGACAACGGACCCGGCGTCATCGGCGCAGGCGCTGCCGCGGTCCACTTCCAGGTCGCGACCGGCCGCATGCCGATCGCCTCTCCGGCTGTGCAGGGGGATCGCAAGGCCCCGCAGTACGACGAGGAGCAGATCGAAGCGCTCGCCGCATTCGTCGCCTCCCTGGCTCCCGGTCCCGCCATCCCGACGCAGCAGCAGCTGGATACCTCCCGGGCCGATGTCGCGACGGGCGCGGAGCTGTTCCGGGCGAACTGTTCGCAGTGCCACCAGGCGGCCGGGCGGGGCGGTGCCCTGACGCACGGCAAGACCGCGCCGAGCCTGATGGTGGCCACTCCGCAGGAGATCTACGAGGCCATGATCACCGGTCCGCAGAACATGCCCATCTTCGCGGACACCACGCTGCCGGTGCAGGACAAGCAGGACATCCTCGCCTACATCGACCACCTGCAGACCAGCCCGGACCCGGGCGGCGCGGCCCTGGGACGGTTCGGACCGGTCACGGAGGGGCTGTTCCTCTGGATCGGCGTGATGATCATGCTGGTCGTCGGCGCCATCTGGATCGGCTCCCGCGTCCGATGATGAGCCGCACGGATCAGATCAGTCGGGCCCCGGAATGAGGAGAACATGACGCGACCACAGGAGCCCAGCCACTCCACCACCGTGGCCACCCGTCACGAGGGCCCGGGCTATCTGCCTGCGGCGGACGCTCCGCACCATCTGCGGCACACCGACCGCGATCCCCGCGCCGCGAAGCGGGCCGAGCGCCAAGTGGCGATGATGTTCGTGGGGTCGATGCTGCTCACGGTGACGGCCATCGTCGCATTCGTGCTGATCCCCGGCGACGAGTTGATCCGCGTCCCGGGGCTGGGCGAGGTGGGGGCGCTGCACATGGCGCTCGGCGTCACCATCGGTGGTGCCATCCTGCTCCTGGGCCTGGGGGTCATCCACTGGGCCAAGAAGCTGATGACCGATGTCGAGGTGGTGCAGGAGCGCCATCCCGCCAAGTCGGAGCCGGAAGACACCGCCGTCGCACAGGCGGCCTTCGAGGCCGGAACCGAGCAGTCGGGGTTCGTCCGCTTCCCCATCATCCGCCGCACCCTGATCGGCGCCATCGCCCTGCTGCCGCTGCCCTTCATCGTGGTGCTGCGCGACCTGTGGGTGACCCCGGAGGGGAGCCTGTCCCCCGCTGAGATGAAGAGCGTCACCATGTGGGAGGCCGGCGAGCGGATCGTCAGCGACATCACCTTCCGACCGATCAAAGCGGCCGACATCCCCGTCGGCGGGCTGGTGAACGGTGTCCCGGAGGGCCTGCACGAACTCGAAGAGGAGGCGGGGAACCTCAACGAGCGGGCAAAGTCCTCGGTCATCGTGATCCGCATGCGGCCCGAGGAGATCGTCTCCCAGCAGGGCGAAAGCTGGGGCTACCAGGGGATCCTGGTCTTCTCCAAGATCTGCACCCATGTCGGCTGCCCGATCTCGCTGTACGAACAGCGCACCCACCACCTGCTGTGCCCGTGCCACCAATCCACATTCGACCTCGCGGACTCGGGGAATGTGGTCTTCGGACCCGCCGCCCGCAGGATGCCGCAGTTGCCGATCGGCGTCGATGACGAGGGCTACCTGATCGCACTGTCCGACTTCGCCGAACCGGTGGGGCCAAGCTTCTGGGAGCGCGAGAGAGGGAACGCATGAGCGTCGTCGTCAAAGCCGGAGGGGCCGCCGCGACCGCACTCGACGAGCGGGTCGGCAGCAACCGCTGGCTGAAGAAGAACCTCTACAAGGTGTTCCCCGAGCACTGGTCCTTCATGCTCGGGGAGATCGTGCTGTGGAGCTTCGTGGTGATCCTGCTGTCCGGGATCTACCTGACGCTGTTCTTCAAGCCGTCGATGGTGGAAGTCATCTACGACGGCACCTATGCGCCGCTGAAGGGCGTCAAGATGTCCGAGGCCTACGCCTCGACGCTGGAGATCTCCTTCGACGTGCGCGGCGGCCTGCTGATGCGGCAGGTGCACCACTGGGCGGCGCTGATCTTCGTCGCGGCCATGGCCGCCCACATGTTCCGCGTGTTCTTCACAGGTGCGTTCCGCAAGCCCCGCGAGTTGAACTGGGTCATCGGTGTGGTGCTCACGACGCTGGCGCTCGGGGCCGGCTTCACCGGCTACTCCCTCCCGGACGATCTGCTCTCCGGGACGGGGCTGCGCATCATCGAGGGTGTCATCCTTTCGATTCCGATCGCGGGCACCTGGCTGTCGGTGCTGATGTTCGGGGGCGAGTTCCCCGGCACGGACATCATCGGCCGCCTGTACGGGATGCACATCCTGCTGATCCCGGGCTTGATCATCGGCCTCATCACCGTCCACATGCTGTTGATCTGGTACCAGAAGCACACCCAGTTCCCCGGGCCGGGCAGGACCAACAACAACGTGGTGGGCTACCCCTTCATGCCGGTCTACATGGCCAAGGCCGGGGGCTTCTTCTTCATGGTGTTCGGCCTGATCGTGCTCGTGGCCGGGTTGGTGACGATCAACCCCGTGTGGCTGTTCGGGCCCTACACGCCCAGCCAGGTCAGCGCCGGAACCCAGCCGGACTGGTATATCGGCTGGATCGACGGCGCCCTGCGGGTGATGCCGAACCTTGAGCTCGTCCTGTTCGGGTTCACGCTGTCGTTGAACGTGCTCATCCCGGCGGCGATCATCCCGGGCATCATCTTCACGCTGCTGGGCCTGTACCCCTGGATCGAGCGCTGGGCCACCGGGGACTACCGGGAGCACAACATCGCGGATCGGCCGCGCAACAATCCGACGCGCACCGGCATCGGTGTCATGGCCATCACCTTCTACACGATCCTGTGGGCCGCGGGCGGCAACGACGTCATCGCGTTGGCGTTCAACCTCTCGATCAACGACCTCATCTGGGGAATGAGGATCACCATGATCGTGCTGCCGCCGATCGCGTTCCTCATCACGAAACGGATCTGCCTGGGGCTGCAGCGGCGCGACCGGGACAAGCTCCTGCACGGCTACGAGACCGGACGCGTCCTGCGCGAGCCGAACGGCGAGTTCGAAGAGGTGCACGGGCCGGTGTCGATCGAGGAGCGGGCCAAGATCCTTGGCAAGGAGGACCTCGCGCCGTTGGCGCCCTTGCCCGGCGCCGATTCCTCCGGGGTCCGCAATCCGCGGGCCAAGCTCAGCAGGGTTCGCGCAGCCGTATCGCGCTTCTTCCTCGCCGACAACATCGCACGGCCAACCGATGAGGAGCTTGCGGAGGCGGAGCACCACATCAAGGAGTACGCCGCCCTCGAGGCTCCCCTGCACGAGCAGGACGCGCTCGTAACCGTGACCGGCGACGGCGGGGTCCTGCATCAGCCGGGTCAGCCGATGACCAACCGCGAGCAGGTGCAGGGGCGCAGCCAGGAGTAGCCCCGCCTGGCGGCCGTTCGCGTCGTTGACCGGTTGCAGCCAGCGGCCGGACGCCCCGCCCTGCGGTCCGCACACCAAGCGGCTCTCGCGACGTCCGAGTGAGTCAGGGTCGGCTGTGGCCTGGATTCAGTGAGCGCGTGCGGGGCGATCCGCGCTGGGGCCCCGGCCGGCTGATCACGCAGGGGTCAGTCCCGACGAGTCCCTGGGGGCACGCGCTCTCCTGTACGTTGACCTCACGGGAGCATCCTGCCCCTCGCGAACCGTCCGGCCGCCTGGCGCCGACAGGGGTGCACCATGGCCCCGCCTGCCCACGGCAATCGGGTGCTTCGGAAATCTGGCGGGGTGTGCGGGTCCGCGGCTGCAGGCGGCCGGCGTGGGGCGGGTCGTGGGTCGTGGGTCGTGGGTCGTGTCAACGCCGGCCGAAAACTGACCCCTTTCCGCCGGTTGAATATTGACCCC
>CAZECO010000071.1:0-16121 GCA_964510455.1 uncultured Actinomycetes bacterium
TGCTGGCGTCCACCATCTCGCCGTGGCTGTTCGCCACCAACCTCAACGGCATCCTCGTGGTCGCCGTTGTGGTCGCCGGCCTCGGAGGCGCCATCATCTGGCAGCAGGCCGACGACGAGACCAGCACCGCAGGCGGGCCGGCGCGATGGTGGCGGATCGGGGCCGGGGTCGCGCTGATCGGCACGGGCGGGCTGCTGCTGATCGCCGATGCCGCCGACCCGGTCCAAGCCGTCCGCGGCCTGCTGGTCGGCCTGGTGGTGGCATCCGGCCTCGCCCTGCTCGCGCTGCCGTTCATCCGTCGGCAGTGGCAGGCGGCCAACGACGAGCGCACCGCGCGGATCCGGGAGGCCGAACGGGCGGAGGTCGCTGCCGCGGTGCACGATTCGGTCCTTCAGACGCTCACCTTGATCCGCACCCACGCCGCGGACGAGGACGCGGTCGCCCGGCTGGCCAGGGCCGAGGAGCGGCGCCTGCGGACCTGGCTGTACCAGCCGCCGGGCGAGGAGTCGGCCACCTTGCGGTCGGCGCTGGAACGCCTGGCCGCGCAGATCGAGTCCCGGTACCCGGTGACGGTCGAGGTGGTCGCAGTCGGCGACGCGCGGATGTCGGTGTCGTTGCAGGCGATGCTGGGCGCGGCATCGGAGGCTCTGCTGAACGCCGCCAAGCACGCAGGAGGAGCGATCACCCTGTATGCGGAGGTCGAGCCGGAGCGGGTGTCGATCTACGTCCGCGACCGCGGCGCGGGCTTCGACCCGCAAGCCGTCGCGTCGGATCGGCTCGGCGTCCGCGAGTCGATCATCGGCCGCATGCAGCGCAACGGGGGTCGGGCCGAGATCCGCAGCGGCCCGACCGGCACCGAGGTGCACCTGATCCTGCCGCGGGAGGATGTCCCATGATCCGCGTGGTGATCGTCGACGACCATCCGCTGGTGCGCTCCGGGGTGAAGGCCCAGCTGCCGCCCGACGTGCTCGTCGTCGGGGAGGCCGACGATGTGGCCTCGGCGGTGCGGGTGATCGACGAGACGCAGCCGGACGTCGTGCTGCTCGATGTCCATCTGCCCGGGGGCGACGGCCCGGCGGTCATCCGCGAAGCGTCGGCACCGACCCGCTACCTGGCGCTGTCGGTGTCGGACGCGGCCGAGGACGTCGTCGCCGTCGTCCGGCTGGGGGCCCGCGGGTATGTCACGAAGTCGATCGCGGCCGACGAGCTCGCCGACGCCGTACGGCGGGTGGCGGACGGCGAGGCGGTGTTCAGCCCGCGGCTGGCCGGGTTCGTGCTGGACGCCTTCACCGGGGCCGTCGCCACGTCGGACGACGAGCTGGACCGGTTGACGCCGCGAGAGCGGGAGGTGATGCGGCTGATCGCCCGCGGCTACACCTACCGCGAGGTCGCCTCCGAGCTGTTCCTGAGCGTGAAGACGGTGGAGACGCACGTCTCGGCGGTCTTGCGCAGACTGCAGGTCTCCGACCGGCACGAGCTGGCCAGGTGGGCGCGGGCCAGGCGGATGATCTAGCCCGCAGCCTTAGCACTCGACCGGTGAGAGTGCTAGCGTGGGATCGTCATCACAGGACAGGGAGGTGATGGTGGTGGCAGCACGATTCGATCCGTTCCGGGAGCTCGACCGACTGGCTGAGCACATGCTGGCTCAGGCGGCCGGAGAGGGCATCCGGGCGATGCCGTTGGATCTGGTCCGCGAAGACGAGCATTGGGTGCTGAAGTGCGATCTGCCCGGTGTCGATCCGGGGTCCATCGACATCAGCGTCGAGGACCGCATCCTCACGATCCGGGCGCAGCGCTCCTCGCACAGCGAGAAGAAGGCGTCCGAGTGGCTGATCCAGGAGCGCTCCAGCGGCGTGTTCGCCCGGCAGTTGACGCTCGGGCACAACGTCGACATCGAGCACATCGCCGCGGATTACCACGACGGCGTGCTGACACTGACGCTGCCGGTGGCGGAGGCCGCGAAGCCGCGCAAGATCGAGGTGGCGCATCCGGCGGGGAAGCCCCAGCAGATCGAGACCGAAGGGGGCTGACCTGCCCACCGGTCCCGTCAGCGTTACTGGGCGAGCAGTCCCGTGAGTGCTGCCGTGAACGCCGGTGCAAGCCGTTCGCTGGCGGCCACCGAGATGTGGGCGGCGTCCTTGTACAGCACGGTCTCCCCGTCCGAGGTCTGGCACATGTCGGTGCACAGCAGATCGCGCGGCTGCAGCACGGCGGCACCCTGCGAGGCGCCCACTGCAGCCACAATCTGCTGAATGTCCTGGCCCTGCGCGTGAGCTGCGTCGAGCGTCATCGTGGAGCGGCACGCGTCGGCTTCGATCATCGAGACCGTGCAGGTCTGGGGTTCGTAGTCGCCGAAGTGGGGAACCGTTTGCACGAGCAGCACCCGATGCCCCGCCTGTCTGAATCCGGCGACCATCGCTTCGAGGCTGCGTGCGTACAGCTCCAGTTTGGCCGGGGCCTCGTTCGTTGCCCGATGCTCGTCGGCCCCGACATAGGTGGAAGGGGACCGCCAATACTCGGCGACCTGGGCCAGCACGACGACTCCCGGGGCGGCTGAGCCCAGGTGTTCGAGCGTGCCCGACTGATAGTCCCGGCATTCTCGGTTGAACCCTTCCGGGCGGTGCGACTGGGTGAAGTACCCGTCGAACAATGGGCACGCATGAGTGGTGGAGATGGTCAGTGGAGAGCCGAGCGCCTGCGCACTCCCGAGGAGGGCCTCTCCGAAGTGATCGGCATTCGAATCGCCGACCAGATAGATCGGGGGGCCGTCTGCCGCTGCGTTCCAGGTACATGCGTCAGGGGCCCGTTTGTTCTGCGGCGTGGCATCCTCGCACCCGCTGACAAACCCAAGGTGCCACGTCGAGGTTGCTTCCTGAAGCTGCTTCGTCCTCGGCCCTGCCAGCCCTGCATCCACCTGGAACAACAGCAGGACGGAGAGGGCAAGCGGTGGCACGACGACCGCACTGACGAGCCGCGCCCGTGCCTGCCCCTGTGGGGGCCGAAACCTGCGCAGCGGCTGTTCGACCCAACGGTAGGACGCAGCAGCAGGCAGGAGGGACACCGCTGCGGCGGCCATGAGAGCCACGGGTTGACCACGCCAAAGCAGCCCTGCGAACACGATGAAGGGCCAATGCCACAGGTACCAGGAATACGAGCGGTCGCCGAGCCATACCCAGCCGCGGCCCGACAGGAACGGGGTTGCGGGGTTGGACGGGCAGGATCCGGCGAGGATGGCCAGTACGGTGCCTGCGACCGGCAGGAGGGTTGAAGCGCCAGGGAACGGAGCGTCCGGCTTCGTGAGGAACACTGCGCCCCCGAGCATCGCGAACCCGAGGCAGCCAACCGCCGACGATGTCACCGTGCCTGCGCCGCGCCTTGAGTGGGGCAGCAGGGCGATCAGCGCTCCGGCAGCGAACTCCCAGACACGGCCGACGGGACTGTAGAAGCCGAGCACCGGATCAGGGATCTGGGGCGGGCTCGCGATCACGAGGGCGAGCGATCCCATCGCGATGACACCCAAGATCGCCGCTCCCGGCCACGTCCTCCCGAAAACCGAGCCGAGGCGCCATCCGGTCAAGATCACGATTGGGAAGAGCAGGTAGAACTGCTCCTCGACGGCCAAGGACCAGATGTGGAGCAACGGGTTGAGGCTGGCGGCGACATCGAAGTAGCTCCCAGTTGTGCGCTCGATGACGACATTCGCGCTCCACAACATCGCCCCCAGCCCGGTCTTCGCGGCATTCTGCTGAGCCGCCAGTGGCGGGAGGACGACCGCCGTGACGATCAGGGTTGCGCTCACCATTACTGCCGCTGCCGGTGCGAGTCGCAGAAAGCGACGCCAGTAGAAGGAGCCGAGTCGCACTGTATTCGTCTGCGTGTGTCCTCTGCGCAGCATCGCAGTAATCACGAAACCAGAGATGACGAAGAGAAGACGTCAACCCCCACGAACCCCCCGGGCATCGGCAAACCCGCGTGGAACGCGACAACCATGATCACTGCAGCAGCGCGCAGGCCTTGTACGTCGAGGCGCCGATGGTCCTCCTGGTCGAGAATGACGACGAGGGCATCGCGGCCCGGCGACAGCACCTGATGCATCGTGCCTCCGCGATGATCGGCTCTGCCGTTGGCTACGGCCGAGGCGCTGGTACCAGTTGCTCGACACGCCGTGCCAGCGCCCCATGGCCTGTCGCGCGCGAGTCGCGTCGCTCGGGCCATCCAAGGCGCAATCCGCGCCGCTGGCCGGTCGGGGTTCCCACCCCGGCGAGCCCGACAACGACCTCCTCCCACCGTCATGGGCCCGGGAGGATGAACCAAGATTCTGCGGCTCGAGCGGAGTTCGCGGAGATCGGCCGGGCTGCGGGCTGCGGGCTGCGGGCTGCGGGCTGCGGGCTGCGGCGGCATAACCCATCGGACTGGACCCGTTGCGCGAATTGGACTTGTGACGCATTGGGGGGCCGGTCGCAGGTTCCCATGTTGTCGAGAAGCAGGGCCGGTGATCGAAGAGCGGCGTGCGCAGTTGCTCCAGGTTGCGGCGGAAGCGTTTGCACCTCGGGCGCGGAGAGGCCGGGCAGGCGTCGGTCTTCCCGCCCTGGGCCGGCGTGCTCCCGCCCGCCCCCCACCGCACCGTCCCCCCCAATCCTCACAACGCACCCACCTCCGCTCGAGCGACCTGTTCCAGGAACGCAACGGCGCGCGGGGGAGCCCCGAGATACCGCCTCCCTACGGTTCCGGTATCCCACCTCGGCGGACAAGGGAGTTGGAATGGCAGGGACGGGTCTGGCACCACAGGCGCTGCACCATCGCGGCGTCGAGCTGCACCAGGAGCGCGGCCGCTGGATCAGCAACTGGGACCCGGAGGATCGCACCGTCGTCAAACGTGGCCTTCGAATCTGGCGGGGAGTCCCTACGGGAGGGGTGCGCGGGGCCGGGGTGCCGTTCCCGCTGGCCGGCGTCGGGGCATCGGCCTCACCCGCATGTGTTGCGGATCCCAGGGTCAGCGGCCGCTGCGCAACGGCGGGGCTGCGGGCGCTACGGGTGCGTGGCCGGCCGGCCACTGCGCCTCCCCGGCGGGGCGCCAGAAGGCCCCGGCTGCCTGTTTGCACCCGTGGCGGGGGCGGATCGCCCCTGACTTTGCACCCGGGTGAGGGGCTTTGCACCCGTGGCGAGGGGCGGATCGCCCGCGACACGCCGCAGGGAGCCCACGTTGCGGGTGCAAAGCCCCGCGACGGGTGCATCTGCCCGCCTGCCCGCCGACCCGCCGACCGTCCGGCCGTGGGACCGGCACCGGGGCAGCCACCCGGCCGCAGCCCGATGCCGAACCCGCGGATCCCGCCAACCGCACACCCCGCCAGATTCCGCACCGTCGTCAAACGTGGGTACCGGCTCGACATCGCCTGACAGCGGGGGGTGTTCGGGGGGCCGGGGGTGCGCCCACCGCGGGTCGGGCAGATCAGAGCGCTTTGGAGCTTCCCAGGGTCCGTGCCGGCCCTCGCCTGCGACGCATCAACAACCGTTCGCCCCTGCGGCCGACCGGCCAACGACAACTACGCCCGGTACGGCGAGTCGGTACGAGACAAGGGCCGTCCTCCCCGCTGGAATCCGAGGGCAGGTTCGCCTCACACCATCCCGGCGCACTTGCGCGCCGCGATCTGCACCGGGTCCCACACCGGGGAGAACGGCGGCGAGTAGCCGAGGTCAAGGCTTGCGACGTCCTCCACCGTCATCGCGTTCCAGATCGCGACCGAGGCGATGTCGATCCGCTTCGCGGCACCGGCCATCCCGACGATCTGGCAGCCGAGCATGCGCCCGGAACCCTTCTCCGCGATGACCTTCACCCGGATCATGCCCGATCCGGGGAAGTAGTGGGCGCGGGTCATCGACTCGATGGTTGCGGAGACCACGGCGTACCCGAGTCCCTCGGCCTCGTCCTGCCGAAGCCCGACCCGGGAGATCTCCAGGTCGCAGACCTTCGAAACGGCGGTCCTCAGAATCCCGGGGAAGACGAGGTCGCCGCCAGCGATGTTGGTCCCGATGACACGGCCGTGCTTGTTGGCGTGGGTCCCGAGCGCGACATGGACCAGACGCCCCGTGATCCGATCGCGGACCTCCACGCAGTCGCCGCCGGACCAGACGTTGTCGTACCCGAGGACGCGCTGGTGGTCGTCGGTGAGGATCCCCCCGTATTCTCCCGTCGGCAGCCCGGCCTCGCGGGCCAGCCGGCTGTTGGGTGTCATTCCCAGGCCCATCACCACGATGTCGGCCGGGTAGGAGTCGGCTGCGGTGATGACCCTCGAAACCCTGCCGTCCGGCCCGGCTTCGATCGCCTGTACCGGCTCACCGCCCCGGTAGGCGATCTCCATGCCCTCCATCTCATCGGCGATCAGGTCCCCCATATCGGGGTCCAGCGTGCGCATGGGCGCATCCGCGATATCCACGATGGTCACCTCGAGGCCGCGATGCTGCATCGCCTCCGCCATCTCGATGCCGATATAGCCGGCACCGACTACGACGGCCCGCTTGGGGCCCCGTTGCAACGATTCGATGAGATCCACACCGTCGCTGAGGTGCTGCACGCCGTGGACACCGGGCAGGTCGATGCCGGGGATCGGCGGGCGCACCGGAGTCCCCCCGGTGGCGATCACCAGATCGTCGTACGGGTGGACGTGGTCCTCGCCGGTGGCGAGGTCTCGCGCGGTGACGGTCTGAGCGTCGGTGTCGATGACCGTGGCTTCATGCCTGGTCCTGACCACCAGCCCTCGGGAGCGGTGGACCTCGGGAGACCGGGCGACCAGCCGCTCCGGGCCATCGACCTGGCCGGCGACCCAGTACGGGATCCCGCACGCGGAGTACGACGTCCAGCGCTGGCGCTCCAGGATGAGCACCGAGACGTCCTTCTTCAGCGCTCGCTTGACCGTTGACGCGGCGGAGGCGCCCGCGGCGTCACCCCCGATGACGACGACGTGCCTGGCCATGGGGGCAGTGTGGCACCGCCGTGGGCGGGACGGGCGCTGGGCGCGGGGAAGGACCGATCAAGGGGTGTGGAGTGTTCCGGGGACGCGGTGGCGACGGGAACCCCGCGCTCACCGAGAGGCAAGCATGGCAACGGAATAGACTTGAGGTTTCGCCACGCGACCCAGCCCCTTCCGCCACGGCGACCCGCGTCTTACGCTCGAAGGGTGATATCACCCCGCATGACATGGTGCGCCGTCGCGGCTGCCACCATGTTGTCCCTGATCGCATCGATGCTCGTCGTGGCGCCGAGCGCCGATGCCGCCACGCGACGCTTCGTCAGCGGCTGGATCCCCTACTGGTCCACCGCTGCGTCGGTGCAGAGCTTCAACGCCAACGCCGACGTCTTCAGCGACATCTCGCCGTTCTGGCACTCGCTGACCGGCGACGCAACGGTCTCCGATCAGGCCACGCCCGCCAACCGGGCGACGGTCATCAATGCGGCCCGCGCCGCCGGTGTGCCCGTGGTCCCGGCGATCACCGACGGGACGGGCAGCGGCAACCTCGCCGCGGCGCTGGCCAATCCGACCAGGCGCACGGCCGTGGTGAACACGATGGTGAATCTGGTGACCTCCCGCGGCTACGACGGCCTCGACCTGGACCTGGAGGGTTTCGCCTACTCCGACCCGAAATCCAGTTGGCCCACGACCCGGCCGAACTGGGTGGCGTTCGTGTCTCAGCTGGGCGCCGCGCTCCATGCTCGCGGCAAGGTCCTGTTCGCGACGATCCCGCCAACCTACGACAGCAACCGCGGCAGTTCCAGCGGCTACTGGGTGTACGACTACGCCGGGATCGCACCCCACGTGGACCGGGTGCGGCTGATGGCCTACGACTACAGCGTCGGCTCGCCCGGCCCGATCGCGCCGTACGACTGGGTGAAGCGCCTTACCGCCTACGCGGTGACCCAGATCCCCGCTGGGAAGGTTGTGCTCGGCATCCCCACCTATGGCCGCGACTGGGTCACCTCGACCACCGGCACCTGCCCGGCGGGAACGCAGCCCGCCAGGCGGTCCCTCACCGCTGCGGCCGCGTGGCAGGTCGCCGCGGACAAGGGCGCCGCCGTGGTTTGGGACGCCAGCGCGCGTGAACGGACGTTCACCTACACCGACACCTTCGCCGACGCCACGACGTCGTGCGCGGTCGCGCGGAAGGTGTACTTCTCCGACGCCGCGGCGGTGTCGGAGCGGGCGCGGCTCTACCACACCTACCAGTTGCGCGGCGTGACCCTGTGGACGGTGGGTGGAGAGGACGCCACGACGTGGCAGGCGCTGCGGACGCTGGCGGAAGGGCGGGGGTACCCGCTCACGGCTGGGCAGGTGCTGGAGGTGCAGGTGGCCGGCGGCTCTACGGGAGTGCCGACCGATGCGAAGGCGGTCAGCCTGAACGTGACGGTGACAGAACCACGGGGACCGGGGTTCCTCGGCGTATACCCCTGCGGCACCGCGTGGCCGGGAACGTCCAACGTCAACTACACCGCCGGCCAGACGGTCGCGGACAACGTGACCGTCGGCGTTGGTACCGGCGGCAAGGTCTGCGTCTACACCTCCACGACGGCGCACGTCGTCGTCGACTACAGCGGGTACTTCCCCGCGAGCTCGCCATTCGACCCCCGGACCCCGGTCCGGCTGTTGGACACCCGCACCGGGGCGAAGCCGGCCGCCGGATCCGACATCGCCGTCACGGTGCCGACCGGCATCGCTGCCGCCGCGCTGAGCCTCGCGGTCACCCAGCCTGCGGCCGCGGGCTGGGTCAGCGCGTACCCCTGCGGCACCGCGTGGCCGGGGACGTCCACCGTCAACTTCGCAGCCGGCCAGACGATCGCAGCCAGTTCGATCACCAAGCCCGGCACGGACGGCAAGGTGTGCTTCCGGACGCTGGTGTCCACGCACCTGGTCGTCGACCTGATGGGCGTGTTCAACCCCGGCAGCGGATTCGTCGCGCTGACGCCGAGCAGGATCGCAGACTCCCGCGTCAGCCCAAGCACACGGATTCCGGCAATGACCGAGTTCGCCGTTGCACCGAACGTCTCCGGCAGCGCGGCGGGTCTCAACATCACGGTCACCGCGCCGGCCGGCGACGGATGGGTGCAGGCGTACCCGTGCGGCACGACGCCGCCGATCGCCTCCACGGTCAACTTCCGGGCCGGCCAGACCGTGGCGAACGCCGCATTCGTCAAACTCGGCTCCGACGGCAGGGTCTGTCTGCGCAGTCTGTCGGCGACGCACCTCGTCGTGGACCGTACTGCGTCGCTCGGGCCCGCTTCCGGCTACTACGTCCCCGCTGACCCGAGACGACTGTCCGATACCCGGAACCCCTGAGCCAATTCCGCGAAAGCGGTTGATCGTCCCGCCCGGCTTTGGCAGCGTAATCGGGATGAAGCGGCGAGAATCGGGTCACACCGGTCATTTCAAGCAGATCATCGTCCTGGCCGTACTCGCAGCTCTCGCACTGTCGCCGCTGCCGGTGACATCGGCCGCCGCCGCACCACCGGTGCCTTCGGTGGCGCTGCCGCCGGACGTCGACCTCGCCGACGCCTACGAGGGCCAGTCGATGTGCGACCCGACCCCCAAGCCGGGCACGCTCAAACTCCGCGACACGCTGTGGCGCACCTACGGCTCGAGCATCTGGGCCGGCATCTCGCGCGACTGCAAGGTCACGTGGGACAAGGGCATCAGCGAGCACAAGGACGGCCGCGCGATCGACTGGGGCG
This sequence comes from uncultured Actinomycetes bacterium, assembly GCA_964510455.1. Classification (GTDB taxonomy): domain Bacteria; phylum Actinomycetota; class Actinomycetes; order S36-B12; genus CAVXYG01. Next base: position 9,719 of record CAZECO010000071.1, read on the forward strand.
TGAGCGTCCGCAACGGAACCAAGGCGATCGGCGACGAATTCTTCAACTGGGTCACCGCCAACAACGGCGAGATGGCCCGTCGCATGGGGATCATGTACCTCATCTGGGACTCTCGGATGTGGCGGGTGTACGACATGGACCGCGGGTTCCCGGAGTACAGCAAGTGCCTGACGGATTTCACCTCGACCTCCTACGACACCACGTGCCACCGCGACCACATGCACATCTCCATGACGTGGCACGGGGCCGGCGCCTGGACATCGTGGTACGACAGCACCTCGGTTACGCAGCGGGCGTGCCGTGCGGGCAACCCGGTCCCGGCGCGGGCCGGCGCGCTCGGCGCTCCGGCGGCGATGTTCGACCCGCTGGCCGGGGTCGGTGTAGCCGGCGGCAGACCCTGCTTCCTGGGCAAGAGCATCCAGGCGCTCAAGGTCCCGCTGACCCAAGGCAGGCAGGCGACCCAACGGATCCGCGTGACGCATCTGGACTCCAACGCTCCCTCCGCAGTCAAGATCTGGACCAGCGCGGGCAGCTCGGTGTCGCTGAACAGGTCCGCCACGTACCCGGCGGAGTTCAACCTGTCGATGCCCGACGACGGGATCATCTACGTCCAGCAGCCGGTCGGTCAGACCGGCATCCGCATCGAAGGCCTGGGGCAGACCCTGCCGATGAGCAACCAGTCGCTCGCGCTGGGGGCCGGCCGCAGCATGGGCGTCAAGGTGGTCCGCAGCGACCTGGGGGTCCCCGCCGGCGCCAAGGCGGTGACGCTCAACGTGACGGTGACCGAGCCGCAAGCCGCCGGGTTCCTGCGCGTGTACCCGTGCGGCGAGGCGATGCCGGCAACGTCGAACGTCAACTTCGTCGCCGGGCAGACCGTTGCGAATGCGGTCACTGTCGGGGTCGGCAAGGACGGGCAGGTCTGCCTATTCTCCAGCGCCACGACGCACGTGGTGGTCGACTACAGCGGCTACTTCCCCGCTTCATCACCGTTCACGCCGCAGAACCCCCAGCGGCTGAAAGACACCCGGTCGGGGAGCAAGCCCACCGCTCGCAGCGACGTCGCGGTCCCGGTCCCCAGCGGAGCGGCTGTGGCACTGAGTATCGCCGTGACCGAGCCCGCCGCAGCCGGCTGGGTCGCCGCCTACCCATGCGGTGAGCCGTACGCGGGCACCTCGAACGTCAACTACTCCGCAGGCCAGACGATCGCGGCCAGCGTGATCGCCAAGCCTGGGAAAGATGGGCGGGTGTGCTTCCGCACGAGCGCGCCGGCGCACCTGGTGGCGGATCTGATGGGCGTATTCAAGTCGGGCCAGGGCTTTGATCCCTTGGCGCCGCGGCGGCTGGTCGACACGCGTTCGTCCCCCGGTACAGCGCCGAAGCCGTACACCGAGTTCTCCTTCGCCCCAGGTGTCGGCGCATCCGCCGTGGCGTTGAACCTGACCGCGACCGAAGGCGCCATCGCCGGGTGGATCCAGGCCTACCCCTGCGGGACCACCCCGCCAAGCACCTCGTCGGTGAACTTCGCGCCCCGCCAGACGATCGCCAACTCCGCGATCGTCGCAGTGGGCGGCAACGGGCGGGTGTGCATCCGCAGTATGGCTTCGACCCACTTCGTGGTCGATCTCATCGCAGCATTCCCGCCGGGAGGCGGGTACTTCAACCCTGCGACACCGAGCCGAATCGCCGACACCCGGGTGAACTAGTCGGGACGGCCTGTCCCGGTCCCCAACGCCGATACGTCGGGGCCTAGCCTGGCCACATCCGGGAATGGGAGCGTGCATTGTCGAAATCATCGACGTCTGGGACCGAGGGAAGCGACTACACGCAGCGGCTCGAGCGGCTCGCGGGCGCGCGGTGGAAGCAGGTGTTGGACGTGCAGCGGCCGTACCGCTGGAACCTGCGCCGGCTGCATCTGGGCCGGGTGCTGGACGTGGGCTGCGGGATCGGCCGCAACCTCGCAGCGCTGCCTGGCGCGGTCGGCGTCGATCACAACGCGACCAGCATCGAGCAGGCCAGAGCAGCCGGGTTTCGCGCGTGGAGCACGATTGAGTGGCCCGACTCGCCGGACGCCGTGCCGGCGACCTTCGACGCAATGCTGCTGGCGCACGTGCTGGAGCACATGGACGCCGGTTCCGCCGATGAGGTGCTGCATTCCTACCTGCCGTACCTCAAACCGCGGGCACGGATCGTCCTCATCTGCCCGCAGGAGAAGGGGTACGTCACGGATGCGACCCACGTCCGGTTCGTGGACCTCGATCGGATGGCGCGGCACGCCCGCGACGCTGGATTCACCCCGACGCGCCGCTACTCGTTCCCGTTCCCGCGCGTGGTGGGAAGGATCTTCCCGTACAACGAGTTCGTGCTGGTCGCCGATCGCCGGACCTGACCCTTCCCGCTTCGGCCTTGTGGCAGGGTGTGGATCGTGAGCCAGCGCCTCCTCGTCGCGATCCCAGCGCTGAACGAGGCCGAGACGATCGAGGCGGTGATCCACGAGGTGCGCAGCAAGGTGCCCGGCGCCGACATTCTGGTCATCGACGACGGGTCGCGGGACGGCACCGCATTCATCGCGCGGCGCGCAGGGGCCAGGGCGCTGCGCCTGTCGTTCAACGTCGGCGTCGGTGGGGCCATGCGCACCGCGTTCCTCTACGCGCAGCGCAACGGCTACGACGTCGTCGTGCAGGTCGATGCGGATGGCCAGCACGATCCGGCGTTCATCTCCGACATCCTCGATGCGCTGCAAACGAATTCCGTGGTGATCGGGGCACGGTTCGCGGAGAAGGGCGACTACACCGTCCGGGGCCCGCGGAAGTGGGCGATGCGCATCCTCGCTCGAGCGCTGACCAGGGTTGCCAAGACACCGCTGACCGACACCACCAGCGGGTTCCGCGGCTCCGACCGGCGGGCGATCGCGCTGTTCGCCGAGCACTACCCCGCTGAGTACCTCGGCGACACGGTCGAGTCCCTGGTGATCGCCGCTCGAGCAGGTCTACCGATCAAACAGGTGCCGGTCGAGATGCGGCAGCGGCAAGGGGGCCGGCCGAGCCAGAGCCCGTTCATGGCCAGCTTGTACCTGGGCCGATCGGTGCTGGCATTGATCGCCGCCATCACCCGCAAGTACGACGTGGCGGATGTGAGGGTGGAAGCATGAGCGACCTGCTCCCGGAGCTTCTCGGCATCCTGTCGGCTCTGTTGGTCGTCGTGGCGATCTGGGAGACGCTGCGGCGGGGCATCGTCCCAGAGCGGTTCGCGGCGCTGTGGATCATCCTGAGCGTGCTGCTGCTGATCCTGGCGATCTTCCCGGAGATCGCGTCCTGGGCGGCCGCGGTGGTCGGTGTCGAACTGCCCAGCAACCTGCTGTTCTTCTTCGCAGCCTTCCTGCTGCTGCTCATCAGCGTTGACTTCAGCTACGAGATCGGCAAGCTCGACGCCCGGACGCGCCGGCTGGCCGAGGAAGTCGCCCTGCTGCACGACGAGCTCTCCGAGCGTCGGCGCGGCGACGCTCGGCAATGATCGCGCCGCCGTCCGCTGTTCCTCCGGTCAAGGCCGGCCGGCTGCAGTCCCTGGGGCCACTGGCGATGGTGGTCGGCTACGGTGCCGTGGGCGCCTCAGCGTTCGCCCTGCTCGCCGCCGGGCCGCGGCTGCTGGGGCCTGACGGCTACTCGTCGCTGGCACTGACGTGGACGGTCGTGACGATCATCGGCATCGGCGTGGCTGCGCCCGGCGAGCAGACGATCACACGGTCGATCGCTGCCGGGTCCGATGACGGTGTGGTCGCCGCAGTCGCCCGGCGGCTCACGGTACTGCCCGTCGTCGCAACGCTGCTTCTCCCGGGTGCCGTCCTGCTGCTCGACCAGCAGGTGCGCGACGTCGGCATCTGGACTTCCACCCTCGTCGTCTCCGCCGCGAGCTGGGTCGTGATGGCCTGCACGCGCGGCACCCTCGCCGGTCGGCACCGGTTCGACCAGTACGCAGCGACACTGTTGACCGAGTCCGCAACCCGCATCGTCCTCGTGGCGGTCGCTTGGCTGGCGCCGGCGTACGCCCTGTGGTGGCTGGCCGCATCGGTCGCGTTGCCGCTGGTCGCAAGTGCTGGCGTCGGGCTGCTGGCGCTTCGCAGGTCGGTCGACCTCTCGGCCGAGTCCTTCCCCGAGGACAGCCGGCGGGAGCATCTGTCGATCACATCCGTGGCGCTGCTGGGCCAGGTGTGCATGAGCACCGCACCGCTGTGGCTGCACTGGCAGTCCGCCGACGAGGCGCTCGCGGGCGCGTTCGTCTCCGCCACGTCCTACATGCGCATCCCCCTCCTGCTGGCCGGAGGGCTGTACGGGCCGATCCTGGCGCAGGCGGCCCAGGCGTACGCCGCATGGGACCGGCACCGGGTGTGGAATCGGACGCTCGTCGGGGTGTTCACAGGGGTCGGGGGCTCCAGCGCGATGGTCTTCGTGCTGTTCGTGGCGTCTGGACCGGCGCTGACGCTGCTGTACGGCGGAAACATAGGGCTGAGCAATGCCGTGCTGCTGCTGTTGGGGCTGTCGACGATCGGCTCGGTGGCTAGCAACGTCCTGACGCAGGTTCTCTACGGCTGCGAGCGGTCGCCATCCGCGTCACTCGCCTGGATCCCGCCCGCCTTCGTCACCACGCTGCTGTTCGCCTCCTCCGATGGCGACGTGGGTCGGATGGCGGCTTCGATGGCGGTGGGGCAGATCATCGCCGTCGTGGGACTGTTGGCCCTGCTTCCCCGGGCGCTGCCCCGGGTGAACCACGGTGAGGAGGATCTGTGAGCGGACCGCAGGTCGGGGTGGTCGTACTTGCATATGGCGACGAACCGCTGCTGGGTGACGTCCTCGACTCGGCGCTGGGCTCCACCGGGGTCTCGCTGGACCTCGTGGTCGTGGACAACGGGTACACGGGCGGCGACGGCGAGGCGCTGCGGTCCCGAGCGGTGCGGTGGGTCGCCCCGGGCCGCAACACCGGGTTCACCGGCGGATGCAACTTCGGAGCCGCCAGAGTTGCCGGAGACTATGTGGCCTTCCTGAACAGCGACGCTGTGGTGGCCGACGACGCGCTGGCGGAGCTGGTGTCGGCGCTGGCCGATGCCGCCGTGGGGATCGCCACGGCGCAAGTGCTGCTGTACGACGAGCCCGATGTCGTGAACAGCGCGGGCAACCCGGTGCACTACAGCCTGCTGTCCTGGGCGGGCGGCTGGGGGGACCCTGCGACCGCGCACGCGACGGTGACCGAGCCGGCCAGCGCGAGCGGATGCCTGATGATGATGCGCCGAGGCGTGTTCGATGAGCTGCAGGGCTTCCACGAGGATCTGTTCGCCTATGGGGAGGACGTGGACCTGAGCCTGCGGACCTGGCAGGCCGGCTACTGCGTTCGGTACGTCCCCGGCGCACGCGTCTGGCACAAGTACGAGTACAGCCGAAACCCCGCCAAGTACTACCTTCTGGAGCGCAACCGCTGGATCAACCTGTTGACGCTGTACGAGGGAGGAACGCTGCTGCGGCTCGGGCTCGGGCTGCTGGCGGTGGAGGCTGGGATCTGGGCGTCGGCGGTCGCTGGCGGGTGGTGGCGGGAGAAGGCCCGGGCCAGTCGCTGGGTCGTGGCGAACCGTCGACGCGTGCGGGATCGGCGGCGGTGGGCGCAGGGGCGGCGGCGGGTGCCGGATCGGGAACTGGTGGGGCTGCTGGCAGCGAGGATCGAGCCGTCGGAGCGGTCCGGCGAGGGAGTCCCCAAGGCGGTGAACGCGGTGATCGGGGCGCTGGGCGGGCTGCGAGGGGTGCGCGGTTGACTTGCTGGGCGCCGGCTGGCGAACCGGTGCCGGGATGCCGTCCAGTGCGGGGTTGCCGGTCGGGTCTCCGGGCAGCCATGGAGTGCGAGTCGGGAGGTGGGGAGGCGTCAGTGTGCCCGGTTACAACCGGCGGTGGCGCCAGCCGGACTGGCCCTCCGCCGTTTCCCCGCCCGGCTGGAGTCGGCATCCTTGCCGAAGCTGGCGGGGTGCGCGGTTGGCGGGATATCCGTGGGACCGGCCCCCGCGGTGCCGGTCCCACGGGTCGCGCATGTGCACCCGCTGCGGGCTGTGCAGGCTCTTCGGAATCCGGCGGGGAGTCCGGGGTGAGGGTGCGCGGGCGGCTGGCTGTGCCGCTCCGGCTGACCGGTGTCGGGGTATCGGTCGCGCTCGCAGGTGATGCGGATTCCAGGGTCAGCGGCCGCTGCACAACGGCGGGGCTGCCGCGCGGGGATGGGTCGCTGGCCGCTGCTCCCCCGGCGGGGCGCCAGGAGGCATCGGCTGCCTGTTTGCAGCCGTGGCGTGGGGGGATCGCCCCTGTGTTTGCACCCGGTGGGGGGCTTTGCACCCGTGGCGGGGGCGGATCGGCCGCGACACGCCGTCGGCAGGCCA
>CAZECO010000072.1:0-8357 GCA_964510455.1 uncultured Actinomycetes bacterium
CGGAACCAGGGCCGGTCCTCCGGGTCGCGCCACACCTGGGTGCGTCTGGGCTGCTCGGTCACGGCGTCAAGCGTGCCAGATCACCGATCAGGGTGCGACGCGCACCCGAACACTGCGAGGTAGCGCCACCGGCCGTCGAAGACCTCGGCGACGGCGATCAGATCGCCCCCGGGCCCAAGCAGCGCGGTCGGGCCTGCGGGCGCCCCGGCAGGGGCGGGCAATTGCTGGCCGTGCAGGACGCGCGGTGCGAGCGGGGCATCGAGCACCTGCGTCGGCAGCACGGCTGCGGCCGCCTCGCCCAGTCGCAGGGCGAGGGGCGCAGGATCGTCCGGCGCCGGGAGCGCCGCTGCCGCGTGGAGGTCGAACGGCCCGACGGCGTCGCGGCGCAGTGCCGCCAGGTGGCCGCCGCAGCCGATCGTCTCACCGAGGTCGCGGGCCAGGGCGCGGATATAGGTGCCCGATGAGCAGGTGACGACCACGTCGACATCGAGCCCCCTTGCTTCGGTCGGACGGGCGGGGCCGGTGCGTCGCAGCCGCATCACCGACACGGTCCGCGGCGCGAGCTCAACCTGCTCGCCGCCGCGGACCCGGGCGTAGGCGCGCCGGCCGTCGACGAAGACCGCGGACACCGCGCTGGGCCGCTGCTGGATGGTCCCGGTGAAACCGGCGAGCAGCAGGTCGAGTTCGGCGTCGTCCACAGACACCGGCACGGTCGGCCTCAGCGGATCCCCGGTCCGGTCGTCGGTTGTGGTCGCCACGCCCAGGCGGATCGTGGCCGTGTACTGCTTGGCGGTTGCTTGCAGGTACGGCAGCAGGCGGGTGCCGCGGCCGAACCCCACCACGAGCACGCCGGTGGCCATCGGGTCCAACGTGCCGGCATGGCCGACCTTGCGAAGGCCGAGCACCCGGCGCATCCGGGCCACCGCATCATGGCTGGTGATGCCCGCCGGCTTGTCGAGGATGACGACGCCGGCGTCAGGCGTCGGTGTCGTCATCCTCGGCGCTGTGCGGCACCTTGTACGGGTCGGCGTCGCCGGCATACCTGGCGTTCACCGCCTGGGCATGGACCGCGGCATCCGCCGCAGCCGCCGTCGCCAGCAGGTCCTCGATATGGCGGGCGTTGTCCGGCACCGCGTCGACCACGAACGCCAGCGTCGGGGTGAACCGCACGCCGGTCCCGGCGCCGACCTCGCTGCGCAGCACGCCCTTGGCCGACTCCAGCGCGGCAGCGGTGTCCGCCAGGGCGGTGTCGTCTCCCAGGACGGTGTAGAACACGGTGGCCTCGCGCAGATCGTTGGTCACCCGGACATCGGTGATCGTGATGAAGCCCAGGCGCGGATCCTTGATCCGCATCTCCAGGGTCTGCGCCACGATCACCTTGATCCGGTCGGCCAACCGGCGCACCCGGGCAGCATGGTCTGGCATGGTGACTCCCTCGTCGCTGACCGCGCGTCAGGCGCGCGGCTTCTCCCGCTGCTCGTAGGTCTCGATGACGTCATCGACCTTGATGTCGTTGAACGACCCGAGCCCGATGCCGCACTCGTAGCCTTCGCGAACCTCGGTCGCGTCGTCCTTGAACCGCCGCAGCGAGTCGATGGACAGCTTCTCGGCCACCACGGCCCCGTCCCGGATGAGGCGGGCCGACGCATTGCGCCGGATGAGCCCGGAACGCACGAGGCAGCCTGCGATCGTGCCGAACTTCGACGAGCGGAAGATCTCGCGCACTTCTGCGGTGCCGAGCTGGACCTCCTCGTAGACCGGCTTGAGCATGCCCCGCAGCGCCGACTCGACATCCTCGATCGCCTCGTAGATCACCGAGTAGTACCGGATCTCCACGCCCTCGCGCTCGGCCACTTCGCTCGACTTGCCCTGCGGGCGGACGTTGAAGCCGATGATGATCGCATCGGAGGCGGCCGCCAGCATGACGTTGGTCTCGGTGATAGCGCCGACACCTCGATCGATCACGCGCAGCGACACCTCCTCGCCCACGTCCAGCTTCATCAGCGAATCCTCCAGCGCCTCCACGGCACCGGACACATCGCCCTTGAGGATGAGGTTGAGCTCCTGCACCTCGCCCTTGGAGACCTGCGACAGGAACTCCTCCAGGGTCCGCCGGGGGCGGGCCTTGGCCATCGCCGCGTTGCGCTCCCGCGCTTGCCGCGTGTTGGCGATCTGCCGCGCGACCCGGTCCTCCGGCACCACGAGGAACGAGTCCCCGGCGCCGGGCACCGATGTCAGCCCCAGCACCTGCACCGGTCGCGCCGGTCCGGCCTCTGTGACGGGATCGCCGTGGTCGTCGATCAGGGCGCGGACACGGCCGTAGGCCTCGCCCGCCACGATCGAGTCGCCCGGCCGCAGCGTGCCGCGCTGCACCAGCACGGTCGCCACCGGGCCGCGGCCGCGGTCGAGGTGGGCCTCGATCGCCACGCCTTGGGCGTCCATCGTGTCGTTGGCGCGCAGGTCCAGCGTGGCGTCCGCGGTGAGGATGACCGCTTCCAGCAGCTCCTGGATTCCGGTCTCGCTCTTGGCCGAGACATCGACGAACATCGTGTCGCCGCCGAACTCCTCCGCCACGAGGTTGTACTCGGTGAGCTGGGTGCGGACCTTGGTCGGGTCGGCCCCCTCCTTGTCGATCTTGTTGACCGCGACCACGATCGGGACACCCGCTGCCTGGGCGTGGTTGAGCGCCTCGATCGTCTGAGGCTTCACGCCATCGTCCGCCGCGACAACGAGCACCGCGAGGTCGGTCACCTGCGCACCGCGGGCACGCATGGCGGTGAACGCCTCGTGGCCGGGGGTGTCGATGAAGGTGATCTTCCGCTCCTCTTCGCCCACCTCGGTGGTGACCTGATACGCGCCGATGTGCTGGGTGATCCCTCCGGCCTCGCCTGCGACCACGTTCGTGGACCGGATCGCGTCGAGCAGCTTGGTCTTGCCGTGGTCGACATGGCCCATCACGGTGACCACCGGGGGCCGGGCGACCAGATCCTCTTCCCCGCCGGAGTCCTCTCCGAACTCCAGGTGGAACGAATGCAGCAGTTCGCGGTCCTCATCCTCCGGGGAGACGACCTGGACGTCGTAGTTCAACTCGCTGCCGAGCAGCTTCAGCGTGTCGTCGTCGACCGACTGCGTCGCCGTCACCATCTCGCCGAGTTTGAACAGCACCGTCACCAGATCGGCAGCGCTGGCGTTGATCCGCTCGGCGAAGTCCGTCAGCGAGGCGCCGCGGGGCAGCCGGACGACTTCCCCGTTGCCTTGCACGATCCGCACCCCGCCGATGGACGGCGCCTGCATGTTGTCGAACTCTTGACGCTTCGCGCGCTTGGACTTGCGTCCCCTGCTGGGACGGCCGCCAGGCCTGCCGAAGGCGCCCGGAGCGTTGCCGCGGCCTCCGCGACCGGCCGGACCGCCCCGACCCGCGGGGCCGCCGGGGCCGCCGCCCGGGCTGCCGCCCGGGCCACGGCCGGCGAAGCCGCCGCCGGGAGCGCCGGGGCTGCCACCGCCGGGCCGGGCCGCGTACCCGCCCGGACGAGCGCCGCCGGGACCGCCGGGACGTGCTCCGGGACCGCCGGGGCGGGCACCGGGGCCACCTGGGCGGGCGCCCGGACCCCGTCCGGCGGGACCGCCGGCCCCCGGCCGCGAGCCAGGGCCGCCGGGAGCACCCGGACGCTGCGTTCGGGGCATCATGCCCGGATTCGGGCGTGGGGCCCCCGGCACCCCGCCAGCGGGACGCGGCGGCATGTTGCCGGGGGTGGCTTCCCGCATGTACGGGTTGTTGCCGGGCCGGGGCGCACGCGGCGCGGCGGACCCCGGCGTGGAGAAGGGGTTGTTCCCCGGGGCACGCGGAGCGGCGGGCCGCGGACCGGGGCTCGCGGGCCGCGGGCCGGGGCTGCCCGGGGAGGGAGTTGGACCAGCGCTGCCCGGCGTCGCGCGGGGGCCCGCGGTGCCCGGCGAAGGCCGGGGACCGGAGGTGCCCGGGGTGGGACGGGGCCCGTCAGACCTGGCCGGTGCTTGCGGCGCGGCAGGGGCCGATGCCGCCGCCGGAGCGGGCGTCGCCGGAGCCTGCGGTGCGGCGGGTGCGGGCGTCGCAGCCGGTGCCGAGCCATGATGGGCGGACGGGGCCTGGGCGGACCCGGCCTGCGCAGACGGGGGCTGGCCGGCGGACGCGCCGGACGCTGTTGGGCGCTTGGCCGGACCTGCAGTCTTGGCGCCGTCCGTCATCTGGTTGCGGAATTTGCGCACGACAGGGCCTTCGACGGTCGAGGACGCCGACTTGACGTACTCCCCCATATCCGTCAGCAGCTTGACAACTTCTTTGCTTTCGAGCCCGAACTCTTTTGCGAGTTCGTAAACCCGGACTTTCGACACGACTCTCCTGTCTTGGGTCCGGGCGGGATGCCGCGGACCGTCAGTGGGTGGACACGCTCATCGGTGGACGCTCATGGCTGGGCGTTCATCGGGTGCTCATCTCGTTGCTCCCGAACTCTCGACGGACAAGGCACCGGCTCTTGCCGGCGGTCAAACCTCGTGGGCGCCGATCCACGCCACCAGGTCGTCGCACTGCAGGTCGGGCACGCGAAGCGCCCGCTGCAGGGACTTCCGCCGGATCGCGAGCCGAAGGCACGCCTCTGTGGGGTGCACATTGGCTCCTCGCCCTGGCAACCTTCGTGCGGGGTCGGGTATGGCATTCGACTCCACCGCTACGACGCGCAGCAGCAGTGCCGACGAGGCCACAGCCCGGCACCCGACGCAGGTACGCTGGGGACCCGATGGCTTGGATGCAGTGCCCGCGAGGGGACTGACCATGGCAAGTCTACCCCGCCTCGCCGGCAACGGCTGACGAAGCCGGTTCGGTATCGGAGCGGATGTCGATGCGCCAGCCGGTCAACCGGTTGGCCAGGCGCGCATTCTGCCCCTCCCGCCCGATCGCCAGGGACAACTGGTAATCGGGGACGACGACGCGGGCCGCCCTGGCCACCGGGTCCAGGATCTCGACCGAGGTGACACGGGCCGGCGACAGGGCGCTGGCGACGAACCTCGCGGGGTCGGCGTCGTAGTCCACGATGTCGATCTTCTCCCCGTTCAGCTCCGCCATCACCGCCCGGACGCGCTGCCCCAGCGGGCCGATGCAGGCCCCTTTCGCGTTCACGCCCTGCTTCGTGGCCCAGACTGCGATCTTGCTGCGATGGCCCGCCTCCCGCGCGATCGCCTCGATGGCGACCGATCCGTCGGCGACCTCCGGCACCTCCAATGCGAAGAGCTGCTTCACCAGGTTCGGGTGGGTCCGGGACACCGTCACCAACGGCCCCCTGGGCCCGCGCTTCACCGATGTGACCAGGCAGCGCACCCGTGCGCCGTGCGGGTAGGTCTCCCCCGGAGCCTGCTCCGCGGGCGGCAGCGAAGCCTCGACCTCGCCCAGGTCCACCTTCACCACGCGCGGATCTGTGCTCTGCTGCACCACGCCGGAGACGAGGTCGCCCTCCTTGGCCGCGAAGTGCCGGTAGGTGGCGTCCGAGGCCGCCTCCTGCAGCCGGTGCACCAGCACCTGCCGCGCCGTTGCCGCCGCGATCCTGCCGAAGCCGTCGGGGGTGTCGTCGTACTCCCCGATCCGGTTGCCCTCGTCGTCGAGCTGGGCCGCCCAGACCGTGACGTGTCCGTTCGACCGGTTCAGCTCCACCCGTGCCTGCGGGGCGTGGCCCGGCACCCGCTGGTAGGCCAGGGCCAGCGCCTCTTCGATCGCCTCCACCACCACGTCCCAGGAAAGGCTGCGCTCCCGCACCAGCGCCTTCAGGGCGGCGACGTCGATGTCCATCAGTCCTCCAGGGGTTGGGGGTCGGTGAACTCGACCTGGACCACTGCGCGTCGGATCTCTTCGGCCGGCAGCTCTTCGACCGCACCGCCGAGGTCGACCGAGACGGTCTGCGCAGGCGCATCATCCGCCGCGCCCCTCACTCCCACGATGCGGGCGGTCAGGGTGCTGCCGTCGGTACGTGCGATCCGCACCAACCGGCCGGTGTTGCGGCGCCAGTGCCGGACCAGCATCAAGGGCCGATCGACGCCCGGGCTACCGACGTCCAGGACGTAGCCGCGGGAACCCATCACGCCGCTGTCGTCCAGCGCCGCCGACAGAGCGGTCGATACGGCAGAGACCCCGTCCAAGGTGACCCCGGAGTCGGTATCGACCAGGATGCGCAGCACCATCCGCTGGCCGGCGGGGCGCAGCTGCACGTCCTCCAGATCCTGGCCGGCGGCTGCGACGACGGGGGCGACGACCGCCCGGACGGCGGCGATGGTGTCCCGAGCGGGCTTCGGTGGAGTCTCCTGGCTGTTCACGCCGCCTCCACACGATCCAGTTGACGCACCACTGTTGTTGTGGCCGATCAAGCATCAGCCACACGGCAGAATAGCCCCATAGCCGCCGCAGTGGCGCATCGCAGGGATCAGGGAGCCGAATGCACATCGACCGCCGCGCCCTGCTGTTCGGCGGGGCGGCCGTGGCCGGCGGGCTCGTGGTCGGGGCCGTCGGTGACCGCCGCGGGTGGTGGGAGTTCGACATCATCGGCGCGCCGGACCCCGATGACGCCATCACCCGGGTGGTCCGCGGGCAGGAGGCGGTGCTGATCGGCGCCTATGACGCGGCGCTGCAGGATCCGGCTCTCTCCGCACCGCCGCTGCTCCAGCGCCTGCAGAACTACCGCCAGCACCACGTCGATCACCTCGTTGCGCTCGGCGGGGGGCAGGGGGATGTCGAAGACGCGCCGCTGCCGGGGCGGGTGGATGCGGAGCAGCCCGAGGGCGCGGCACCGGCGGTTGCCGCGCTGCCCGGTGACGCCGCCGCGCTGCCGGCGTATTTCGCGACCGCCGAGCAGCGCCACATCGAACTCGCCTCGACCGGGGTGCGCATCAGCACGCAGGGCGAGCTGGCCAGGGTGCTGGCGCTGATCGCCGCCAGCGAGACGATGCACGTTGCGGGGTGGTCGCATGGCTGAGGACATCGCTGCCGGGTGGGCGGCGATCGTGCTGGCAGAGGCCGCGGTGTCCTATGCGCACGCGGTCGCTGGTCCTCGGCTCAGCGAGGAACAGCGGCAGGTGGCGGCGCAGCGCTACGACGAGCACGATCGGGCCCGCGACGATGCGCTGCTCGCGCTGACCGCGACCGGGGCCGAGCCGGTGGCCATCCCCACGTTCTTCGAACTGCCGAATGAGGTGGCGACTCCGGAACAGGCCCGGGCCCTGCTGGCCACCGTGGAATCGAGGTTGGCGCTGTCCTACGCGGACCTCACGGCCGCCCTCCCGCTGACCGAACGGCAGATCGGCCTCGACCGCGTGCTGCAGGCCACCATCCGAGCACAGGAGTGGGGCGCGGCCGAGGGCCCGTGGGGCGCGGTGGAACCGGCGGCCTGACGCGGCCCGCGCGCCGCGCGGGGGGCGCGTCCGCCCCCGGATCGGGACGCCAGCGTCAACCCGCAGGCACCAGGGGGCAACCAGAACGGCCGCGCTCACCTGATCATTCTGAACCATGATCAACACGTCATCCTTGCTGTGTTGATCATGGTTCAGATGGATCTTGCCGCCGACGTGGCGCGCAGAGTGCGGCGCTGGCCGCATCCGCGTCATGCTCGACGCTGGGCGCCCGGCTTCATCTCCCACCAGACTCTCCCTCCGGAGGAGCGAAGGTCACGGCACTACGGCAACTGAGCCGCCATCCCGGCCACGGCCGCGACCGCCTCGCCGATGGGCACCTCGGAGCGCTCACCGGTGCGCCGCGCTTTGACCTCGATCAGGCCGTCGGCGAGCTTCTTGCCCACCACGACGATCAGCGGAACGCCGAGCAGTTCGGAGTCGTTGAACTTGACGCCCGGCGACACCCCGCGGCGGTCGTCGTACAGCACGCGCAGCCCCGCTGCCTCGAGTTCCACCGCCAGCCCCTGCGCCGCGTCGAACACCCCGGCGTCCTTGCCGGTGGCGATCAGATGGACGTCGGCGGGCGCCACCTCCCGCGGCCAGCACAGCCCGTTGTCGTCGTAGGACTGCTCGGCGATCGCCGCGACCGCGCGCGACACACCGATGCCGTAGGACCCCATGGTCACCGTCTGCAGCCTGCCGGAGGCGTCGAGCACCTTCAGGTCCAGCGCCTGCGCGTACTTGCGGCCCAGCTGGAAGATGTGCCCGATCTCGATGCCCCGGTCGATCGCCAATCCGGCGCCGCAGGTCGGGCAGGCGTCCCCGGCCCGCACCTCGGCCGCCTCGATCACGCCGTCGGCCTCGAAGTCCCGGCCCATGGTCAGCTCGAACACGTGCTTGCCCGGCTCGTTCGCCCCGGTGATCCAGCTGGTGCCGGGCACGACCCTCGGGTC
>CAZECO010000072.1:8457-15872 GCA_964510455.1 uncultured Actinomycetes bacterium
GGGTAGGCGGCGTTCGCCAGAGCCACCAGCGACTCGATGGTGGGCGTGTCCGGGGTCTCCTCGACGTGCGCCGCCCAGGGTTCGTCGAGCGGGATCGACGGCGGGACCGGCGTGACGACCGCCTCCACGTTCGCCGCGTACCCGCAGGAGTGGCACCGGACGAAGCTGTCCTCGCCGTACTCGCAGGGTGCCAGGAACTCCTCCGACGCCGACCCGCCCATCGCCCCGGACTGCGCCGAGACGATGACGTAGCTCAGACCGAGCCGGTCGAAGGTCGCGACGTAGGCGGCGCGATGCTCGTCGTAGGACTCCTGCAGGCCGGCGTCGTCGATGTCGAAGGAGTAGGAGTCTTTCATGACGAATTCCCGCCCGCGCAGGATGCCCGCGCGGGGCCGGGCCTCGTCGCGGAATTTGGTCTGGATCTGGTACAGGCGCACCGGCAGGTCCTTGTAGGAGGAGTACTCGCCCTTCACCAGCAGCGTGAACATCTCCTCATGCGTGGGCCCGAGCAGGTAGTCGGCGCTCTTGCGGTCGGTGAGCCGGAACAGCGTCTCGCCGTACTCCGTCCAGCGGTTGGTGGCCTCGTAGGGCTCGCGGGGCAGCAGGGCCGGGAAGTGCACCTCCTGGAACCCCGCGCGGTCCATCTCCTGGCGGACGATCCGTTCCACATTGCGATACACGAGGTAGCCCAGCGGCAGCCAGGTGAAGATGCCCGGCGCGACCCGGCGGACGTATCCCGCCCGCACCAGCAGCCGATGGCTGGGGACCTCGGCGTCGGCCGGATCCTCGCGCAGGGTTCGCAGGAAGAGGGTGGACATCCGCAGCACGGGCACTCCTGATGATCGGGTGACGCCAGGGTATCGCCAGCCGTCAGTCCGCCCAGAAGGCCAGCAGCTCCTCGGCATCCTCGGCCGCCTGGGCCCGGCCGGCATCCAGCCCCTCCGCCATCGAATCGGGGGACATCGGGTCCAGGTCCGGCCGCATCGGCGCCCAGCGGTGGAACACCTGCGTGCCGCTGTCCCGCAAAGCCGCCATCTCCACCAGCATGTGATCGGCCGTGCTCCCCGCCATCCCCTGGGCCATCGGACGATCGCCCGGGGCCAGGGACAGCACCACCGCGCGGCGCGCGCCCGCGACCAGATCGCTGTTGGTGCCCGTACCGGACATTGCGCCGTCGAAGCAGCGACGGTCGTGCACGAGTTGCGGCGCGTACAGCCCGGGCAGCGCGCAGCTGGCGGCCACCGCGGTCGTGGTGCGCACCCCCGTCTGCTTGGTGATGACGATCCGGTCGCCGTTGTACGCGTCCACGGTCGTCACGTGGAGCCGGCTCGAGGGCCACCAGGCGTAGTCCACCAGGAGCGCCACATTGCGCCGCATGGTTCGCGGGGACGGGGTCGCGGCAGCCATGGCCGCATGGCCGATCTCCGCGATGGTCTCCGGTTCGGTATCGGTGGCGGCCATCATGATGTCGAACGCCCGCTGCTGGCTCGGCGAAAGGTTCCCGGCCGGGGCGAGGAAGGACACCACCGCGGTGAACCTCGCCATCAGATCGGCGACCCGGACCATGATCAGGATCCGCCGGGCCGCGAGCACGGCTCCGACCAGCGACCCGGCCGAGGTGCCGACGATCCGCTCGGCCCGGCGCAGATCGATGCCGAGCTCGGCCGCCCGCGCCAGGTAGGCGGTCTGCCAGGCGATCTGGAACACGCCCCCGCCGCCGAGCACCAGCCCGCGGTCCAGCCCGTCGCCGTACCGCGCATCGAAGTCCAGCGGCTTGACCAGGTCATCGCTCACGCGGGACAGGCTAGGACGAACAGGCACGCGATGCCTGTACAGCGCTCCTATGCCCAGAACGCGGCCAACTCCTCGAGATCCTCCTCGGCCTGCCGCCTGCCCCACTCCAGGCCCTCCTCGATGGTGTCGGGCGACATGAGGTTGTAGCCCTCGGGCACCGCGGGGGCGCGGTGGAACACCGCGGTGCCGCTGCCGCGCAGGCTGGCCAATTCGCTGACCACGCTGTCCTGCGCGGCGGTCATCATGGCCTTCGGCAGCGGGCGCTCCCGCGACAGCGACAGCACCACGGACCGGCCCGACCCGGCGACCAGGTCGGTGTGCGTCGCGGTGCCGCTCACTCCGCCGTCCATGCAGCGGCGGTCGCCGATCGGCTGCGGCGCATAGATGCCCGGCAGTGCGCTGCTGGCCGCCACCGCGGTGGTGGGGCGCACGCCCGAATGCTTGCCGAGGACCACCCGCTCCCCGCTGAACGTGTCCACGCAGGTGATCCAGAACTGATCATCGGGACCCGGCCAGCCCCGGAAGTCCACCAGCAGCGCGATGTTGCGGCGCATCGAGCGCGCTGACGGCGTCGATGCCGACAGCGCGGCATGCCCGATCTGCTGCAGGGTGTGCGGCTGCGCGTCGGTCGCGTTCAGGAACAGGTCGAATGCCCGCGACTGGCTGTGGCTGAAATCGCCGACCGGGGCCAGGTAACTCACCAGGCCCTTGGCCCTGGTCAGCAGGTCCGCCACCCTCGCGAAGTGTGAGATCCGGCCCGAGCACAGCAGCGATCCGACCAGCGAGCCGGCAGAGGTGCCCACGACCCGCTGCGCCTCCCGCAGCTGGACGCCGCCGTCGGCAGCTGTCGCCAGGTAGGCGGTCTGCCAGGCGATCAGGAACACCCCGCCGCCGCCGAGCACCAGGCTGCGATCCAGGCCGTCGCCGTAGCGCGCGGAGAAGTCGACGGGTCGGACGAGATCGTGGGTCATTGGGCAACGCTAGGGCCCCCGGTGACGCGGATGCGCTTCAGAACAGGACGGTCGCGAACATCCCCGCGCGCTGGAACCCCACCGTCGCATAGGTGGCCAGCGCCGGAGCGTTGAACGCGTTGACGTACAGGGTCACCAGCGGCGCGACCCGCAGGGCGTGCTCCACCACGGCCGCCATCCCGGGAGCGGCCAGGCCCATCCCCCGGTGCGCCGGATCGACCCAGACGCCCTGGACCTGCACGGCCCGGGTGGTCACGGCACCGAGCTCGGCCTTGAACAGCACCCGTTGTGCCTCCCAGTGCGCGAAGGCCCGCCCGGTGCGCAGCAGGTCGGCCACCCGCTGCCGGTACAGCTCGTCCATGCCGCCGAGCCGCGGATCGACTCCGACCTCCTCGGTGAACATCGCGACCGAGGCGGGCAGGTAGGCGGCCAACCGGTGCGGCGGCACCGGCGCCACGAGGGGGTCGGCCGCGATCGCGGCGTGCCCCGACAGCGCCAGGAGCGGCTGTTCGGGCCGGACCTCCCGGGCCGGACCCCAGGCCGGCTCGAGCAGCTCCCACAGCGGGAGTACCTCCTGCGCCGGCCCGACGATGCTGGAGCAGCGGCGGCCCATCCGGATCAGGACCTCGGCGAACGCCCGGCGGGACCCCGGATCGGTGCGGATGGGTACCAGGTTGGCGCCCAGCATGACCGCCGAGGTGAGCCGGCCGCCCCATGCGTACCCGAGAACCGCCGGCCTCCCCCAGTCGTCGGCCTCGCCGCGGACGCCGAACAGCCGCGCCTCGGCGAAGCAGGAAGCGGCAGGGTCGCTCATCAGCTCCCGCAGCTCGGAGAACCGGGCCTGGGCCAGCTGCTCCACGTGGCCGGCCTCGGCGCGCGGCGGCACGGACTCAGGAGACCGTGACGATCGGCCCGCCGACACCCTCGGCCTCGCCGTCCGCGCCGGACTCCTCCGCCAGCCGCATCGCCTCTTCGATCAGGGTCTCGACGATCTGGCTCTCCGGAACGGTCTTGATCACATGGCCCTTGACGAAGATCTGGCCCTTGCCGTTGCCCGAGGCGACACCGAGATCCGCCTCCCTCGCCTCCCCGGGACCATTGACCACGCACCCCATCACCGCGACGCGCAAGGGGACCTCGAGGCCCTCCAGACCCGCGGTGACCTGCTCGGCGAGGGTGTAGACGTCCACCTGGGCTCGGCCGCAGGAGGGGCAGGAGACGATCTCCAGACCCCGCTGGCGCAGGTTGAGCGACTCCAGGATCTGGTTGCCGACCTTCACCTCCTCCACCGGGGGCGCGGACAGCGAGACGCGGATCGTGTCCCCGATGCCTTCGGCCAGCAGCGCCCCGAAGGCCACTGCGGACTTGATGGTGCCCTGGAACGTCGGACCGGCCTCGGTGACCCCGAGGTGCAGCGGGTAGTCGCACCTGGCCGACAGCAGCCGGTAGGCCTGCACCATCACCACCGGATCGTGGTGCTTGACCGAGATCTTGATGTCCCGGAAGCCGTGCTCCTCGAACAAGGAGCACTCCCACAGCGCGGACTCCACCAGCGCCTCGGGGGTGGCCTTGCCGTACTTGGCCAGCAGCCGCTTGTCCAGCGAGCCGGCGTTGACCCCGATCCGGATCGGGGTGCCGCAGTCGGTGGCGGCCTTGGCGATCTCTTTGACCTTGTCGTCGAACTGCTTGATGTTGCCCGGGTTGACGCGCACCCCGGCGCACCCGGCGTCGAGCGCCGCGAACACGTACCGGGGCTGGAAATGGATGTCCGCGATGACGGGGATGCCGGACTTCCTGGCGATGGCGGGCAGCGCCTCGGCGTCGTCTGAGCTCGGCACCGCGACGCGCACCACCTGGCAGCCGGAGGCAGTCAGCTCAGCGATCTGCTGCAGGGTCGCATCCACGTCCGCGGTCAGGGTGGTCGCCATCGACTGCACCGATACCGGCGCATCCCCGCCGACCCGGACCTCGTGCGTCGGATGGCGCAGCACGATCTGCCGGGTCGGCCGACGGGGGGCGAGCACCGGCGGCGGGGGTGCCGGCATACCCAGCGGGACGGTCATCGTCGAACCCCTTACGGTCGCTTTGCTCGATTATCCAACGGAACGGCTACCCCGACAGCGTGATGGGTTTGACGATGTCGGCCCAGATGACGATGACGCCGGTGACGATGAGCACCGCGGCCACCCCGTAGGTCAGGGGCAGCAGCCGGGCGGTGTCGACCGGACCCGGATCGGGCCGCCCCCGCCACTTCGCAGCCTGGTTGCGCACGGCCTCGTAGGAGGCGGCCGCCGCATGCCCGCCGTCCAGCGGCAGCAGCGGCAGCAGGTTGAACAGGAACAGGAACAGGTTCAGCGACGCCGCCAGGCCCAGGAACCCGGCGGCCTTCGCCTTGATCGGTTCGTCGAGCGCGGCGAGCTCCCCGCCGATCCGTGTCACGCCGACGACGCTCACCGGACCGTTGGGATCGCGCTCGCCGTCGGTGGCCAGCGTCTGCACGAGCTCGATCACCCGCGCCGGCAGCCCGATCAGCGCCTCCACCGATCGCACGGTCAGGTCCCACATGTAGGCCGGCACCTGCGTGATCGACATCGGGACGTAGGTGGCGTCCGGTCGGATGCCCAGGAACGAGCGCGACTGGGTCTCCCCGGTCGGCTCCCCGGATTCGTCCACGACAGCGAAGATCGCTTCGGCGACACCGATGGGGGTGCTGAACACCGACCCGCCGCGGTCGACGGTCAGCTGCACCGTGTCGCCGGGGACGAGCTGCGCCACCTCGTCGAGCACGTCGTCCCACTTCGCCACCGGATGGCCGTCCACGGCCAGCAGCACGTCGCCGGCCTGCAGGTCCGCGACGGTGGCGGGGCTCGGCCGGGAGCCCGTCGGGCACGTGCCGTCGGACTGCGCGTCGCCGAACGGATTGTCGACGGAGGGCACGCACGGCACGATCTGGTTGATGGTGGTGGTGGCCTGCGGAAGGCCGATCCCGGCCAGGAGCACGGTGAACAGGACCGTTGCCAGCACCAGATTCATCACCGGCCCGGCCATCATCACCACGATGCGCTTGCGCGGGGGCAGCTTGTAGAACACGCGGTCCTCATCGCCGGGCTCGATCTCGACCAACGAATCGGCGCGGGCCTGCTCGATCATCGCCGTGAACCGGCCGGTGCTGCTGGCGGGAACCAGATTCTCCGGAGTGCCCTTGGGCGGCGGCAGCATCCCGATGATGCGGACGTACCCGCCCAGCGGGATCGCCTTCATGCCGTAGGTGGTCTCGCCCTGGCGCCTGCCCCAGATCGTCGGCCCGAAACCGACCATGAACTCGGTCACTTTGACGCCGAAGCGGCGGGCCGTCGTGAAATGGCCCCACTCGTGGAAGGCGATCGAGAAGGCGATGACCAGGATGAGGATGGTGATGCCGACGAGGTTCGCCAGGAGTTCGGTCATGGGCGCCTTTCTGCTGCTGCCTTCCATGATGCAGCCTTTTCGCGCGCCTCCGTATCGGCCGCCAGGACGACGGCGACGGCGTCGACCGCCTCGCCGGGCCGGAAGTCGCTCGAGCGGAGGTGCTCATCGAGCACGGCGCCGATGACGCCGGCGATGTCGAGGTAGCCGATGTCGCCGGCCAGGAACCTGGCGACCGCGGCCTCGTTGGCGGCGTTGAAGACGGCCGGCGCAGTGCCGCCGGCCGCCCCCGCTCGGCGGGCCAGCTGCACGGCGGGGAACGTTTCGTGATCGATGGGGGCGAAGTCCCACCGGGCGGCCCTCGTCCAATCGATGCCCGTGATCGCGCCCGGCACGCGGTCCGGCCAGGACAGGCCCAGCGCGATCGGCAGCCGCATGTCCGGCGGGCTGGCCTGGGCGACGCAGCTGCCGTCGGTGAACTCCACGACCGAGTGCACGATCGACTGGGGATGCACGACCGCCTCGATCCGCTCCATGGGCACGTCGAACAGCAGGTGCGCCTCGATGATCTCCAGTCCCTTGTTGACCAGGGTCGCGGAGTTGATCGTGACCAGCGGCCCCATGTTCCAGGTCGGGTGGGCCAGGGCCTGCTGGGGAGTGACGTGTGCCAGCTCGGCCCGCGTCCTGCCGCGGAACGGCCCGCCGCTGGCGGTCAGGATCAGGCGGGAGACCTCGCCCCGCTGCCCTGCCCGCAGGGCCTGGGCCAGTGCGGAGTGCTCCGAATCCACCGGGACGATCTGACCGGGGGCCGCCAGGCGCCGCATGATCGGGCCGGCGATGATCAGCGACTCCTTGTTGGCCAGGGCGAGGGTCGAGCCGGCGGCGAGGGCGGCGATCGTCGCCGGGAGCCCCGCCGCACCGGCGAGCGCGTTGAGGACCACATCCGCGGGCCGGCCGGCGAGGTCGGCGACCGCGTCCGGCCCTTCGATGATCAGCGCGCGGACACCGCGGGCCGCAAGCGCCGCGTGGACGGCCGGCGCGGTGCTCGGCTCGGACACCGCGACGACCTTGGCACCGGTCTGCAGCACCTGATCGGCCAGCAGCTCCGGGCGGCTGCCGGTGGCAGCGAGCCCGTGCACGACGAATCGGTCCGGGTTGCGCCGCACGACATCGAGCGCCTGCACCCCGATCGAGCCCGTCGACCCGAGGATCGTGACGCGGCGCCTGGACGAATCGGCCATGTGA
>CAZECO010000073.1:0-15838 GCA_964510455.1 uncultured Actinomycetes bacterium
GGGAAACAACCGAAAACAGACGGACAAGGAAGAACCCCTCGCGCGCACGCGCGCACCTTCTCGCCGCCCCGGCCGAACCGGAGCCCCCTTCGCAACACCTGATCTCAACGGGCCACGCCCAGAGTACATATGTTCGACACCATGGTCAAGCACCCCCGGTGCACAACCCGCCGACGAGCCGCAGCAACCCCGAACAACCCCAAGTCCAGCACACCCGTCCGACACAGGCGCCCAGCCCACCGCGACGACGGGGCACCTCGCTGGAGACCGCGTGCCATCCCAGCGGTCCGAACGGGCCTGCCCAGTCGCCCCTCTCACGCTCCCGCAACCCAGCAAGACCCCCTGCGCCAGATTCGGTCCCTCCCACCCCTCGACCGCAGCACAAGCAGGGCGAACAATAGGGCTGAAGGCCGAGTCCCCCAGGGAGGCCGACATGACCTATCAAGAGTCGCTCTACACCAGCGCACAGTTCGGCGCCTCGTGCGTGCCGACGAAATGGTTCCACAAGCTGGATGACGGACGGATCCAGTGCGACGTCTGCCCACGCAACTGCCGGCTGCGTGACGGCCAGCGCGGCCTGTGCTTCGTGCGGGCCCGGGACGGCGACACGATCGTGTCGACCACCTACGGCCGATCGTCCGGCTACTGCATCGACCCGATCGAGAAGAAGCCGCTGAACCATTTCCTGCCGGGCACGCCGGTCCTGTCCTTCGGGACGGCTGGCTGCAACCTGACCTGCCGGTTCTGCCAGAACTGGGACATCAGCAAATCGCGCGATATCGACACGCTGGCCTCGGCTGCCATGCCGAACGACATCGCCGCCGCCGCCCAGCTGTACGGCTGCAAGTCCGTCGCCTTCACCTACAACGACCCGACCATCTTCGGCGAGTACGCGCGGGACACCGCCGCAGCCTGCCGCGCGGTGGGGATCAAGGCGGTGGCGGTGACCGCCGGGTACATGAACCCCGGCGCCCGTGACGAGATGTACTCCGAGATCGATGCGGCCAACGTCGACCTGAAGGGGTTCACCGAGGACTACTACCACCGGATCTGCGGCGGCTCGCTGCAGCCGGTGCTCGACACCATCACCTGGCTGGTGCACGACACCGACGTCTGGGTGGAGCTCACCACCCTGGTGATCCCTGGTCACAACGATTCCGACGAGGAGCTCGACCGCATGACGAAGTGGGTCGTCGCGGAGCTCGGGCCGGACGTCCCGATGCACTTCAGCGCGTTCCACCCCGACTTCAAGATGCTCGACGTCCCGCGGACTCCACCGGCGACCCTGAGCCGGGCACGGCAGATCGCCCTGAGCAACGGTGTCCGCTACGCCTACACCGGGAACGTGGTGGACCACACGGGCGACACCACCTACTGCCCCTCCTGCGGGGCCGAGGTCATCGTCCGCAACTGGTACGAGATGGTCAGCTACCAGCTCGACGACAGCGGGCACTGCAACTCCTGCGGCTATCGGATCGCAGGGGTCTTCGACGGCCCGGGGGGCGACTGGGGCAGGCAGCGGCGGCCGGTGCAACTGCAGGTGGTGGCCGCATGAAGGGGATCCGAGCCGGGACCCGTGCGGTCAGGCCGGCCGCGGTGGCCGGGATGTTCTACCATGCCGGGCGCCAGGCGCTGCGCGCCCACATCGACTCCATGCTGCAACAGGCCGGTCAACGGGAGCCGACAGCGATGACCGGCGTGATCGTCCCGCACGCCGGGCACATCTACTCGGGTCCGGTGGCGGCGAGCGCCTACCGCCTGCTGCCGCGGACCGTCGACCGCGTGCTGCTGATCGGGCCGTCGCACTTCGTCCCCCTGCGCTCGCTGGCCGCCTCCGGTGCTCGGGCATGGCAGACACCCCTGGGGGACGTCCCCCTCGACACAGCGGAGGTGCAGCGGCTCGCCGACACCTTCCCCGACGTCGTGTCGATCGATGATGTCGCCCATTCCCGGGAGCACTGCCTCGAGGTGCAGATCCCCTTCCTGCAGCGTGTGCTCGACCCCGGCTGGGAACTCGTGCCGATGGTGATCGGCCATGCCTCCGCCCCCGCCGTGTCGGGCGTGATCGACAACGCGCTCAGCTCGCCGAGGGCGATCACCCTGCTGGTCGTCTCGACCGATCTGTCCCATTACCTGCCCTACGACCTGGCCGCGGCGATGGATCGACGCACCGCCGACGCGGTGGTGGCGCGGGACGCGGCCGCCATCGATGACGACGGCGCATGCGGCGCCTACGCCCTGCGGGGAGCGCTGGAATACGCGGCAGGTCGGGGATTAGCGGTCCACCAGCTGGATCTGCGGTCCAGCGGCGATACCGCAGGGCCGCGGGACCGGGTGGTGGGGTACGGCGCATTCCTGATCGACCCGCCGCCGGTGGTCGTGCCGGCACAGGCGGGTGCGCGGCACGCGGCGACGCCGGAGGACGAGCGACACGGACGCCTGCTCGCGCTGGCCCGCCGCACCATCGAGGAGGCCCTGCGCACCGGTCGGCAGTCGATCCCGAGCCCGCCCGCGCTCGACGCGGACCTGCGGGAACCGGGGGCGGCCTTCGTCACGCTGCGGTCGCGATCGACGGGCGAGCTGCTCGGGTGCGTCGGCAGCATGGAGGCCTACCGGCCGCTGGGGGTGGATGTGGCGGCGCATGCCCTGGACGCGGCATTCCACGACACCCGGTTCTACCCGCTCACCGCCGAGCAGGCCTCGGATACCCGGATCGACATCTCCGTGCTCGGCCCGCTGGTCGCATTCCCGGTCGACGGCTACGACGACCTGGTGGCGCGGGTGCCGGTCGGGAAGGGGCTGTTCATGTCCGCCGGCGGGTACCGCGCCACCTATCTCCCCTCCGTGTGGAAGGAGTTGCACGCACCGGCCCTGTTCGTCGCCTCGCTGTGGCGCAAGGCCGGACTGGACCCGGGGACGTGGCCGCGCGGCACGCGGATCTACACCTATGACGTCTCGGAGTTCGGCGACGCCTAGCCCTTGTCGTAGGGGCTGCGCGGGACACCGGGCTGGCGCCGGTTGAGCACCTCGATCGGGGGTCGCCGCGGGTCGAAGTGGCCCTCGGCGTCGAACCGGATGTCGTTGCGCTGCGACGGCATGCGCTCGTCCATCAGCGTCAGCAGGGCGTAGGCGCGCTCGTCGGCGGGGAACAGCAGGTGGATATCGATCCCCCGGGGCCACAGCTGCCACGCGCGGACGACGGAGATCTCCAGGCTGATCACCACGCCGTTCGCCGCGATCATCATCACCGAGATGATCGCGATGACGGTGGCGAAAGCCCCGTACACCGGGCTGGAGCCGGCCACGATCCTGCTGACGAGCAGCGATCCGAGGCTGACGACGCTGGTGGTGATGGTGCCGCCGAGCAGCGCCCCCAGCAAGAGGTCGCGCGGCCGCAGGTCGCGGCGGCTGAGGATCTTGGCGGCCCAGTACAGCGAGGCGCTGAAGATGATGGACGTCATCCCCAGCACGGCCGCCCGGTTCGCGGCGGGGATGTCGAACAGCGTCCCGACGATGCTCCCGCCCACGGCCACGATCAGCACCGCGACGGCCATGATGACGATCGCGGCGATCACGCGCAGGTACCGGGGTCCGAAACCATAGCGATAGCGGTAGGGGACCGCGAACACCTGGTTCACGGTCGCATAGAGCGAGAAGACTCCGCCGGTGCCCGCGATCAGCAGGCCGATCACCGCCACCCACAGCGCAGCGCCGTTGTCCGGCAATGCGTAGTACGCGTCCAGGATCTGGTCCTGGTACTGGTGAGGAACGACCTCCTCGATGATCTGCTGCACCGTGCTCGGGTAGTTCGCCAGGACGCGGTTGAGGACAGCAACCCCTCCGATCATCAGCGGGAAGAGGCTGATGAACGTGTAGTACGCAAGCAGCGCCGCCAGCCGGCTGCCCTCGTCGTCGGCGTACTTCTTGAACGTCGCGTAGGCGAACGCGACGGGGGGGACGCGGGACTGGAAGCGATCGACCCATCGGGCACCGGTGAGCACACCGGTCTCGATCTGTCGGGTGATCCCCTCGTGCTCCAGCGGCAGCGGGCCGGCGCTGTAGTCCCGGGCGGAGTCCGACCACATCGGTCGCGCACCGAACGCCGGCGGCTGCATCGGTGGCGCCGGGGCCGGGGCCAGCGCCTCGATCCCGATGGGCCCGGTCTCGGGCTCGGTGCTGCCGGGATCCGGGGGTTCGGTGCTGCCGGGATCCGGGGGTTCGGGGGCTGCCGGGGTGTGGTGGGCGTCGCTGTGCGCGGCTGGGGCTCCGGGGGCGGCGGCGGGCCCTGCGGCGGGCGTGTCGGGCACTAGGGGGGCGCTCGGCGGCGCATCCCCCGCGTCCCCGCTGGGCACGGTATCGGGGTCGCGCTGGTCCGATTCGTCCGGTTCGCCGTTCAACTGCGAAGGCACCAGGCGACCTCCTTTCGTGCTCATGGTAGGCGCGGCAGGCGCAAGGACGCTGGCCCTTCGCTGTCGATGGAGGCGCGGGAACGGGCGTTCGCGCCCGTGGCGCCGGAGTTCGCGCCTCCCGCCTGCCGGGCGCCGGATGGGTCGGCACGGGTTACCGAGCCGGGTGCAACGGCGGGGCTGCGGCGCGCAGGTGCGTGGCCGGTCGCCGACCCCGCCGGACGGGCGCCGGAGGCACCCGCTGCCCCTTTGCGCCCGTTGCGGGGGCGGGTGGATCGCCCCCGAGTTTGCACCCGGTGGGGGGATTGACAAAGAGGGGTCGCGGGGCGGGTCGCCCCCGACAGACCGCAGGGAACCCACGCTGCCGTGCCGGTGCAAAGCCCCGGCGCCGGCCACGAAACGCCGGAACACCCCCGCAGGCGGGTGCATCTCTCCGCCGACCGCGGGACCGGCACCGCGGGGCCGGTCCTATCGACCCGCTCCCCCGACCGGTGCGGAACCCGCGGATCCCGCCGCCCCGCCAGATCCCAAAGCACCGCTTTCGGCGTTCGCGGCGCCCTGCCGAGGCGTTCGCGGCCGTGAGGCGGGACGTGTACAGCCCCGCGGCCGCTTCCGACCGGTGCGGCGTCGGGAGTCCGACTCGCCTGGCCCCACAATTGGGCGGTGACGCGGGCCCACCGACTGCTGCTGCCGGTGGGCCTCCCCCTGGTTGTTCTGGTCGGCCTGGCGGTTCCCGCGGTCGGCGAGTCTGTCGGGTCCATCGAGCTGGGACCCGCAGGTTTCAGCGACCTGTGCATCATCCTCACCTTCCTGGTCACGGGCCTGTTCACGTCGTCGGCCGCCCTCAGATTCCCCGGATTGCTGCGGGGTCTGACCACCGTGCTGGTGATCAATCTCCTCGTAGCTCCGTTGCTGGGGGTCGCGGCGGTGCGGGCGCTGGATCCCCAGCTCGGACTCGCGGTCGGGATCGCCCTGATGGTCTCCGTTCCCACAACGCTGTCGAGTGCGGCGGTCATCACCGTCAACGTCGGCGGCGATCGCTTGTGGGCTGTCACCTTGACTGTGGTCACAGCCATCCTCGGCAGTATCACGGCCCCGATCGCGGTCAGCGCCATCCTCGGCGCGAACGTCTCGATCAACGCGTGGCCGATCCTCGGACAGATCATCATCGTGGTGCTGGTTCCCATGACCCTCGGGTACCTGGTGGGCAGATTCTGGTGGCGGGCTCCGCCGATGTGGCTGTCGTTGCTGCCGACACTCTCGGTGCTCGCACTGGTGTGGGTGACGATGTCGCGCAATGCAGAGGCGGCGCGAGGGATGGAACCGGCACTCGTCGGTGCGATGGTCGTCGTGGCGGGGGCGGTGCACGGCGTGCTCCTCATCTCGGCGGCCGTGTCCGGCAGGGGCCTGCCGTTCGAGCACGCGATTCCCGTGCTGTTCGTGGCATCGCAGAAGTCGCTGCCCCTGGCGCTGGCGATCCTGACTCTTGTCGCGAACCAGTCGCCCCAGGTGGCGCACGTGGCCGCTGTCGCAACGATCACCTGCCTGGTCTGGCACTTCCTGCAGTTGTTCGCCGACTCCGCCCTGTCGCACCGGTTGGCGATCCGGCACGCGGAGGCTGCGCCAGCGGCTGGGTGATCGCCCGAGCGGGTGTCCCTGGTGCCGCGGGATCGGGAGCGCACGGTGCGCCATCACCCCGCCTCCCCCCGACCGACAGCCGCGAGATACGTTGCGCGTGGGCGAAAGGAGTTGCCATGCGCCGCAGCAGGAAACCGCCGCAGAACAGCACGATGCTCGAGGCCGCCGGGGTTGGGCGCCTGCGGGCCGACGAGGCCGATGTCGGCGCGTCGCGTGAGAAGCGCCGGCAGCGGAGCCTGCTGCGACTGGCCCTGGCGCTCGGTGCGGTGGCGATCTGGATGTGGTCCCGGATCCTCCGGGGAAAGACAGACTTCGCGATGCCGGTCATCGACCCCTTCATCGTCGTGCTGGTGCTCATGCTGCTGGTCATGGTCGTGCTCGCCCTGGGGATGACGATCGGTGCCGGGCGCTCACCGCACACGATCTACCGGCCCGAGCAGATCAAGGTCACCTTCGACGACGTGAAAGGCGTCGACAGCGTGCGGGAGGATGTCGTCCGCTCCCTGAACCTCTTCCTGGCGCACGACACCTTCACCGCCGAAATGGGCGGAACACCCCGCCGCGGCCTGCTCTTCGAGGGCGACCCCGGGACCGGGAAGACCCTGCTGGCCAAGGCGATGGCCCGCGAGGCCGGCGTCCCATTCCTCTTCGTGTCCGCCACCGGGTTCCAGTCGATGTATTACGGGGCAACGGCCCGCAAGATCCGCTCGTACTTCAAGGCGTTGCGGAAGGCCGCACGGCGCGACGGCGGGGCCATCGGGTTCATCGAGGAGATCGACGCGATCGCGACGACGCGCCGCGGGATGTCGGCGTCGCCCGCGCCCAGGTTCGACCCTTTCGTCGGCTCATCCTGCGGGTGGAGCCCGGCCGTCAGCGAGGCCCAAAGCCCCGCACTGGCGGTGAACGCATCGGCGATGAGTGAGGGCGTCGGCGGCGTCGTCAACGAATTGCTGGTCCAGATGCAGTCGTTCGACATGCCGACCGGGTGGCAGAAGACGCGCGCCTGGGCGGTCGACCAGCTCAACGGCCTGCTGCCGGCGCACCGCCAGTTGCGCCGCCCGTCCCCGCCGGCGGCGAACATCCTGCTCATCGCGGCGACCAACCGGGCCGAATCGCTGGACCCGGCGCTCCTGCGGCCGGGCCGATTCGACCGCAAACTCACCTTCGACCGCCCGGGCCGAAACGCTCGGCGGGAGCTGGTGGACTACTTCCTCACGCGCAAGGCGCACGCGGAGGAGCTGGACTCCGAAGCCGCCCGGGAGAACCTGGCCGCGCTCACCCAGGGCTACACACCGGTGATGATCGAGCACCTGTTCGACGAGGCGCTGGTCAACGCACTGCGGCGCGGCGCGTCCGCGATGAGCACGGCCGATGTGCAGCGGGCCCGGCTCACCGAGGAGATCGGGCTCGGTCAGCCGGCGCAATACACCGAGTTCGAGCAGCGGCTGATCGCCACCCACGAATCGGGGCATGCGACCGTCGCCTGGCTGGTCGCGCCGGAGCGCAGGCTCGAGGTGCTGACCGTGGTGAAGCGGCGCGACGCCCTGGGCCTGCTCGCGCACGGCGACCGGGACGAGGTGTTCACCCGTTCCCGCACCGAGCTGCTGCACCTCATCCAGATCGCCATGGGCGGCCAGGTGGCCGAGGACCTGTTCTTCGGGGACGTGTCGACCGGCCCGAGCGGGGATCTGCTGACCGCGACCCAGGTGGCCGCCCAGATGGTCGGCGTGTGCGGGATGGACGACACCCTGATCTCGTTCGGGGCCGTGCAGGGGTCGGCGCTGGCCGACACCAACATCGTGGGACGGGTGCTCGCGGACACGAAGGGCCGCGAGGCGGTCGAACGGCTGCTGCAGGAGCAGCGCGACACGGTCCGAGACCTGCTCGGCCAGAATCGGCACCTGGTCGAGGCGCTGCGGGACGCCCTCATCGCGCGGCAGGAACTGGTCGGGACGGAGATCACAGCGGTACTGGAAGCGGCGGCCGCGGTCGCCGCCGCGAGCTGATCGTCCCGAATGGATACGGCCGGCCTGCTTCCGCGTCACCGCGCAGGCCCCAGGGTGATGTGGAACGCGTCGGTATTCAGGGCATCCCCCGCAACCCAAGCGCTCAACCAGATCGATCCGCCTCAGGCCCCAGGGTGATGTGGAACGCGTCGTCGGTATTCAGGACATCCCCCGCAACCCACGCTCAGCCCACGGCCACGCCCCGAGTATCGACGCGTTCGCCATCAGCACCCAGCCAGGTACCGGCGGGCAACACCGCACGGGCGGCCCCGACGGGAGCAAGCCCCGCCGCGCCGGCCCGGACCCCGTCAGCGACCGGCCGACGGGCTCAGTTGCGCTTGTTCTACGACGGATCACCACTGCGGGTCAAGTTCGGCCTCGGGTGTGCCGACAACGGGGAAAGCGAGGGG
Organism: uncultured Actinomycetes bacterium; assembly: GCA_964510455.1. GTDB lineage: Bacteria > Actinomycetota > Actinomycetes > S36-B12 > CAVXYG01. The sequence continues at coordinate 8,461 of CAZECO010000073.1, forward strand.
AAGCATCCGCAATCCCGACAATGCAGAGGAGGTCGAGGTGCGCGTCGCGATCGCCTCTCGCACGAGTATGACGATGGGCAGGTGGAATGGCGTGTTCATCGAAATCGGCGGTGCGTGCTATAACGACGTGGGGCAGTTGCGGCAACTGCGCGGGGGGCTGGAACTCTCCATGCGCGACCTGCGGCATTGGAGTGATCTTCTGCACCACAAGGCGCTCGCGCTGCGCGCCACCTCGGATCCGCAGGGGGGCGAGCTCAACCCGGGTTCGCTGGACCCGGAGAGGCTCGCCGAGGCGCTTAGGCAGTTGCCACAGCAGCGCGGGCGTTCCCGGGGGCGAGCGACGCTCCACGTGGTCGCCGACGATACGGAGGATCTGCTCCGGAGCGCTCGCGAGATGTGGAACGCGGTGGCCGACCCCGAAGACCTCCTCGACTGCCAGGACCTGGCCGACACGTCCGACCGACTTGCCGAGCGGCTGGAGAACCGCTGGCGCGCCGTTCGTGACGAGTGGCGAGCCACCGGTGAGCAACTGGCACGGGTTATCGCAGCGAGGCAGCGCGAAGGCGCAACGCCGGCGTCGGACTGACGCAGACTGTCGGCTGGCCCACGCCGGCAAGACGCCAGGACTCGGAGCCAGCAGGAGAGTCAGCCCGTCAGTCGCCCCTTGAGTTCGGCGCGGACCTTCTTGAGCGCGGCCGACCGCATTTGGCACACCCGGCTCTCCGTTACGCCGAGGATGCCGCCGATCTGGGCGAGTGTCAGACCGTCGATGAATGAGTACACGAGGACTGAGCGATCCCGCTCAGTCAGGGCAGCCAGCGATGCGCGGAGCGCGTCCTGGACCAGCTCCTCATCGATGCTGTCGCCGGGGAGCTGGGCGAAGGGGTCGCTGATGGTCTCGGCGAGCGAGACGTTCTCGCCGACGTGGGACGAGAGCATCTCGTCCAGCGAGGCGACCCGGGTGCCCCCCACCTGGGCGCGTATCCGATGCACCTCGTCGATCGAGACTTCGAGGGCAACGGAGAGATCCTGCGAGGATGGGGCACGGTTGAACAGGCGGTGGCACTCCTCCGTCGCCGCCTCGAGCTCACGGGCCTTCCGGCGGACCGACCGCGGCACCCAGTCCAGGGTGCGCATCTCGTCGATCATCGCCCCCCGGATGCGTGTGACCGCGAACGTCTCGAACTTCGGGCCGCGCTCCGGATCGAACCGAGCCACCGCGTCCATCAGGCCCAGGACGCCGGACTGGATGAGGTCGGAGTAGTCCACGCTGCTGGGCAGGTTGGCTCCCACCCGCCCGGCGATGTAGGTGACCAGGCCCGCGTAGTGCAGGACAAGGCGGTCCCTGGCTTCGACGCTGCCGGTCGCTCCATACGCAGCCCAGAGATCATCTGCACTCTGTGCCCTTTCGGACTCGACGTTCTGCCGCGCGACCGCGATCCGTGACACATGTCCCCCTGGATATGCCCGAAATGTCCGAATCCAGGATACGACCGACTCCTGGGTCCGCAGGCCGAATCACAGGCCGCAGCCGTGAAATCAGCCTTTCGTAGGATTCAGACGTCGGACGGACGCACTAGGTTCCGCGGCCGCGATCATTGGCCGTCAGGGTGCGCCACGCACCTGCGCGGTCTCACGCCACGCGCCAGCTCGGCATCGCCCAAGAGCGTCGGTTCTAGAGCCGTCGGCCGACACCTGCGAGGCGCGACGGAGCGGCACCTTCGAGATCCTTCGGGTACAGGCTTTGCGCCAGGGCTTCCTCGAAGGCGATCTTGCCCGACCGGACCAAGTGCGACAGCGACTGCTCGAGGGTGCACATCCCATCCTTCTGCCCGGTCACCAGGGCGTTGCGCAGCTGGCTGGTCTTGCCCTCCCGGACGAGGTTGCGGACTGCAGTGTTCGCAACCAGGACCTCGTACGCGGCGACCATTCCGCCACCGATCCTGGGCACGAGTCGCTGGTACACGATGCCGGTCAGTGCCGCGGCGAGCTGCACCCGGATCTGATCCTGCTGGGCACCGGGGAAGACGTCCACGATGCGGGACAGCGATTGCGCCGAGTCGTTGGTGTGCAGCGTCGCGAACACCAGATGGCCGGTCTCCGCTGTCGTGAGCGCGAGGCGGATCGACTCGAGGTCGCGCATCTCACCGACGAGCAAGACATCGGGGTCCTCGCGCAGCGCGGCCCGCAGCGCGGTGGGGAACGACTCGGTGTCGGTTCCCACCTCGCGCTGGCTGACGGCCGAGCGCTTGTGATCGTGCAGGTACTCGATCGGGTCCTCGATGGTCAGGATGTGGCAGGCCCGCTCGGTGTTGATGAGGTCGATCATCGATGCGAGGGTCGTGGACTTGCCGGCACCCGTCGGGCCGGTGACCAGGACCAGGCCGTGCGGGCGCCGGACGAACTCCGTCACCACCGGCGGCAGTCCCAGGTCGCTCATCGACGGGATGACGCGCGGGATGATGCGCAGAGCCAGTGCGACAGCCCCGCGCTGCCGGTAGGCGTTGCCGCGGATTCGTGCGTTGCCCGCCCAGTCGAAGGAGAAGTCCAGTTCGCTGCCGTGGGCGAAGGCTGCCCGTTGCTCGGCATTGAGCAGCGAGTCGGCGAGGGCCGCCGTATCGGAGTTGGTCAGTGCCGCCCGGCCGGCGATCGGCCGCAGGGAGCCGTCGACCCGCATCAGGGGTACGGACCCGACGGTCAGCAGCATGTCGGTGCCGCCCTCCTGCCACACGCTGTGCAGCAACGCGTCGATGACGGACAGGGCTGAGGTTGTGGTGTTCATTGCAGCCTTCTGGATTGGTGTCGGTTTCAGTTACTGCAGGACGCTGTAGCTGACGATCTTGGCTTCGCGCCGGGGGACGTCTGGGTTCTGCCCCACAAGCGTCACTTTGGCTCGGACCTGTGGGACGCCGGTCGCCGCGGAGCAGGTGTCCCCGGTCTCGCAGACATAGGCGGTCAGGTAGGCGCTGGGGTCTGTGCCGGCGCTGCTGAACGGGATGGAGGCGACGCTGGCGTAGTTCAGGATGCCGGTGGTCTGCAGGTAGAAGGAGCGCGAGATCACTCCGGAGCGGAACGCGGAGGCGGACACCGCGTTCATCTCCATGACGACCGACGAGTGCGGCGTGTACACGGTTCCGCTGATCGTGGACAGCCTCAGCGAGCCCAGATGCATGTCCAGCGCGGCGCACCCGGTCGGTCCGCCGGGGGCGAAGTCCGGGATGTAGGCGTTGCCGAGACGGCAGGAGTCGCCGGCCACGCCCGCCTGCTGGCTGCGGAACGCTGGGGCGCGGTACGTGATGTCCAGGGTCAGCTGGTCGAGGATCTCCACCCCTGCCCGTGTGAGGGTCACGTTGTACCGGAGGCTGGTTCCGCTCGTGGGCACGCCGGAGGCGTGCAGATCCGCAACGAATGCGGCGGGGCACCCGGTGAGCACGTTGAGGTTCTCGGTAACCGGACCCACCGCGTCCGGGACGGTCAGCGTGCAACTCTTGCCGGCCACCGTCAGCACCACTGCCCTGGTGTCGTTGTTGTGCGCGCCGGTGTTGCTGCGGCGCAGCTGCACCGTCGCCGAGTCGATCACCGAACCCGCCGGCACCGCTGCGGCGGGCACGTAGCCGGTCAGCGCCAAGTGGCCGGTCTGCGAGCTCGTGCCGGTCTTGCTCCACTGCGCGGTGACCGAGTCGCCGGCAGCGGTCATGCCCTGCCAGGCGAGGTTCGCCTGGCCGCCGGGGTTCTTGGTGAAGGAGGCGACGCTGCTCTGGCCGGTCGGCACCAGGCCGATGCTCTGGCTGGTCTCGGTTCCGGACTGCGCGCCATGGATGGCGATGGCGGGGACGCTGGCAGAGTACGTCCCGCAGATTGCCGCCGAGGCGCCGCTGGTCACCGTGAGCCGGCTGTTGCCGCCGAACACGAACTTCACGCCGTTGTTCGTGGTGGACTTCAGCGGGCTGACGCAGTCCAGGCTGAGGGCCCCGGTGCGGGTCCCGCCGATCAGCCGCCCGTTGGTGATGCGCCACTCGTGGCTGCTGGTCGGCAGCGCGGAGTTGTCGCCGTTGTGGAAGTCGAAGTAGTACGTGCCGGGCTTGAAGTGGTAGGCGCAGTTCCGGTTCGTGAGCTTGTTCAACGCATCGGCGTCGTCGTAGTAGCCGGGTTCGAACGTGATCACGCCGAAGAGCGGATACAGGCACAGCGCAGGAGGGCTGGGGACCTTCTGGTACGTCGGCACGGTCGCCGGAAGGGCGTAGTTCGGGTCCACGCCGCGCACGTCGTACGGGGTGTAGTTGCACTGCGGCGCGGGAGTGATCTTGGCAGCGTCCGGGCAGGCGCCGCGGGCGATCACGTACTCCCGTGCGTTGAGGGTTCGGCCGTTGGTGCGGATCGGCCCGTTGGAGAACACAGGGCCGCCGGCGTTGAACGTGCTGAAGGAGTTGTAGGTCGAGTCCAGGTACACACCCTCGGTGCTGCCCAGGGTGAGGATCGCGTTGCCGGGCTTGTTGAGGGTGGTCAGCGGCACCTCCGGCGACTGGACGCCCGACCCGGGGGTCCCCTCGCAGACAACCGCGATCGAGCCGGTCCCGTCGGGATCGGGAATCACCATCGTGTCGGTGTCGCTGCCGGAGCCGGTCTCCGAAGCGGTGAAGCACACCGAGCCCTCGTCGTTGATGAACGCGCCTCGCTGCAGGGTGTTGATGGCCTGCTGCACGGCTCCATCGACCTGATAGGTGGAGGCCGCCTCGTCGCGCAGCGCCACGGTCGTCCGCTGCGTGGTCTGCGCGAACGTCAACAGGGCGCCCAGGATGATCGACGTGACCATGACGAAGATGAGTGCCATGACCAGGGCTGAGCCCTCATCCCGGGCGGTGGGATGCTTCATGTCTGCCTCCTCTGACCGGTGAGGGTCACGGCGAGTTGTTCCGGGTCGTCCGGATGGCGGATGGTCAGGGTCAGGCTCACCCGCTTCGGCGGGCTGGCCGCCGTGCAGCTGGACGAGCAGGAAAGCGCTGGGGCGGTCGTCGCCGAAAGGTTGTGCACGACCACCTGGTCCACCACGGGCGTCGCCGCAGCCGGCGAGGCGGGTGCCGGCGTGGTGCGGCACACCACCCGGTGCAGCTGACGCTCCGGGCCGGCCTGCACCACGACGTAGGAGACGACGACCCGGGTGCGGACCTCCTCCGCTCCGAAGGTCACCTCGTCCCAGGCCAGCCGGACCGTGGCGTTGGGCAGGCTCGGCGACCCGCACGGGTGCAGGCCACCGGTCGACGGGGCGTTGGTCTCGATCGACTGCAACGGGTTGCCGGTGGCGTCGCGGACCCCGGTGCCGGCCACGTCCTCGGCGAAGTACGCGGTCGCCAGCTGGGCGTCGTGCGAAACCTCCATCCGGGTCTGCGTGGCCGCAGTCTGGCTCATCATGACGCTGAACGCCATCCCCAGTGCACCCATCAGGACGGACATCAGGGCGATCACGATCAGCAGCTCGACCAGGGTGAACCCGCTGTCCGCCCGCGCAGCCTCGATCCGGGCCCTCATACCCCCGCCTTCCGGACAATGATCTCCAGGGTCTCTGTGGCTTGGCCGCGGTTGCTGGTCACCCGCAGGGACACCTTCTGAGCGCCGGGGTCCGGGGAAGCGCAGGTGTTCACGAACTGCCTCGTGTTGGGGTTCCAGTACTGGACGCGGGTGACCGTGCTGGTGTACCCCGCTGGCGATGCGTACCCGGTCGGATTCGCCAGCTGCGCCGAGGTGGCGCAGTTGACGTAGGCGGCCGCTCCCACCGCCTCGGCGTAGCTGCGCACGGCCGCACCGGCCACAGCCTGCTGCCGGTGCTGGTCGGAGACGATCACCGCGGTGCCGAGCCCACCCAGCAGCGCGACAAGGGCCAGGCCCAGGATCACGACCGTCACCAGCAGCTCGACCAGGGTGGTGCCGCGATCATCGCGCAGCGCCTCGGCGTCCATCACACTTCCACCTGGTTGAAGATGCCGTACATCGCGGACACGAGCGCGACCGCCACGAACCCGACGAGCAGGCCCATGAACACGATGACCGCCGGCTCGATGAGTGAAGTCACCTTCTTGATCTTGTAGTCGAGCTCCCGCTCGTAGTAGGCGGCGGCGACTTCGAGCTGTGCGTCCAGCGTCCCCGTGTCCTCGCCGACGCGGATCATCCGGATGGCCGTCGCGGGGAACAACTTGCTCTGCGCCAATGGCGCAGCGATGCCCTCGCCTTCGAGCATCTGCTCGTGCACGTGCGCCAGAGCACCCGTATAGACCCGGTTGCGCAGCGATTCGGTTGCCACGGTCAGGGCTTGCGGCAGCGTGACGCCGGCGCCGACCATCGAGGCCAGGATCCGGCAGAACCGCTCGATGAGCGCGTGCTTGATCGTGTCTCCGATGACCGGTATCCGCAGGACCACCCGGTCGCGGAAGAGGCGGCCCGGCTCGGTGCGGATGAACAGGAATCCTAAGGCGGCAGCAACTGCGGCGCCGCCCAGCAGCATCCACCAGTACTGGCTCAGGAAGTCGGTTACCGCGAGCAGCGCACGGGTCGCCAGGGGCAATTCGGCATCGAGGCTGGCGAAGAAGCCCTTGAACTTGGGGAGGACGAACCCGGCGAGAATCACGACGGTGCCCAGCGACATCACCATGACGATCGAGGGGTAGATCAGTGCGGCCTTGATCTTGCGGCGGGCCTCGAGGTCGCGCTCCATGTACTCGGAGAGCCGGTCGAGCACCGTGTCGAGCTCCCCGGTCAACTCGGCTGAGCGCAAGATGCCCCGGTAGAACTCTGGGAAGACTTTCGGGTGCCGGTCGACACAGTCGGAGAAGGTGTCGCCACCGCGGAGGCCCTCCTCGATGTCGACCAGGATCCGCTTCATCGACGAGTTGGTGGCCTCCTCACCAAGGACCTGCACGGCATCCAGGATCGGGATGCCGGCCCGCACGAATGCGCCAAGCTGCCTGGACAGGTGCATAACTTCCTCGCGCTTGACGCGAGGCGCCGAGACCTCCTTCTTGAGGATGCTCTGCTTCTCGGTGACCTTGATCCCGCGCAGCTCCTGCTCGAACAGCGCCAGGTGCGCCTCCTCCGCGCTGTTGAATCGTCCGCTGCCGGTGACTTCCAGCCCGTCTGGAGCAGTCGCGACGTAGGTGAACTTGGGCATCGTCAGGCTCCAACCGCGTAGATGGACCGCAGTACTTCCGCGATCGTGGTGACGTCGTCCGCGACGAGGCGGACCGCTTCTTCCTGCAGGGTGCGCAGGCCCTGTGCCCGGGCGAGCCGGCGAACCTCGGCGTGCGGGGCGCGGCGCAGAACCAGCTCCTTGACCTCCTCGGACACGACGAGCAGCTCGTACACGCCGATCCGCTCGGAGTAGCCGGTG
>CAZECO010000074.1:0-15753 GCA_964510455.1 uncultured Actinomycetes bacterium
ACCGTCGTGATCACTACGCGGGTGCTGGCGGCCAGCGCGGTCAGCGAGGTCTCGTCCGCGCTGTCCGCGGTAATGACGGGCCACTGCGAGGCGCCCGGGGTCGCACTGCGGACCTCGAGCAGCTTCGCGGAGCTGCGGCCCGCCAGGGCGATCCGCACGTCGGAGGGCGCGTGCTCGGCCAGATACTCGACAACGAATCGTCCGACGAAACCGGTAGCCCCGTAGACGATAAGGTCGAACTCGCGGTCGGCGCTGCTGGTGGTGGTTATCGGCGCTGTCCGCCTGCGGCGCGACCGTTCGCCGGCCTGGTCCCCGGCGCGGGCAGCAGCGCTTCTGGTCTTGGGGACCGGTTGCGCGGCCGAGGGCTTCCCTGATGCGGGTTGCGTGGTAGCAGGTCTGGCGGTAGCGGGCTTCGCGGCGCCGGGCTTCGCCGCGGCGGCAAGGTCGGCGGCAGGCTGCTGCGCCACCTTCTTGACCGCCACCTTCTTAGCCGGCGCTTGCTTGGCCGGTGGGCTCTTGAGGGGCCTCTTCCGAGCAGCGGGCTTCCCCCCGGGCCGCCTCGCCCCTGCTACGGACTGCCCGTCCGAGGAGGACTCAGGACCGTTCGCCACCGGGTCGGCCGGGGCGATCCCGGGCCGCTCCGCGTCGGCGGGATCGTTGGTGTCGTTCATGTGTTCCAGGCTAAGGCGCTGTCGCACGCACGGACACGTGAGTCTCGCAAACGACTGGCCGAGACCCGGCCCCGCGTACAACCGCGCCCCCGACGGCCGAACCAAGCGGGGTCGGCACGGCTCCGCGAGATGACGCAGGGACGGTGCGCTCTTGGCGCGCAGAGCAGCCCTCAACTGCTCCTGTGCCGCTGGAGTCGCGTAACGTTGTCGTCACGGAGGACCTCAATGAGCACGACGCCACCTCAAGATGGCGGCAGTTTCGACGATCTGCCGCCACTCAACGACGAGTGGGTGAAGAAGGCCGCCAAGCGTGAGGAATCGGCTGAAGAGCGGTCAGCGCGGCTCCGGCGGATCGCTGCCGAACATGAGCGGCTGCGCATCCAGGCGGAGGCTGACCGTCACACGTCGATGACGCAGCACCGTCGCGACGCATGGCGGCCGTGGATCATCACGGCTGCAATCATCGGCGCGCTGGTCCTGGTGTTCATAGTCCTCTAGCGTTGCGGCCCGGCAGCTTGGGCGATGAGGCGACGGGAGTCGACATTGTCGGCTTCCGTTGTGCATGGACTTCGAGCCGTCCAGCGCCGGAGCCAGATCAGCGGAAAGGCTGAGCGCCGAATGAGGCGATCTCTGGGGCCATTCATCCCTCGTCCAGAACTGTGCTGCCCGACTCGATGGCGCGCAGACGGAGTTGCACGAACTCATCCATGAACTGCTTGCTGCATCCCGGCCCGGGGTGCCGATGGCGCTGTCCGGGGACAGATCCTGGGGCGCCACCAGGGCGGCGACGTCCAGTGCGGTGCGCTCGCCGCTGGGCGCTGGTGCGCCGATGAGCCGACGCTCCAAGTCTCTCGCCATCGGTGTGTCGTCCGTTCAGCGATTCGCAAGTACCACCGAGCCCCATTCTCGCGCACCGGTCGCTGCGACACCCGCGATGGCCACCTCCGACAGGTTCCAGGCACGCCGATCGCCGCGAATGGCAGGAGTTGCATTCCGCGCACAGGGAGTCGATCCAGGTCTTCCGCGCGTGGGTAGCGCTCCGCCTGGGCATGGCGAAGGAGGCTCAAGAGAGCGCTGGAGAACCAGCAAGGTGACCGGTCACGTCCGCGAAGATCCAGCGAGCGATCGGATCCTCCGCCTGATTGTCACTCACCCGGTCGACGCGACCTCGTCCGAGGCGCGGCTGATGACCTGGGGTCGCTGGCTACCGGGTGTTCCCGCCTCCGTCTGTCTTCTGCGACAGAATGGAGTCCGCTGCTCTTGCCAGCAGCGCCTGACACGAGGAGAGGCGGTGAGCTCAATGGCGAAGCGATTCGAACTCCATCTGGAGGGCATGGACGCACCCGAGGGTTTGATCGACGCCGACCGCCTCGTTGAGATCGTCAACGGCCTCCAAGAGATGGCCACACGCCTCGGCAGGATCGAGACCGACTCTGCTCAGAGGGGCCGTCCGTCCAGGAACCTTGACCGCGTCGCTAGCCTCCGCATCGGTTTGGAGAAGGGCAGCACGACGATCATCGCCGAGCGAGACGTCGTTCGGGGTGCCCTTGAACTCGACCTGCCTGACGAAGAAGCAGTCGACCGCAGGTTCGCTGAGCTGATCGAGGGTATCGGCGCTGACCAGCGTCCCGACTGGGTGACTGACTCGCTTGCGAGCACGGCAGACGATCTTGTGGCTGCACTCCAGAGAACGGCGCCCAAGGTCGAGTTGAAGGTCGACGGAGTCAGCAAGAAGACCTTCGAGACGCAGGCCATTCACCGCGAGACGTGGAAGGCTTCGACGCCCGTCCAGCCAGAGGACGACGTCACCTTCACCGGGCGGCTCTATGCAGTGAATCTCAACACCCACCGCCTTCAGGTTCAGGACGACGTGGGCAACCAAGTCGCGTTGCCCAAGGTGCTGAACGACACCGAGGTCGGCAGACTCGTGGGGGCTTACGTGAGAGTCACGGGAGCGCCAGAGGTTGACCTCACGGGCAAGCTCACCCACATCAACGACGCGTCCGTGGAGTTGGCTCCTGACCCGCTCGGAGGTCAGGAGGTACGCGCGAGGGCTTCTCTTGAGGAGATTCTCGCCAGCGCGCCCGGTCCAACCATTGGAGGGATCGCGGGCCTCACCGATACCGAGGTCGCGGCGTTCCTCGAGGCAATCGGGTAGCGCATGGCAGGCGAACAGGTCGTCCTGCTGGACACAGACGCGTACAGCGCGCTCTATGTCACGCCAGAGGAGACAGTTCGCAAGCGTGGCTATCCGCTCGACGAGTGGCGAGCTTCGCTCCGGGGCCACCGTGTCGTAATTGCCTTTCGAACTCGTGCCGAAGTGCTCGTCGGCGCGAGGAGCGCCAAGTGGGGTGCGCCGCGCATGAATGCGCTCGATGAGCGACTCCACTCGACGCCGACCGTCCAACTCGATGAGGACGTCTTCGAGGCGTACGTGACGCTTACGGTCGACGCGCGTGCGCATAGCAAGGGCATCGGCCAGAGGGCGCATACGGCCGACCGATGGATTGCTGCTTGCGCCATTGCCAAGTCCGTGCCGCTTCTTTCGAAGGACGGCATCTTCGCTGACGCCCCAGCGCTGAGTCTGTTCGAGGTGACCGATGTCTGAGGACCGGCGCTTGATCGACAAGCTTCATGGCGCACGAGCGTGCCACCGGGAGCTGGCGCCACAAGTGATCGTGCCGGAGGAATCCTCTCGGCAGTGGCTCTCCGACGCTGACGGCCAGGAGCCGGAGACGAACCGCTCGCAGATCCTCCCTGGCCTCACCAGCCAGCCCGGCACGCTGGGCACGATCTTCCGCAAGTCTCAGAACCGAGTCCAAGACGCGGCGCTGCCCAAGAAGCTCGTCGCCGACCGAGACGGGCAGGAGAACTGGTCGGCGGACGGTCTAAGGGCGCCTCCGACCAAGGGTCCGGTGCCGGTCGATACTCCACTCTGCGTGAGCTCATCAAGGCCATCGGCGTTGCATCCGATGTCTACACCATTCAAGAGATCCTGATGCGAACACCACTGGCGGGGTGACAGGGCATGGCCAACCGTCTCGCCTCAGCAACGAGCCCCTACCTGCTCCAACACGCTGATAACCCGGTGGATTGGTGGGAATGGGGACCCGAGGCCTTCGAAGAAGCCAGGCGCCGCGATATCCCGCTCCTGCTCTCCGTCGGATACGCCGCCTGCCACTGGTGCCACGTGATGGCGCACGAGTCGTTCGAGGATCCGGAGATCGGGACCCTGATCAACGAGCGGTTCGTGGCGATCAAGGTCGATCGGGAGGAGCGGGCTGACATCGATGCGGTGTATATGCGGGCCACGCAGATGCTCACCGGCAGCGGCGGCTGGCCGATGACCGTGTTCCTCGATCACGAGGGCCGGCCGTTCCACGCCGGGACCTACTACCCGCCGCAGGATCACCGGGGCATGCCGTCGCTGCGGCGGGTCCTGGCGGGGATGTCCGAGGCGTGGCAGCAGGACCGCGCGAGGGTCGAGCAGGTGGCGCAGCAGGTCGCTGCCGCGGTGCGGGCGGCGGACGTCGGCGCGCCGCGACCCGTGATCGTGACCGACCCAGAGGTGCTGACCGTCTTGCGCCAGCCGACCCGGGGCGGATGGCCGACGCACGCCGATGGCGCCCTAGCGGATCTCGCTGCGGCCTTCGATCCCGTGCACGGCGGCTTCGGCGGCGCCCCGAAGTTCCCGCCGGGCATGGTCATCGAGTTCCTGTTGAGGCACCACGCCCGCACCGGCGACCCCAAGGCCCTTGCCATGGCGGACCAGACCTGCCGGGCGATGGCGCGCGGCGGTATGTACGACCAGCTGGGCGGGGGATTCGCGCGCTACAGCGTGGACGCCGGCTGGGTCGTGCCCCATTTCGAGAAGATGCTCTACGACAACGTGCTGTTGGCGAGGGTGTACCTGCACCTGTGGAGGGCGACCGGTGCGCCGCTCGCGGAACGGGTGGTCCGCGAGACGTGCGACTTCCTGCTGCGGGACCTGTGCACCCCGCAGGGCGGATTCGCCAGTTCGTTGGACGCCGACAGCGGCCCCGTCCTGCCCGGCCAGCAGCCGGAGGGCGCCTACTACGTGTGGTCGCCCGAGCAGCTGCGCGAGGTGTTGGGACAACAGGCGCGGGAGGTCGGCACCTGGCTGTCGGTCACCGACCTCGGGACGTTCGAGCGGGGCACGTCGGTGCTGCAGCTGCTGGCCGACCCGCCCGTGGCCTGGCGCCAGGTCCGCTCCCAGCTGCTGGCTGCACGCACACAGCGTCCCAGGCCCGCCCGCGACGACAAGATCATCGCCGGCTGGAACGGGCTGGCGCTCGCAGCGCTGGCCGAGGCCGGGCTGCTGCTGGGCGAGCCGAGATACACGCAGGCGGCGGTCGCGTGCGCGCAATTGCTGGCAGACGTGCACCTGTCGGGGGACCGGCTGCTCCGGGTTTCCCGCGATGGCGCAGTGGGAGCGGCCCGGGGGCTGCTGGAGGACTACGGCGGCATGGCGGAAGGGTTCCTGGCGCTGTACCAAGCCGGCGGCGAGGTGCGGTGGTTGGACGGCGCGGCATCGCTGCTGACCGCGGCCCGCCGCAGCTTCGGCGACGGGCGCGGCGGCTTCTTCGACACCGCCGGCGATGCCGAGCCGTTGCTGACCAGGCCGCGCGACCCGTCCGACAACGCCACACCATCGGGCTGGGCCCTGGTGACCGGAGCGCTGGTCACGCTGGGCGCCCTGACCGGCGACACCGAGACGCGATCGGCGGCGGAGGCGTCGATGACCCGCCTGCTCGCCCACCCGGTGGCGGAGCAGGCCAGGTTCTTCGGATGGGGCCTCGCGGTGCTGGAGGCGATGATCGCCGGACCGCTGGAGGTCGCGGTCATCGGGGAGGTCGGCGGACCGCTGCACCGTGCTGCGGCGGCCGGCACCTCGCCGGGGCTGGTCGTCGCGGCTGCCGAATCCGGCGCCTCCCATCCCGCCCTGTTGGCGAACCGCGGCCAGGTCGCGGGGAGTCCGGCCGCATACGTGTGCCGCAACTTCACCTGCGAGCTCCCCACCACCGATGCGGATGCGCTGAGCCTGCGGGTGCGCTGAGCCTGCGGGTGCGCTGAGCCTGCGGCCGCTGTGCAGCCAGCACCGCCCGTTTCCGGTGGCGATCGGCTAGCGTGCTGACAGCAAGCGAGCATGGCGCCGATGGGAGGCCATCATGGACAGCGGGTCCGCATCGCAGCCGCCCGATCCGGCGGACGGCTCCTTCTGGCGCGACGAGGCGCAGCGCGAGCATGAGCAGACCCACATCGTGCTGTTGGCGTGGGAACGACAGGTGGAGGCCGTGGCCGATCCCGCGGTGCGCGACCGGATGCTGGCCGCCTTCACCACGGCCGCGGCGAGTGCCGGTGAGCTCGACGAGGCCCTGCGCGCCGCGCAGCGGATCACCGACCCCCGGACCCGCGGTTTCGCCCTGAGCCCCGTGGCGTCCGCGATGGCGATGGCGGGCAGGATCGCCGACGCGGTGGCGGCGGTCAACAGCATCGAGGACGACCGCGCGCGCTTCGAGCTGCAGGCGGATGCGGCTGAGGCGATCGCAGGGTACGGAGCAATCGGGGAGGCCCGCGAACTGGCGGAGGGGATCGGCGTGCAATTCCTCCGGTCGCGGGCTCTGGAACGTATCGTCGGCTCAGCTATCGAGCACGGCCAGATCGACCTCGCCCGGGAGATCGCCGAAGCGATCGAGGACGCCGACCCGCACGACCTTGCGGAGAAGCTGGCAGCTGGCGCACTGGCCGAATCCGGCAGGCTGGCCGAGGCGCTGGCCCTGGTGCCCGGCATCAGCGATGCGGGGCTGCGCGATCGGGCGCGGTTGCATATCGCGACCGCCGCCGCGGTCGCGGGGGACCACGATGCGGCCGGTGACATCGTGGAGGCGATCGAAGCGTCGGAGATCCGCTACCGAGCGGCGGAGATCGTCGCGATCGCGCGGGCGGTGGCCGCCCGCCGCGCGGGCGGCGGCCCGGCGGGGGACGGGAGACCATAGTGCCCGGCGACCGGGTCCGCAGCCGCGAGGCAGGTCGGTGGACCACGTAGGTCGCGCTCGGCCGATCTCCGCGCCGGTGACGGCCGATCAGAGGTGCAACGGCGGCGTCACCCTCCCGCCTGCGCCAGGACCGTCATCCGCTCCTCGATCGTTGCGGGGACCGGCTCCACCCGGGCATCCACCCCGGCATCGGACAGGATCGAGCGGATCCGGTCCGGATCGGCATCGGCCACCCTCACCGACCGGCCTGACAGCGTGACCGCCTGCCCCGCTGCATCCAGCACCGCGAAGGCCACCGACCACTCGGGGGCGTTCACCCGCACGGCTGTCGTCCCGCCGATGATCGCGGCCTCGTCGCCGGATGCCACGAGTCGGCCGTTGGACAGCAGAAGCAGCCGGTCGCAATGCTGCGCCTCCTGCATGTAGTGCGTCGTCACCAGCACACCGACGCCGTCCGCGGCGCGGTCGCGCACCACGTCCCAGAGGTGGGACCGCGCCAGCGCGTCGACACCGGAGGTCGGCTCGTCCAGCACCAGCACGGCCGGTCCATGCAGCAGCGCACAGGTGAAGGACACCTCGCGCTGCAGGCCCAGGCCGATCGTGCCGACCAGACGATCGCCCACCGCTGCCAGGCGCTCCGGCAGCTCGGGACGCGCGACGCCGTAGGACTGCGCCACGAACGCGATGTTCTCGGCAACGGTCAGGTCGTCGTACAGGCCGAGCCCCTGCGGCACGTAGCCGAGCCTGCGGCGGCGCTCGCGGTCGGGGTCGCCGCCCAGCAGCGTCGTCGTCCCGTGCGTCGGGCGCAGCAGGCCGAGCAGGATCCGGATCAAGGTGGTCTTGCCGGCCCCGTTGGCTCCGAGCAGTCCGACGACCTCGCCGGGGTCGACGCGCATGGAGACGCGGTCCAAGGCAGTGAATCGGCCGAACCGCATCGTCACAGCTTCGGCCTGCAGCGCCGCGGGCGGGCTCACGCCGACCGCCTCGCGCGCAGGGATGCCGCCACGACCACGTCCTCGAGGTCGGGGTCGACCGGACGGCCCGCCGACGGTTCGCCGGGCCACCACTCGTGGAAGACCCGGCCGCGCCGCCACGACCATTCGGGCCGCAGCGGTGCGGCACCTGCCGTGACCGCACCGGCGAACCCGCTGATCAGTTCCTCCGGCGGGCCCTGCAGGATCGCGCGGCCGCCGTCGAGCAGCACGATCGACGCGGCCCGCTCGGCCTCGTCGAGGTACGTCGTGGACATCACCACGGCGGCGCCCGCTGCGGCGGCGTGGGTGATCAGCCGCCACAGGTCGATCCGCGACACCGGGTCCACACCGGTGCTCGGCTCATCGAGCACCAGCAGCGGCGGGTCGTGCACGATGGCCATGCTGTAGCCGAGCTTGCGCCGCATGCCGCCGGACAGGTGGCCGGACAACCGGTCGCGCGCCCCGTCCAGCCCCGCGTGTTCGATGAGGCTGTCGGCACGCTCGTCCAGCGCGCGGCCGCGCAGGCCGAACACACCGCCGACGAACTGCAGGTTCTCCAGCACCGTCAACTCCAGCCAGCTGCCGGCGGTGGCGGGCAGGTACCCGATCTGCTCCGCGGAGGGAGCATGCACCGACCCCTCGTCCAGCGGGACGAGGCCGACCAGCGCCCGCAGCAGCGTGGACTTGCCCGCTCCGTCGCCCCCGACCAGTGCGACGACGTCTCCGGCGTCCACGCGCAGCGTGACTGCGTCGACGGCTGTGACATCGCCGAAGCACACGGTTGCTCGGTGCAGGCCGTACGTCATGCCGGAGCCTTCGCCCGATGCTTGCGGCGCCGGCCGGGGGCCAGGTCGCGCCGGAACCGCAGCGTCGCCCCGACGAACACCACGACCGCCATCAGGGCGAGGACGCAGAACGGCAGCCAGAGGGACTCGATGGTGGCGCCGCGCAGCATGATGCCGCGGGAGATCATCGTGAAGTAGGTCAGCGGCAGCAGGTAGCCGATCCAGCGCACGCCCGCGGCCATCGCCTCGAGCGGGAAGATCATGCCCGACAGCAGGATCTGCGGCAGCAGGAAGAAGAACGCCGTCTGGATCGCCTGTCCGGCGTTCTGCGACACCGTCGAGATGAAGACCCCCAGCCCGAGCACGACGAACAGGAACAGCGCGGCGCCGACGACGAACGCCGCCGGATTTCCGTTGAAGGGGACGTCGAACAGCAGGATCCCCAGCACGGTGATCAGGAGCATGTCGATCGAGGCGACGATGAAGTACGGCGTGATCTTGCCGACGATGACGTGGCTGGGCCGGATCGGCATCACCGCCAACTGCTCCAAGGTGCCCGTCTGCCGCTCCCGCACCAGTCCGATGCTGGTCACGATGGTGCCGATGAACGTCAGGATCAGGCCGATGATGGCGGGCACCATGACCCAGGACGTCTTCAGGTCGGGGTTGTAGAGGACCTCGATGGCGACCGCGTCGCCCATGCGGTTCAGGGCAGACACCGCGGCCTGGGCGGCGAACAGGTCGGAGCCGTCCACCAGCGCCGTCGGGGGCATCGTGCCGGTGGCGAACGCGACATCGACGACGTTCTCGCGCAGCAGCGCCTCGGCGTCCTCCCGCGTGCCGTCGGCGTCCACCTCCGTGACCTCGAAGAACTCCCCGGCCACGTCGGAGACCTGCGCCGCCCCCGGTCCGAGGGCCGCTGTCTCCACGCTGTCCACGAAGAAGTTCGCCGCGTACCCGAAGATCACCAGCAGCAGCAGGGGCATCATGATGAGCATCCCCAGGGTGCGGTGGTCCCGCCGCAGCTCCCGGAACTCCTTGATGATCATTGCGCGCACGCCTCGACGGTAGTCCTGCGTGCGGTGGTTTTCGCAGCGCCTCGTGGAGTTCCTGCCCGCCGGGCTCGCGAGGAAGCTCGGCCGGACTCGGCGGGTCGAGCGGCCTCGGCACGCGGGGCATCGGCACTGACCGGCGGCCTTCGTCTCCACGCAGGACGTGGCCGGCTCGCCGCCCCGCGACGACCGAACCCGTCGGCCAGGGACCCTCACTCCCCCGCTGAAAGCCCCGAGCGCCGCGGCACTGGGGGCGTGCCGAGCGCCGCCGGCGGCATGATCGTTCTGAACCGTGATCAACACGTCAAGGATGGCGTGTTGATCACGGTTCAGAGTGATCATGGGGTCCTGGGGGGGCGAGCCGGGTGGTTGTCGGCCTACCCGCTGCTACGCAGGGACCCCATGAACCCGCAAGCCGCGGGTCGACCTGGGCACCCCGCGCGATGCCCACTCAACACCTGGCTTATGGTGGCGCTGACATCGCACCTGGGAGGGGCATATGGACGACGCGGTTCGCCGGCACAAGATCATCCTCGATGAGGACGAGATGCCCACGACTTGGTACAACATCGTCCCCGACCTGCCGGCACCGCCGCCGCCCCCGCTGCATCCGGGAACGCACGAACCGATCGGCCCGGAAGCCCTGGAGCCGCTCTTCCCGATGGACCTGATCCTGCAGGAGGTCGCCTCCGACCGGTACCTCGAGATCCCCGGCGGGGTGCTGGACGTCTACCGGCAGTGGAGGCCGTCCCCGCTGTACCGGGCCCACCGGCTGGAGAAGGCCCTCGGCACACCTGCGCGCATCTACTACAAGTGGGAGGGTGTCAGCCCGGCCGGGTCGCACAAGACCAACACCTCGGTGCCGCAGGCGTACTACAACGCCAAGGCCGGCATCCGCAAGATCACGACGGAGACCGGGGCCGGCCAGTGGGGAACCGCGCTCGCGTTCGCCGGAGCCCTGTACGGCATCGACATCGAGGTGTGGCAGGTCGGCGCCTCCTACGACCAGAAGCCGTACCGCCGCACCATGATGGAGACCTTCGGCGGCAAGGTCCACCGCTCGCCGTCGGCCCTGACCGAGGCCGGCCGCGCGATCCTGGCGCTCGACCCGAACCACCCCGGTTCGCTGGGGCTGGCCATCTCCGAGGCCGTCGAGGTGGCCGCGCAGGACCCGGGCACCAAGTACGCGCTCGGCTCGGTGCTCAACCACGTGCTGCTGCACCAGACCGTCATCGGCGAGGAGGCGCTGCTGCAGTTCGCCAAGATCGGGGAGCAGCCGGACGCCATCGTGGGTTGCACCGGCGGCGGCTCGAACTTCGCCGGGCTGTCGTTCCCCTTCCTGCGCGAGAAGCTGGCCGGCAGGATGGCGCCGGTCGTGCGGGCAGTGGAGCCGGCCTCCTGTCCGTCCCTGACCAGGGGCGTCTACGCCTACGACTTCGGCGATCTGGCGGGGATGACGCCGCTGCTGAAGATGCACACGCTGGGGCACGAGTTCATCCCGGACCCGATCCACGCCGGCGGCCTGCGCTACCACGGCATGGCACCGCTGATCTCCCACGTCTACGAACTCGGCCTCATGGAGGCGTTGGCTGTGCCGCAGTCGGAGTGCTTCGAGGCAGCCGTGCAGTTCGCCCGCACCGAGGGCATCGTCCCCGCCCCGGAGCCGTCGCATGCGCTCGCCGCAGCGGTCCGCGAAGCGCTGGCCTGCAAGGAGAGCGGCGAGGAGAAGGTGATCCTGACGGCCCTGTGCGGGCACGGCCACTTCGATATGGCGGCCTACGACGCCTTCCTGAGCGGCCGGATGGTGGACGAGGAGATGACCGAGGCGCGGCTGGCCCCGTCCCTGGCGGGGATCCCGTCGTTGGTGTGACGCGCAGGCGGCCGCGGTGAATCGGCGCAATCGGGCGCGGAGGGCAGCCGTGGTCCTGGCTGTACTGGCCACCGTGCTGTCGGCCTGCTCGCACGATCCGACATGGACCGCGATCGAACAGGAGCCCATCGCGCAGTTGCAGCCCAACGGGCTCATCGTGGTGGATCGGATCGAGCAGCAGGGCGGGTCGGCGCTGGGCAAGCCCGTTCGGCCGACGCTGATCATCACCCTCGGTGGCAGCCGCGCGGCTGCCGCGGCCGCCGTGGACGAGATCGGGTCGACGGCGCAGGCCTCGGGCTGGACGTCGGTCCCGGTTGAAGGAGTTGACTGGCGCGGGCGCAAGACCCTCAATGGGCGCAGCGCAGAGGCGTCGGTCGGGACGGACGGGGGCCGGGTCGTGCTGATCATCAAGGTCGTTGAGTGAGCGGTGCCCGTGGGAATCTGTCGTCCGGGCCCCCGGCCCGGATCGCCGACCGAATGCCGAACACGGTCGGGGGCGAATCGGAGGACCGGCGCGCGGTGGGTGCCCAACCCCGCTGAGTCCATGAGGCCACCGCCACCGCCGCCGTGCCCAGCTGCGGGGGGGGTGATCAGGAGGCGGCCCGCACGGCGGGCGCGACCTCGAGGGCGAACCGCCGCAGCTGCTCATCGACGTCGCCGCGCGGCCACAGCAGGAAGCCGTCGATGCGGTGCTGGTCGACCAGCCGCAGCATGGTGTCCGCCCACATCTCCGGCGGACCCACGATGGCCCGCTCGTCCTCGGCAGCCCGGTCGGTGATCGTGCCGGTGATGTTGTAGATCCGCCGGATGCTGCGCGGGTCCCGTCCGGCGGCGACGGCCGCCTCGTCGATGATCGCGGCGCGTTCCACCAGGGCGGATGGGGGTAGGTAGGCCATGGACGGGATCCAGCCGTCGGCCTGCTCGCCGATCAGCCGCATCATCCGAGGTCCGGACCCGCCGACCCAGATCCCGATGTCGTGCGCCGGCGACGGCCCGCCGTGGACGCCGGACAGGCCGTAGTGCTGTCCGGGGATGCGCAGGCCGCGCTGCTCGCTCCACAGCGCCCGGATCACCGTGATCGCCTCCGACAGTGCGGCGAGCGCCTCCCCGGGCGTCCGGCGCGGCCCGCCGATCGCCGCGATCGCGTCCCAGAACCCGCCCGCTCCCAGGCCCAGCTCGAAGCGCCCGCCCGACAGCAGGTCGATGGTGGCCGCCTGCTTGGCCAGGATCGCCGGGCCGCGCAATGGGAGGGAGGCCACGTCGGGGAACAGTGTGACGTGCTCGGTGACGGCGGCCAGGTGGGCCAGCAGCGCGAGGGTGTCCACAAAGCGCCGCTGGTAGGGGTGGTCCTGGATGCCGATCAGGTCCAGCCCGTTCGCATCGGCCCACACCACGCGCCGCACGAGGCCCGGCAGGTCCGCGGCGACCGGCTCCGGGAAGAACCCGAACGCTGGGCCGCCCATCACACCTCCTCCGGAACCATCACGATAGCGCCGGAGGGGCACTCCGAGACGCACAGGCCGCAACCCTTGCAGTAGTCGAGGTCGAAGGCGTAGTCGCGGCCGTTGTCGCCGACGGCCGTCCCGATGTCGAACTTGCGGACCGCGTTGTCCGGACACACCCCGTAGCAGTTGTCGCAGTTGAAGCAGTTGCCGCAGGACAGGCACCGGCGCGCCTCGAACAGTGCGGTGTCCTCATCGAGGCTCTGCTTCACCTCATCGAAGCTCGACATCCGTCGCGCCAGATCCAGGGTCGGCCGGACGGTCTTCGGGGCGTCGCTGTAGTACCACGTGTTGAGCGTGTCGAAGGTCGCCAGCGGAGGCCGCGCCGGGTGGCGGTAGGGATCGCCCTGCAGCCACCCGTCGATGTGGCGGGCGGCCTGCTTGCCATGGCCGACTGCGACCGTGACCGTCCGCTCGGAGGGGACCATGTCGCCGCCAGCGAACACGCCCTCCACCCCGGTCATCATGTCCGGCCCCACCTGCACGACCCCGTCCACGACTTCGATGCCGTCGACGTCCTCGATCAGCGACAGGTCCACGTCCTGGCCCAGCGCGAGCACCAGCGAGTCGGCCTGCAGTTCTTCGACCTCGCCGGTGGGCTGCGGGAAGCCGGACTCGTCGAGCTCCATCCGCTCGATGGTGAGGCTGCCGGCGTCGGCGGCCTTGATCGTGGACAGCCACTTGATCAGGACGCCCTCCTCCAGCGCCTCGGCCACCTCGATGTCGTGCGCCGGCATCCGGTCGCGGGTGCGCCGGTAGACGACGATCGCCTCCTGCGCGCCCAGCCGCTTCGCGGTGCGGGCGACGTCCATCGCCGTGTTGCCGCCGCCGTAGACCGCCACCCGGCGGCCGAGCAGCGGCTTGTCCTGCCCCTCCATCGAGCGCAGCAGGCTGACGGCGTCGAGGATCTTCGCCGATTCCCCGGCGGGGATGTAGGCGCGCTTGCCGATATGGGCGCCCACGGCGAGGAAGACGGCGTCGAATCCGCCCTCCCGCTTCGCGTCGAGCACGTTGTCCACCTTGGTGTCGAGCCGCAGTGTGATGCCCAGGTCGAGCACCCGCTGGATCTCGGCGTCGAGGATGTCGCGCGGCAGCCGGTAGGCGGGGATCCCGAAGCGCATCATGCCGCCCGGCTTCGGCCCGGCCTCGGCGATCTCCACCGCGTGGCCGAGGCGGCGCAGGTGATAGGCGGCGCTGAGACCGGACGGTCCGGCGCCGATGACCAGCACGCGCTTGCCGGTGTCCGTCGCAGGCTGCGGGGCGCGCCACCCCTGATCCAGGGCGTGGTCGCCCAGGAAGTGCTCCACGGAGTTGATGCCGACGGGATGGTCGAGCTGTGCCCGGTTGCAGGCGGTCTGGCAGGGGTGGTAGCAGACACGGCCCATGATGGCGGGGAAGGGGTTGTCGACCATGATCTGGCGCCATGCCTTCTCGTACCCGCCGGACTCGGCCTCGTACAGCCAGGACTGGATGTTCTCGCCCGCCGGGCACGCGTCGTTGCACGGCGGCAGGGCGTTGCGGTAGACGGGCCGCTCGGTGCGCCAGGTGCCGGTCTTGTTGGCCAGGCTCGATCCGACGTTCAGGGTGATGGCGAAGGGTTGTTCCATCAGGCTGCCTGCCTTTCTTCCAGCCGCGCGAGGAAGTCGTCCGGCCGGGTCCACAGATCAGCGGCCATCGCGCGGAACGGCCGCCACCCGGCGAGTCGGATCGCGTCCTCGCGCCGCTTCTCGCCGATGACATCTGCGCGCTGCTGGTACTTCAGCGCCCCGTCGACCTCGAGGACGATGCGCTGGTCCGGCCAGCAGAGGTCCACGTAGTAGGTCCGGTCGTCGGCGCCGCGGATCGGCCGTCCCACAACAGGTGCTGGGAGGCCCGCGGCGAGGATCAGGCCCCGTGCGTAGGACTCGGGCGCGGACTCGGCCGCCGGGTCTGCCAGGGCGGCCGCGTATCGGGCGCGGTCGACGCCGCGCAGATTGCGCATGCGTGCGGTCGCCCTGAGCAGCTCCTCGCGGATCCGGTGCCGGAACGCGGGGTCCAGGCTCTGGCGGCGGGTGGGTCTGGTGAGTCGGCCGTAGCTGTCGACCAGGACCAGGGCTTCGGGCAGCGTCGTCTGTGCGGCGAGATCCAGCGCGGTGCGCGCCGGTGTCGTGCATGCGACGCCGTCGACGACTGTGCTGTCGTGCGGATCGAGGGCCCGGCGGAGAAGGCGGGCGCCTGCGAACAAGCGATGGGACTTCTGGGCGCAGAGTGTGACGTCGCGCCACCCTGATGGCCAGGGGCACCACATGCCGTGCAGCGCCGCCGCTGAGCCGTGGCTGACGACCGCCCCGGGGTGGCTCAACGCCGCAGCGCGAACCCTGTCGAGGTAGGACTCCTCGACCGCGGCCGCGAAAACCCCCTGGCCCAGGCGCCGCATGCGACCCTTGACGACAGCGTGCTTGAGGGCTTCATACGTGACGCCCGCCTCGAGGGCCTGCTTCACGGTGAACGGCTGAGCTGCGAACCTGTTTCGGATGGTCTGCATGGTGTCCGGCATGATCTGCATCGTGCTGAGGGGCGCGTCCAGCCGCCGGCGCGTCTGTCCGGGCTGTTGATGAAACGAGCAACTGGGGACAGACGCACCCGATACGTGGCTATGCACCCGACCGAGGGGTGATTTCGGCGGTTTCCGGCCGACAGATGCACCCGATACGTGGCTTTGCACCCGTACAGGGGCCGAATCGAGCCTCAAACAGCCCCTTCCGCCCCCGCGGCGGGTGCAAAGCCCTCCAGC
Organism: uncultured Actinomycetes bacterium; assembly: GCA_964510455.1. Lineage (GTDB taxonomy): Bacteria > Actinomycetota > Actinomycetes > S36-B12 > CAVXYG01. The sequence continues at coordinate 15,645 of CAZECO010000074.1, forward strand.
GGGTGCAACGGGCCCAACCGGCACTGTCCTCACCCGGCCCCAGCTACCCCAGCAGCCGCACGCTGCTCCCGCGCGCTGGCGTAGGCGTCGGCGTCGCCGTCGTCCACCA
>CAZECO010000075.1:0-7563 GCA_964510455.1 uncultured Actinomycetes bacterium
CCGTGGAGGACGTCCGGATGGCCGTCAACTACGGCACGAACAAGGTGCGCTTCCCATCCCCGGTGCCCGTCGGCTCCCGCCTGCGCGGCTCGGTCACGCTGGACTCGGTGACGCCGTCGGCGATGGGCTACACGGTGGCGGTCACCGCGACGGTCGAGATCGAGGGTGCGGACAAGCCGGCCTGCGTCGCGCAGATGCTCGCGGTTGTGGTGCCGTAGCGCCTTGCGGCCCTGTGTGACTTGACCGACAGGCTTGCTGCGCCGTCGCCCCTCACCTCGGAGAGCAAGGACCCACGAGCACCCGAGCGCTAGCTCGACACGCGGTCGCGGCCCCACAGGCCGAGGAACGGCGCGGGGTCGTAGTCGGCCGGGTCCAGGGCGAACGACACCGCTCCCGAGGTGGCGGTGATCGTCACGCGGCTGCGCCGCTTGCGGAGTTCGACACCGGTGACCGCCTCGCGGGGGATCCAGATCGTGTGCTCGTCCGGATGCCAGCCGACGCCGCTGACATCTTCGAGCGTGTCCCGGATCTGTTGCAGGTAGGCGTCCACCGTGCCCACCGGATGCGCCGGCACCAGGGCGACCCCGGTGTTCAGCAGGACCGCGTGCCAGCCCCGCTGATCGGCCAGCCCGCGGGGCAGCGCCACGGTGGTGCGGCCGGGGTCCAGCTTGCACGTGGCGAACATGCACCGCACGATGGCCGGTTCCCCAGGGCGGGGGGAGATGTCCAGGGGACGATCGAGATCGACCCCGATCGACGCCAGCCGATCGGCGAACTCGGCGGGCGGGGCCTGCGCCAACGGCGCCAGCGGCAGGTCGTCGGACGCGCCGCGCGCGGTGGCGGTGATCGCGGCCAGTCCCGCCGACGGATCAACGACCCCGGCCGCGTCGTGCCAGTCGAACCGGACCAGGCCCTGCTGCTCGGCGGCCAGCGCCGCCACGGCGAGCAGGGGTTCCGGTTCCGAGGCCGCGATCGCGCCGGGGTCTTCCGCGAGGTGCCGGATCACCTCGCGTGCCGTGGGCTGCGGCAGCGACCACGCGATCACCGGATCGACGACGAGATCCCGCAGCGCGACGGTGACCGCAGCCTGCCACGCCTGCCCCCAGGACGCTTCCGGGTACTTCCCGGACGAGGGGTCGTCGAGGGCGATCTCGGCGGCGAGCAGATCCCGCCACGGCAGCACCAGATCCTCGACTGCCGCGGGGGCCAGGGCCGTGGCGGACGCCTGGGAGCCGGCGAGCTGCAGCCGACGGTGGGTGCCGGGGTGCGTGGACCAGCTGCTCTCGTCCGACAGGTCGATGGCGCCGGACCGCGCCGCGCCCGCCGCGAGGTCGCGCAGGCCCTCCAGCGAACTGCAGTGCAGCCCCGCCAGCCGCGGGATGCCGAAGAAGAACTGCGTCCCCCGCTCCCAAGCGCTGGCTGCCGTCCGGGTGCGCAGCAGCGCCGAAGCGAACGTGTCCGCGCCGATGCTGGCCGTCGCCAACCGGTCGGCCTCGGACTCGTCGGCCCGTCGGTCGGGCAGCAGCACGGATTCGGCAAGCTTCAGATGCAGCACCAGGGAGTAGCGCTGGAAGCCGGGCTTGGTGCCTGCGGCCAGGCGGGTGGCGGCCGTCAACCAGCGCTGCTCGAAGCGCCAGCTTCCCAGGTGTCCCAGGGAGGCGTGGCTGAGCTCGTGCGCCACCACGGCGGCGATCTCATCGGCCGGACAGCACGCCAGCAGCGGCAGCCCGATCCGCAGGACGACGCCGTCGTCTGTGCTGTCCACCTCGGCATTGGGGTCGGCCATCAGTTCGATGGCGGAGGGCGCCGGGATGCCCATCTGCTGGGCGGCGCGGTCGGCGATCTCCCACAGCGGGTCCCCGGCCGCGCGCGGAATGGGCAGCCGCACCTCCGGGGCTCCGGGAGCGCCCGCCAGCCAGGCGGCCCGCGTCCGCCAGGGAAGCCAGACCGCAGCGACGAGAACGGGCGCCCACCATTCGATCGGCAGGAGCACCCCGGCCGCCACGGTGACGATCGCCGCGGGCGCCAGCAGGAACACCGGGAACAGGGCGAGCGCGATCAGGAACAGCAGGCGCCTGACCGTGTCCCCCGCAGACGCCATCCCACCACGGTAGGGGACACCTATCGGCCCGCCGAAATCCCCGAGCGACGGGTGATCGTGAGCCGCGTCGGGCTCGACAGCGAGCGTGCGACCACGCAGTAGCGCTCGGTCAGCTGCGCCAGCCGGGCCAGCCTGGCCTCGTCGGCATCCGTGTCAAGGGTCGCGTCGACCTCGATCGGCCCCAGCCCGACCGGCGCCTGAGGATCCACCGCGAGCGTGCCGCGGGCGTCGAACGTGGAGCGCGCGACGAGGGAGCCGCCGGTGATCTCGATCCCCATCGACGTGGCGACGCTGCGCAACGTCACGCCCAGGCACGCCAGCAGCGCCTGCAGCAGCAGATCGGCCGAACAGGCATCGTTGCCGTCCCCACCGGTTGCGGGGTGCAGCCCGGCGCGCAGCTCGCCGGACCACGTCTGGACCAGGCAGGTGACGCCCGGTCCGTCGAGGGCGGCGGCCGCCTCGACGGGGGTCAGCGCGGCGGACGGCTCCTCCCGGTACCGCTGCTTCAGCGGGGCCTGCAGTGCACGCAGTGCTGATCGATCCATGCTCGTCATTCCAGCACGAGCCCGCGGGCTCAGCCTGACGGCTTGCGCGAGATCCGGTAGTGCAGGGTCAGGAACGGGAAGCCGAAGACCCGGAACGCGTGCTCGGCACGCAGCTCGCCCTCCTCGACGAAGACGTCGAGCTCCTCCTCGAAGCCGTGCACGGCCAGGGCGGTGAGCTCGTCGGCGACCGTGTCCACGTGGGTGAGGTAGTGACCGGCTTGGCCGTCGCCGGCGCGGCTGGTCAGCCGGAGGCCCCCGTCGGGCCGGGACTGCGGCAGCAGCGTGGCGGTGAAGCTGCCCTCCGGGACGGGGAACCCGACGCTGACGTAGCCGCGATCCCCGTGGGTGTAGGTGGTGTAGATGCCGGTCATGATGGGCTCGTCGTTGTCGGCGAAGGACCGGATCCAACCGCGCACCGACACCGTGCCGTCGAGCCCGGTGATCGTGTCGATGCGGCTGCGGATCCCCCGCTGGGCCTCCCGCTGGTTCATCGGGATGCTCGCCTGACCCAGGGGCTGTGCGACAACCGTGCGGTACAGCAGGTAACCGGGCCGGATCCACAGGCGCCACTGCGGGACGATGTCCAGGGCGAACCGGGTGGTGTGCTGGTAGAACTCCCGCACGAGGGGGTCGACCTGCGCGGGGTCGAGCGCGGGTCCGGCGAGCGCGTCCAACGACTGCACGATTCCGGCGTCCTCGGCGTCGGCGGTGTACCGGGCGCCGAGCTCCTCGGCCAGCTCGCGGACGTAGCCGGTGCCCACGTACTTCGACCGCGCCGGCAGGGGTACGACGAAGGGCAGGTCCGCGGCGCTGACGCGCTCCGCCAGCAGGCTCACCTGCGCATCGCGGAACAACAGGGCTGACAGGCTGCGGTACGCCAGGACGGTGCTGCTGGCCACGACGGCAGCAGGGGCTGGCCCGCGGGAGAGCGCCTGGCCGACGGCGATACCCACGATCGGACCCATGACCACCTTCTGCGGCCGCAGTCCCATCGCCCCGACCACGGCGCCTGTTGCGGGCCCGACCGCGCGGGGACCGGCGCCGGCCTTCCCGGCGAGCCACCCCAACGGCGCGGCGAGCGCGGTGCTGACAGCGATGCGCTGCCACAGCGGCACGATCTCGCCCTGCTGCTGAAGGGTGCGGGCCACCGCCTCCGAGGCCCCCAGCCCGACCGCGCCGACCATTGCGGCCCGGGCCGCCGAGCTGCCCCCGCGGTGCGCGGCCAGCGCCGCTCCGGCGAGCCCGCCGATCGCCGCCGCGAATCCGATCGAGGAGGCTGACGCCATGATCGGCACCCTAGTCCGGCGCAGGCCCGGCGGGCGATTCTGCCCCTGCGTGCGCGATGGCCCGTCAGCGCTGAGCCGCTGCCCGTCCAAGCTCCTCGATGCGGATGAGCATCGCGGCGGAGGGGACCACACGCCCCGTTGCGTACGTGGACAGCCGGGACGCCGACGTGCCGATCCGCTCGGCGAACTGGGCGCGGGTCAGCCCGCTGGCTGCTATCGCCCCACGGATCCGGGCGACGACCTCCTGACGCTCAGCCTGCTCGCGTTGAGCGCGCGAGGACGACACGATCGCTCGCAGCAACGGTTCGACGCCGTACGGATGCGCGATCTCTAGAGCCTCCTCGACCTTGCGGGCGACCGGCCCCCAGGGGTCCGCTCGGATCTGGGTCGCGAGTCTGGACCACAACGTGATGCCACCGCGCTCCAGCACTGCCAGCACCGCCTCGAAGGGCCATTCCGCCACCGGTGCAGCGAGGTCGGCCTCGACATTGCGCAGCAAGGTGCTCATGGCGCGCTCTCGGTGATCGCGACGGCCAGTGCCCGGCACAGGCCGGTGACGGCAGCCCAGTCGTGCCACCGGGGCGCCAGACCCTTGTACCGTGGTCCGGCGGGCGCGGACACGGGGCGGTGCCCCGAATGCCAGGTATCGCATGTCTTCCGGGCGAGCGCGTCCCCGCACGTCGCCTCCGCCGGGGCGACGGGTCTTCCACAAACGGCGGGTTCGACGCGTACCCCCCTAGCGGCCGCCACCTGCGATCGCCACTTCCCTCAGCGCCGGCACCAGCTGGTCCAGGTGGGCGCGGGTGCTGATCCGCTCGACGTCGATCTTCTGCGCCGCCAGGGCCATGCCCTGCGGTCCGAGGTGGCGGTGCAGCGCCGCCAGCTCGATCTCGGTGGTGTCGTGGTCATGAGCCGGCCCGAGGTCGGCGCGATCGGCGGCGGCGAGCACGTCGACCAGCGCCCCTGCCAGCCGCTCCAGCTTCGAGACGTCCACGCCGTCGACCGTGTCGTTGTAGGTGTGATACCCCGGCCACTCCCCGCACGAGAAGAACAGGAACGGCATCCCGGCGAGCCGGAAGGCGCTGTGATCGCTGCGGTCGCCGATCCGGTCGTTGCGCGTCGGGACCACGGGCATGTCCAGGCCGTCCAGGGTGGCGGGCAGGCCGGGATGCGACTCGGCGCCCAGCGCGAAGATCAGGTGCGGGTCGATGACCAGCGGCCCGAGCGTCATCGGGTGCCCGACGAGATCCATGATCACCGCGACGTGGACCGGCCGCACCAGCGCGTCGGAGACGAACCGCACACTGCCCATCTGCTCGGAGCAGAACCGCGGCGGCTCCTCGGTGTCGAACGACGCGATGATCAGGTCCCGCTCCAGTTCGCCGGGCTGGATGCGTCCCGCCACCGCGAGCATGGTCGCCACCGCCGACGCGTTGTCGTCGGCGCACGGCCCGGGAATCACCGAGTCGTAGTGGGCGCCGAGCAGTAGGGGCGCCGCGGCCGGGTTGCGGCCGGGGATCACCCCGATCAGGTTGCGGCCTTCGACGCCGTAGCCCGCGTCGAAGGTGTGCTCGAAGCCGGGCAGGCCCGCGTAATGGCGCAGCCCGAGCTCGGTGAAGCGGTGCAGCAGGTACTGGGCGGCGGCGTCGTGACCGGGGGTGCCGGGCAGGCGTCCGTCGGGGCGGGCAAGGGTTTCAAGGTCAGTTCGAATCATGGTGAGGCAACCATAAGGGGGTCCTCCGACACAGCCGCCTCGGTCAGATCGCCCTGCGCGGCGGAGCGTCGCTCCCAGGTCGCCCTCGGGCATCCAGGCGACCGCGAACGCCGGGGCGGCGGCATGGCAAGTAGGGGGTGAAGGCATGCTGCTTGGTGCGGGGAGGGGACTTGATGAGGATCGAGGACGGGGTGGTCGACCCGGCCGCGTTCACGGCGCTGGTCGATAGCGAGGGCGCCGACATCCACGCCTACCTGGCCCGCCGCGCCCCGGCCGACGCCGAGGACCTGCTGGGGCGGGTGTGGTTGGAGGCGTTCGCGTCGCGGCACACCTTCGACCCCGCGCTGGGCACGTCCCGGTCGTGGTTGTTCGGGGTCGCCCGCCACGTCCTGCTGCGGCATTGGCGTGCTCGGCGCCCGGACCCCCCGGTCACGGCAACCGCGCACGATCCGTGGGACGAGGTGGACGCCCGCCTGGACAGCGCCGCACTCGCCGGCCCGCTCCGCGCCGCGTTGGCAGGCCTGCCTGAAGCAGACCGGGAGTTGCTGCTGCTGATCGCCTGGGAGCAGTTGACGCCGACAGAGGCGGCGGCGGTGGTCGGGGTACCGCCGGCCACCGCACGCAGCCGCCTGCACCGCGCCCGATCCCGGATGCGCACCGCCCTTGCCGCCGACGACCCGCCCGATGATCCCGAACCCGCCGGAATGCCGCTGTTCGCCCGCCACGCAGAGGGAGGCCCCCGATGACCCGCTCCGACCTGTTCGACATCTCCTCGATCCCCGGGATCGAAGACCTGGCCCGTGCCGGTCGGGTCGCCCCCGATCCGGGCGCACTGCACGCCGCCCGCGCACGCCTCGACGAGGCCATCGCCGCCGAGCCGCCCCAAGCGTCTCGGCCGGCGCCAGCCCGGACGAGCCGCCGGCGCTGGGCGTACCGCGGCATCGCGGTCGCAGCGATGCTCACCCTGCTGCCCCTCGGGCGCGTCGCCCTGGACACCGCCCCCGATGGGGCGCGCGCCGAGATCGCCGCCGACGGTTCGCTGCAGTGCTCCGGGCAGGGGTACTCCGAGGCGATCGACCCCGGCGAGGCGGAGCTGCGCCTGCTGCCCGCTGAGCTGCCTGCGGGGTGGCAGCTCAGCGCCGTCGCGGCGCGCCGCAGCACCAGCGAGGATCCGGCCGTCTGCACGATCCCCGCCATGAGCCTGCTGCGCCAGGACGACTCCCGCGTCGTCACCGCCACCGCGTCGGTGCTCGGCCCGTTCGACGAGGTCGCCACCGACGGGTTCCTGGGCGGCCGGTCCACCGTCGACGTCGCCGGCCATCCCGGACTGCTGCTCGACAGCTCCGACGTGGACTTCCTGCGGTGGGTGTGGACCGCCGAGGAGCACACCTGGCTGATGGAGGCGCAGGGCATCACCCGCGATGAGGGTGCCGCGCTGGCTGCGGGGATCTCCACCGAGGGATCGGCTGTCGACTGGCAGCCCGCCGTCGAAGGCCTCGACCTGCAGGTCGTCGCCCACCGCGCGGAAGTGCCGCTCGACTACCGCAGGGCCAAGCTGGAGTGGCACGTCGGCCTCGCCGGCCCCAACGGCCAGGCTGTCAACTACCTCGTCCGGTACGAGTCCGAGCACCCGACGTCCGCCCGGTCGGCAGCCTTCCCGGGCGCCACCGTGGCGGAGGACGGAACCGAGGCCCGCTGGATCGCCCAGGGCGAGCCGGAGCCGCAGCAGGACCAGGTGTACCTCTGGCGCGACGGCCTCCGGGTCTCCGCCGGCGCCGGACCGTTGTTCAGCTACGACTCCGACCCCGCACCGCCCGCGGTCCCCAGCGCGGTCATCGCCGGCATCGTCGACTCGCTGGCCTCGGTCCCCGCCGACGACCCGCGCCTGACCCAGTACGTCCTCGACGAGGACGGATA
>CAZECO010000075.1:7663-15652 GCA_964510455.1 uncultured Actinomycetes bacterium
CGGTCCCCGCCGACGACCCGCGCCTGACCCAGTACGTCCTCGACGAGGACGGATAGGGAGCTCGCCGGTCAGCTCCAGGGCATCAGCCGGCCGGCATGGCGGAACATCTCGTCCAGCACGTCCAGGTCGAGGTCGTCGGCGGACTGGAACGTCAGGCTGGCCGATCCGGCCTTCACCTTGCCCAGCCTCGGTCCGTAGAGCTGCGACAGGTAGGTGCGGTCCTCCGCGGCGCTGACGTACAGGCTGCAGTGATTCTTCTGCCTGGCCAGGCCGATCAGGAACCACTCGACGGACCCTCCCTTGGGGCGGGGCTGCTCGATGTTCCCGTAGCCGATGATGGCCTGCTGCGTCCCGCCCCAGAGCACCCCCCGCCACAGCACCCGGGCGGCGCCGGGCAGCGCGGCGGTGATGATGCCGTCAAGGCGGGCCAGGGACCCGTCGGCGTCGTTGGCCGCGATGAAGTCGTCCACCGAATCGTCGGTCGGACCCACTGAGGTCGACTCCGCCATACCGGGCAGGCTACCTCGGCGCGAGTAGTCTGGCCGTGTCCACAGGAGGGCAGCATGGACCGAGAGCTCGCGGCCGCCGTGGACGAGTTGCTCAACCGCCGCGCGACGGTCGGGCTGGCCGTCGGCATCGTCCGCGACGGACGGTTGGACTGGTTCCGCGGCGACGGGGTCGCCGACATCGACAGCGGGCGGCCGATCACGGCGGACACCGGGTTCCGGATCGCCTCGATCACCAAGACGTTCACGGCGGTAGCGATCGCGCAGCTGTGGGAGTCCGGCCGGATCGACCTCGATGCGCCGGCCGAGCAGTACCTGCGCAGCTTCCGGCTGGTCCCGGCGCGGCCCGAGCACCGGCCCGCCACCGTCCGGCAGCTGCTGACCCACACCGCGGGACTGGGCGAGCTGGCCCATCCGGCCGGGGCATTCCGCCCGGACTTCGGGGAGGGCGTCCCGGCGGGCGAACGAGTACCGACTCTGGCCGAGTTCTACGCCGGACGGCTGCAGCTGCGCGCCGAGCCGGGCACCCGGTTCGTCTACAACAACCACGGCCCGGCGACCCTCGGACAGATCGTCGAGGACGTGACCGGCCAGTCCCTGCGCTCCTACCTCCGGACGAACGTCTTCGAGCCGCTCGGGATGGCCGACACGGACCTGCGCCGGACCGATCGGGTGCGCGCCATCCTGGCGACGGGTTACGAGATCGGCAGGCACGGGGTGCGCCGGGTCGAGGATCGGGAGATGGCGACGAGCGGTGCTGCCGCGGCCTTCTCCACCCCCGCCGACATGGCCCGCTACCTCGCCGCACTGCTGGACACGGGTGGGCCGGTGCTCTCGCCGGCCACGACTGCCGAACTGTTCGCCCCCCAGTACCAGCCGCACCCCCGGATCCCCGGTGTCGGGCTGGGGTTCTTCCGCGACGAGCTGGGCGGACAGCCCGTGGTCGGGCACCAGGGGACCTATCCGGGGTACCACTCGCGCATCCTGCTGGCGCCGGGGCGCGGGGCGGCTGCGATGGCGTTCACCAACGGTGCGAACGGGGCGGACTTCTGGCTTCCGGTCGCGGTCTCCCGGCTGCTCGGCCTGATCATCGGTGCCCCGCCGCCCACGGTGCACACCGACGCCGCGCAGCGTCCGCACCTCTGGGCCGAGCTGTGCGGATGGTACGGCGTGGACGCGGCCGTCACCGATGTCCGGCTGCGGGGGATCATGGGCCTGGGCATCGAGGTGTACGTCGCCGCGGGCCGGCTGATGCTGCGGTTCCTCAACCCCGTCCCCGCGCTCGCCCGCGGGCTGCCGCTGCTGCCCGACGACCCGGCCGACCCATACGTGTTCGCGGTGGAGCTGGGCGATTCCGGGCTGGACCCGATGCGGGTGGTGTTCGAGCGGGGGCCGGACGGGACCGCCGCCCGGCTGCACCTGGACCTGATGCCGGTGACGCTGGAGCGTCGACCGGACGCTGCCAACCCGCGGCGGTGGGGGCTGGCCGGGGCCGCGGCGCTGGGGGCGGCCGCGGCCGTGGCGGTGGCGAGGCGGGCCTCGCGATGACCGAGTTCGCGCGGCTCACCGCCGAGGACCTGCTGTACCTGCGGGTGGAACGGCCCGAGCAGCCGTGCCACTTCAGCGCGCTGCTGGTCCTGGGTGACGCCGGCCCGTTCAACTTGGCCGCTGCGCGGGAGGAGCTGGAGCGGCGATCGGCCAGGGTTCCGAAGCTGCGCCAGCGGGTGCTGCGGACGGGACCGCTCGGCGGCCGGCCGGTGTGGGTCGACGACGCGGCGTTCGACATCCGCCGGCACGTGCGGGCGGTGCCGGTACCCGCCCCCGGCGACGACGCGGCGCTGTTGGCCGCGGGCGCGCGCGAGCATGAACGGCGGCTGGGTCGCGCCCATCCGCTGTGGGAACTGGTGCTGCTGACCGGGCCGGGCGACGGATGTGCCGGAGCGCTGCTCAAGCTGCACCATGCGGTCGCCGACGGGATCGCGGCGCTGACGGTGATGGCGGCGCTGCTCGACAGCGCGCCGGACGTCGCTGCAGCTGTTGCGCGGCCGGTGCCGACGACGGGGGAATTGGTCCGCGACAACCTCGCGTCGAAGGCGCGGACGCTGCGCCGGGTGCACCGGCCGGCGGGCGGGATGATGCCCGACGATCTGGCCCGGGGGTTCTTCGGCGGCAGTGCAGCAGCGGGGTCGAGCCTCAACGCGCCGGTCGGTCCGGGGCGCGTGGTGAAGGCGATGGGCCTCGACCTCGCGGGCCTGCGGCGGGTCGCGCAGACCGGGGGCGGCACGATCAACGATCTGGTGCTGACGCTGTGGGCCGGTGGGCTGCGGTCGCTGCTGCTGTCCCGGCGCGACCCGGCCGCGCGTCGGGAGATCATCACCAGCGTGCCGGTGTCGCTGCGGGCCCATGGCGCCGGGGACGCGGTGGACAACCGGACGGGGACGATGGTGGTGCCGCTGCCGGTGGGGGAGTCGGACCCGCTGGAGCGGTTGCGGATCATCGCCCAACGGACGCGGGGGTTGAAGGGAAGACAGCAACCCGACGTCATCATGGGCCTGCTGGCCGCGCTGGTGGCGACACCCCTGGGGCGCTACTACACGGCGCACCAGAGCGCCACCAACGTGCTGGCGACCAACGTCCGCGGGCCCGCAGAGCCGGTCCGGCTCCTCGGAGCGCCTGTCCTGCGGGTGCTGCCGATGATGGATCTGGTCGGGAACCTCGGCCTGGTGCTGGCCGCCTTCTCCTACGCCGGTCGGATGGAGCTGGTGGTGACCGCCGACGCGGCGGCGTTCCCCGACCTGGATGTGCTGATGGCGGGCATGGCGTGGGAGTGGGTGCTGTTGGATGGGCAGGCTCAGGAGCCGATCGACTCCCGGTAGCGGGCTTCCCACTGGGCGGTGGAGGAGTCCCCCGGCGGCACGTCGACGGCCCCGGTGTGGACGAGCAGACCGTGCGGAGGGCGACCGGACGGCTGAGTGCCTTCCGAGCCCAACCGGGTCCGCCACCCGCAGGTCCAGCGAGGGGACGTTGCGGTGCGTGAATGCGCCCGCCTGAACCTGTTTCACCACCTACCCTTCAGGCGTGACCACTCTTGTCTGCATCGGCGACTCCTTCACCGAGGGGATGTGCGACGACCTGCGTCCAGACGGCCGCTACCTGGGCTGGGCCGACCGTGTCGCGCAGGGCCTGGCGCATTCCGGGAAACAGGTCCGGTACGCCAACCTCGCGGTGCGCGGCAAGCTCATCGACCAGGTGATCGCCGACCAGGTGCCCGAGGCCCTGGCGATGCGTCCGGATGTGGTGACCTTCCATGCCGGGCTGAACGACATCCTGCGGCCCCGCGCCGACGCAGGACGGGTCATCGCCGAGTACGAGCGGACGGTCGTCCAACTGCGCGCCGAGGGCATCAAGGTCGTGCTGTTCACCTCGATCACACGCACCGGCGGCGGACCGGTGGACCACCGGCTGGCCGGGCGGTTCGAGGTCTTCAATGAGGAGGTCCGGCGGATTGCGGCGGCGTACGCCTGCCTGCTGGTCGACAACGCGACGTGTGCGCCTCTGGCCGACCGGCGGTTGTGGGCGGAGGACCGTCTGCACCTGGCGCCGGGGGGACACCAGCGGGTCGCGGCGAAGGTGCTGCACGCGCTGGGGGTGGCGGATCCGGCGGTGCTCGGCGACGAGGCGGGGTGGTGGGATCGGCCGCTGGGGGAGGCGCCGTCCTCCTCGACGTTGGGCGCTGTGGCGGCCGAGGCGCGCTGGGTCTGGGTCCATCTGGTGCCGTGGATCGGCCGCCGGCTGCGCGGCGTGTCCAGCGGGGACGGGGTCGTGGCGAAGGATCCGGTGGTCCGGGCGGTGGGGGTGGCGCGGGGGGCGTGATCGCGGCATGGCCGCCCAGCTCCTGCCCTTGCGGATGGACCTTTCATGTAGCCCAACTGACCAGCCGCCGCGCTGAGCGCTCAACCACCGGTCACGGCAATTGCAGGCCGTTGCGGAGTCGGGCGGCGTAGACGCTGGCGATCACCTGCCCCTCCAGGAAGTTGGTGAGCCGCTGGGCCTCGTGTTCGAGCCTGCGCAGATCGGCGCCCTCCACATCCCTGCGCAGGACCAGTCGCACTCGGCCGTCCCCGTCCTGTGCCCAGGAGCCCACGATGCGACCGCTCACCCAGGCCGTCGGGCCTGCGTTGCCTGCCGAGTCGACCAGGAAGCGCACGTCCTGCGCGGACAGGTAGAAGTCGCGGATCTTCATACCCATCGTTGTCGGATCAAGGGTGGGCAGCAGCGCGGCCCAGGGCATCACCGCGGGTACTGGATCGACATCGTCGGGCAGGACCCATCCAGTCGCACCGGAGTCAAGGCGGACTTCCACCGCCTCGACATCGCGCAGGGCTCGGCGGGCGTCGGTGCGGGTCGACCCCAGCCACCAGACAATGTCGTCCTCGGTGCCCGGTCCGAAGGTGAACAACCATCGACGCACGAGTTCGGCGTAGCCCGCTGCGGCGCTGGCCGGTGTGATCTCCTCCCCGAGCCAGGAGTCCATGAGGGTCCACAGCGGTTTGTTGTTGCGCCAGTGCCCGTCGTTGCCGGCGCGGACCACCTCGCCGAGCGCGCCCAGCCACGTCATCACCCGCGGCGCCAGCGGGATCTCTGCGGCCCACTTGGTGCCCGGCGCGACGAGTGCCTTCCGGTCGATCATCGGCACCGCTTCCCTGACCTGCTGCACCGATTTCGGCTGCGCGTCGGCGGACGGACCCTCCTCGGAAGTGCCATGTCCGCGCAGCACGCCCAGCACCAGGTCGCGGGCCTCGTTCAGCCATGCGGTCCCATCAGCGGCCACCCCTGCCCGCTCCACATCCCGGACCAGCCGGCGCCCCTCCCCGGCTGCAGTCCGGGCGGCCGCGCTGCCCAACGCCGCACCCAGCAGGTCCCGGGGAAACACGAAGAGTGTGCGGCGCATCGCCAGCTGCTTCACCACGCTGCGCTCCACGTAGAGCGCGGCGTCCACATCGGCCACCGTCGCGCCATGCATGCGAGCCGCCACCGCCATATGCACGCTGGCGGCCTCGGTGGCGTGCAGCACCGTCATCGCTGTCGTGGCCCCCAGGACGGACGCATGCCGGTGCTCCGGCGCCAGGCCGTGGCGACGGGCCAGCCGGGCGCGCCGCTCATCGTCGGTGATCGTCCGCATCCGGCCATCGTGCCGTACCGCTCCCAACGCCCCGCGCGGAGGCGTGGACGGTCATCCGACCACGTCAAGGTCGAACAGGTCCTGCTCACCCACCCCCGGACTGGCAGGGGTCTCGCGGGACAGCGTCAACTCCGCAGGCGCGGCCAGTCGCGAGCGCTTGCGGAGTCTCACCAGTACTCAAACCCATGCGGCGTTCGACAACCTGGTCGCTGCGTGCGACGAGATCGGGCTGGGTGTTGTCCGTCCCGGCCGGGATCTGTGCGATTCGCCACGTCGATTCGACGAGATCTGCGTTTGCACGGGCACCTCGCTGCATCGACGTTCTATCGGGCCACGATCACCATGAAGACCGACGCTGGGAGTGGCGGGATCCTCCGACGCAGCCGAAGGACGCCCAATGGCGATGCTGCTCGTGCCCACAATGCTGCTTGGCCCCAGGACGGGTTGGAGGCTTTGATCGCCCCGAAGGAAGGGCATGTGGTCGTACCGATGTGGCGAAATGTGGATGGGATCTTCGTTGCTACACATGGGTCGGACTCGCTTCCGGCGGACGCGTCCTTCAAACAGTTGACGTCCTATCAGAGCGCTTCGATTCTCTACAGCCAGCGTCGGAGCAGCTCCTGCGGCAGCTAAACCGCATGCTCTTGACGGAGGTGCAACCTCGACAATCGGACGGCGAACCGTTGGGTCCGTGGTAGACGCATCCCGTGGGCGGTACAGTCGGCCATGCGAACGGCCACGGAGCGCCCCCGCTGGGGGTGTGGACGGCACGGTCACCACCGACCCGCTGGGCCGGCAGACGCTCCTGGGGTGGGACGGCAACGAACTTCCGGCGCGGGACACTGGCCATGAAACCTGAACTGAGGCTCCCCGAAGACTTCCACGACTACGCCTGGGAGGTTGAGGCCAAAGGGGTCTTGTTGGACGCGACTGTCCGGGTTGGCGACTCCCTCGTCCCAGTCACCTTCTACGATCCTGTCCGCTTGGGCCAGGACGTGACCGAGGAGTTGGCTGAGCGTTCGGCCTTCGCGCTTGAGCGGACGATCGTCGTGCCATTCGTGACCGAGCAACACATGCGGGCCGCAGTTCGCAGTGTGCCGCCGGAGTTCTTCCGATGAGGCGTGCTCGCTGCCCTCCTGATGCTCGGTCTGGCTCGGGCTGGGTGGCTGACCGCTCTGTCGCCGCTGAGCCTGACCATGTTCGACGGTCGCACGTGTACACCCTCGACAGGGCATCCGCCCGCCGAACGCCGCAATCGGCACCACCGGCACGAACCACCCGCAGGGCCAGATCGGCCTGACCACAACGCCGTCGACCGCGAGGCCGGGGGCACCGACCGGGTCCGGCTGCCGTAGGTTGCGGCCATGAAGTCCGCGTCTATTCCGATGTGGAGGCCAGACGGCAGCCTTGTCACCCTTTCAGACATCCTCGCTCAGGTTGAGACCCGTTCGTACAGGTGGCGGCTTCGTGGACTGTGGGCAACGAAGTCCCGAGGAGCGGCATCTCTGGATCTACCCGGGTTGGAGCTGCAGACCGCGACGGACCCGCTCGGAATGCCACTGACGCCCGATGAACTTCTTGACTTGGCCGGCCATCTGGACCAAGTGATCGAGTGCGAGCTGCGCGGGTTCCTGCCGACAGCCCGGATACACAGTGATGCCGACGCCTCCTTGGTGATTCGTGCCCTGGACAGCACCGAGTGGACCCTGCAGATCATGAGCGATGCCGCGGATGGGTAGGTCCGGGCCGTCCAACGCTGTCTGCAGCGGGCCGGGTCCTGGCTGTTCCGCGCCGCCGCCCGAGGAGCGGACCCGCGCGCCCTTCCTCGCGGAACCGGCACATCGCGACCTGGGAAGGGATCCCGGTACTAGGTACCAACGGACCCTGAGCGTCACCTCACGGATGATCATCTACGGCGCCTGCTCTCACGCCGGGAGTCTCTGCACCAAGGGGCAGGCATGCGCGTGGCGCACACCGCGAGAGATGCGCAAGGTCGCGCATAGCAGCGCGGAGGGGCCACAGCAGGTGGACCGATGGGCTCAGCGGGCCGCAGCTTGAGGCCGTTCGAGCGTCTGCCGGTCGTTCGCGTTCAGGGCATGGGCGAAAGCAGCCGACGGTTGAGCTCCGGAGATGCCGTTGCGGGCCGTCGATGACGAAGAACGGGACGCCGGTGATGCCCAGCGACACCCCGCGATCGTGGTGCTCCTCGGGTGCCAGGGAACGCAGGACGTCGTCTCGGTCGAGTCCGATCTCGGCCGCGAGGCCAGCCAGTACGTCGTCGCGGCCGGTGTGGGCCCTCGG
>CAZECO010000076.1:0-15275 GCA_964510455.1 uncultured Actinomycetes bacterium
CCCGGGCGGCGTTGCCTTCCTCGCGGTTGTATCGGGCGCCGGTCTTCACCGTGACCGCGACCCCGTACGGCTGCGACTCCGCGTACGCCAGCACGTCGGCCGGCACCTCGCCCTGCCACAGGGCCGCGATTGCGCGGGCGTCGTAGTCGGTCCGCAGGCTGACGAATCCGCGCCCAGTGCCAAGCTCGAAGATGTGCTCGGCAACCGGCGCGATGACGTCGTCGGTCGGCGAGGCGGCGCTGAGGCCGGGGGCCAAGGGGCCGGGCTCGGCCTTCCGCACCTCGGCGCCCGGCTCGGACGCCGGCGGTATCGGCGGATCAGCGGACGCCGAGCCCATGGCCGTCATCAGCGCCGCGGCGGCGGCCAGCACAAGCAGGGGGCGCCTCATCCTCGGATCCCTTCGGTTCGCGGGGCACCCGACGCGCCCTCAACCCTTGACTGTCCGGATGGCTACGATCTGTGACACTTGCAGGCGCGGGACGGGGGACGATGACGCAGGACGAGTTCGCCGACTTCTTCCGCCGGATGTACCCGCGGCTGGTGGCCTTCGCGTCCCGCACGGGCGATCACCACCAGGCGCACGACCTTGCCGCGCGCGCCCTGGAAACCGTGTGGACCAAGAACCCGGCCGGCCCCGTCGACGACGAGCAGCGTGCCCGGCTCGACGCGCTGGCCTTCGCGATTCTGCGGGGCCTGATGCGCAACGATCGACGGTCCAACCGGCGCAGGTCCGCCCTGCTTCGGCGGGTCGCGCAGCTGGACGGACGGGAGCCCACCCACGTCGACCCGGAGCCCCCGTCCTGGCCGGACTGGTTCACGCGGCTGCCGGCGGCGGACCGCGAGCTGCTGCTGCTCGTGGCCGACGGGTTCTCCACCGACGAGATCGCCCAGATCCTCGGCTGCACCCGGGCCGCGGCCGCGAAACGGCTGAGCCGCGCCCGGCAACGCGTCCGCGACGTCGCTGGGGCGGAGGCGGATCGACATGGCTGAACAGTTCGACGACCTGCGCGACTTCCTGCACAGGTCCGGGATCGGGTCCCCCGACGGATCCTCCGCGACCGCCCTGGCCGGCGAGCGCGCTCTGGCGGGCATCCTCGCCCGGCGGCGCCGCCCGATGCGTCGACGCCTCTCCGCCATCGGCGCCGCCGCCGCGTCGATCCTGGCCGCCGCGGTCCTGGCGCCCACTACCCCGGACACTCCTGCCATCCCCCCGACACAACAGCCGCTCGCGGCCCTTGCGGTGGAGCCGGAAGGCCGGACGGCCGCGGTCGTCCTCGACCAGGCGGCGCGGGCCGCCCAACCAACCGCGACGTACAGCGCGGCGGGCGGCAGCCGAGCCTGGTACACGTGGACGCGGGCCGACCCCGGCCACCCGGATACGGCACCCGTCCTGACCGCCGTTCGCCCGGCAGAGGGCGGCACGGTCCTGCTCGTGGCCCAAAGCGAGGGGGCGCTCACGCCCGACGGCCGCATTGTCCCGGCCGAGGCGTCGGGCGGCACCACCCGCGTACCCGACGCTCCGTCGGTCGACGCGACGACGGATTCCGTGCTCGCCGGGATCCTGGCCACGCCGTGCGCCTACGACACCATCGCCTGTGCGCTCGAGGCCATCACCGCGCTGCGGACCAGCCCGGCGCCGGGGGCGGTGATCAGCGACACGGCGCTGTGGTCGGCGCTCGCCGCTGCCGATGGGATGTCATCCCCGGGTCGCACTATCGACCGGCTCGGGCGACCGGCGGCGGTCGTCGCCGCGGACAGCGTCGACGGCCGGCACCGCATCGCGATCCTGATCGACCCCGCGACGGGCCGCTACCTCGGAACCGAGGTCGTCGACCTCACCGGGCCGCAGGCGTCGACGGTCGGATTCGTCGCCGTCGTCTGAGGTCAGCGCGCGCGTGTGCGACGGTTTGGGCGGCTGCGGACATATCCCGGTGTGGCGACTGTCCTGGCCGAGGCCGACGCGGGGCACGTGATCCGCGCCGGGGGGTCACGTGTCGCACATCACTCGCTCGGCGCGCGACGTTTCGCGTGGCTGCGGACATTGGTTGTTGTGCCGGCTGCCGTGGACGAGGTCGATGCGGAGCTGTTGTCCCGCATGGCCCAGGACGATGCCGCGGCGTTCGGCCTGCTCTACGACCGCCATGTGCAGCGCGTCTATGCCCACTGCGTGGGCCAGCTGGGCACGGCCCAGGACGCCGACGACCTGACCGCGATCGTCTTCCTGGAGGCCTGGCGGCACCGCACCGGCATCCGTCTGGTGTCCGGCTCGGCGCTGCCGTGGCTGCTGCTGACGGCCACCAACGTGGTGCGCAACCACAAGCGGTCCATGCGGCGCTACCGCGTCGCGCTGTCGCGGATCCCGCCGCCGGAGATCCTCCACGACCACGCCGATGACGTGGCGCAGCGGCACTCGACGACGCCCGCGGTCAAGGCGCTGGCGGAGGCGATGGCGGGGCTGAGTACCGGCGACCGGGAGGTGGTCTCCCTGTGCCTTCTCGGCGGCCTCAGCTATCAGGAGACCGCCGAGATCCTCGGCATCAGCCACGCGGCGGTCCGCTCGCGGCTGATGCGGGCGCGCCGCCACATCCGCGCATCGCTGGAGGCCGCGGGAATCACCGGATTGGGGGAGGTCGAGGATGACTGAGCCCCTGCACAGGCACGAGCCTCCGCGCATGACCCCGCAGCGGACCGCGCAGCTGCGCGCCGCGCTCCTGGCGGAGGTCACCCGCACCCCCCGCAGGCAGCGCCGCTGGCATCTGAGCGGCGCTGCGCTGGCGGCCGGCGCGGTCCTGGCCGTGGGAGGCACCGCGGTCGCGTGGGTCGCGGTGCTCAGCCCGGACGACCCGACCGTGGCCTACTGCTCGTCGGAGGTCACCCTCGACGAGGACGTCTACACGACATATGGCATCTCCTCGGCCTCGGCGCCGGACGGTGAACCGCCGGCGCTGGACGCGGTCGAGGTCTGCGGCCAGATGTGGGCCCGGGGCATCGTCCAACCCACCACCGGCGAGAGTCCCGGAACCGTCCCGCCCGAGCTGACGGCCTGCGTCGTCGAGGGCTCCCTAGTTGTTTATCCCGGGGGAAAGAGCACGTGCGAAGAGCTCGGAGTGCCGCTAGCGGCCGGGCAATAGCACGTGCGCCGTGCGGTGCCTGCCGGTTTGGGGAGAGCCGGGCAGGCACCGCATGGTTTTCCGGCTAGCCGTGCGGTCCGGCTAGTTCCACTGGACGGACGACGTCTTGTCGTTCATCGCGGCACCGACATAGGTGCTGTTCACCACGAACCCGTACGACAGGCCGGTGTACGGCGACGCGGCTAGCTCCTTCGCGCGACGGCCCTGCCGCTCGTCGTCAGATCGAGCACCCGGGACTCGCGCGGTGCGCCCGCCGCCCGCGGCTTCGCGCTGGCGACTGTCGCGATCCAAAGGGCTCCCACCAGCACATAAGCCTCGCTCACCGCGCCGAGGGATGGGAGCATCGTCACAGCGGCCATCGCGACGCTGGAGGCCAAGATCCAGGGCCGGGCCCGGTAGCGGATCCCGACGGCCAGCACCGGCAGGGCCCAGACCCAATGGTGCGTCCAGGAGACCGGACTGATCAGACAGCCGGCGATCGCGCTGACCGCCAATCCCACCCACGGGTCCGTCGCGTGCCGCCGGATCGCGACGACCATCAGCACCAGCACAGCGGCTACCAGGGGCAACCACATCCACTGGAGCGAGGGTGCGACGTGTCGTTCCAACAGACCGTTGAGCGACTGGTTGCCGATGTAGTCGGTGTTGCCGGTGCGCGACGGATCCCACAACAGGCTGCCGAAGAACTCGCGGGTCTGACTCGGCATCCACAGGGCGGCGACACCTGTCAGCACCACCGCCGTCAGCAGACCGCGCGCGAACGCGCGACGGTCCCCCCGCACGAGTTGTCCGATGATCAGAATGCCGCCGGTGATCTTGACGGCCGCCGCAACCCCCGCCCCGATGCCCTGCAGCCGGCCCGGGCGGGTGTCCAGTCCCAGCACCAGAGCCAGCAGGATCAGGTTGATCTGGCCGAGCCCCAAGGTCGATCGGACGGGCTCGCAGACAACGACCAGTCCCGTGGCCGCGACGCCTGACACCCACAGCGGCACGGACCGTTCCGGGAGCGCGTAGCGCAGACACAAACGCACGATCACGACGAGGCAGCAGTACGACGCGAGGAAGACAACCGCCTGTCCCGCCGTGGGGCCGAGGAGGCTCAAAGGCGCCAAGACGATGATGGCGAACGGCGGATAGGTGAAGGGCAGTCCGCCCCCGTTCCAGCCGTACTTGGCTGAGTAGACGTCACCGCCGCTGAGGGCGTGGATGACGGCCTGGCGATAGATCTCGGCGTCCAGGCCGAAGGCGTCCCACGACCTTCCCTGAAGGAGGAAGAAGACCGCTGCCAGACAACAGCACACCCCCAGCACCGCTCCTACTGCTGCGCGGCGGCGCATCTGCCCTCCAACCTTGAGCCCATGCGTGTCGAACACGTTTCTCACTCGCCGGCTCACAGCCACTGGGAATCCTGGGGGTGACCGGCCGTAGTGGTCGCCGGCGCCGAGGCTGAGCTGTGCGCGCAGCCGGCCGGCAACAGCGCCGACGGAGTCGCAACGAACAGCTGTCGATGCGTTCCGCGGCCCGGCCGGTGAGATGAGGGCGGAGTCGCCGCCCGGCACCCCGACGGATGGCCGGTTCACGATGCGGACGGCGCCCGCTGCAGCCCTCGCAGGGGCGCCGCACCGCTGGCGCTACCCCGTCGGTGCCGGAGCGTCGCTCGGTGCCGGAGCGTCGCCGGGTGCCGGGGTTTCGCCGGGTGCCGGAGTGTCGGGCGTTGGGTCGTCCGAAGGGGTCGGTGATGGCGACTCCGCTGGGGACGGTGACGGCGAGACAGTGGGATCGAGCACCATCCCCGTGAAAGCGCCCGACTCATCGATGAGGATCTTCTGTCCCACCTCCGGCATCCCGGCGGTGCTCCACACCTGGACAGGCGGCTCGCCGTCCACAACGAGGGCCTCGGCGACCACGACGTTTTCGTAATCCACGCAGACGCCGCGCACCGGGTACACGTTGTCCATCTGCTGCCCCGCCGAGTTCAGGTACGGGATCGCCACCGGAGTCAGGTCCACCCCGGGGCAGGTCAGGTAGGTGAGCGCATCGGTCAGGATGGGATTGCCTAGACCGTCGTACAGCGCCACCGGCACGGAGGCCCCGTCCGGGCCGAAGGCCTGGATGGTCCCCACCCAGGTGCCCGTTTCCGGTTGGGCCGATGGGTCGAAGTCTACCCAAGCCGGCTGGGCGGGTGACAGGCCGGTGGCCCAGGCGCCGACCATCACGACGGCGACGATGGCGGTGACAACGTTGGCGACGACCGACAGGATCCGGCCGGTCCTGCCGTTGCTGTTGACCAGGGCCTCGTACTGCGCCGAGAGCAGCCATCCGGCGACCGCGCCGAGCACCAGCAGGATGGCGAAGTACGGTGTCTGCTCACCCAGGAACCGCGACAGGATCCACACCGCCGCCACACCTCGCAGGGCGGCGATCGCGGGCGCGAAATCCCGTCCGGCGCGGCCCAGTTCCCGACCGGGGCGGGTGTCCTTGAGGCGCGCCAGGCGAACGCGCAAGCCCACCCGCGACACCGGGATCAGAACGAGCCCGGCTGCCTCCAACAACTCCCTGGCGAACTCCTGCGGGGCGCCCAGGCGGTCCACCAGATCGACGCCCGGATCCTCGGTCAGGACCGCGGCGGCGTGCTCGCGCACGTCGTCCAGGATGGCCGTGCGGTCCTCCGGGTCGAGCTCGCCGAGCGCACGGCCCACCGATTCGACGTACGCCTCGACCCGCTGGTCGAGAGTCCCCGTGCCGTTCACGCTGCGCTCCCCTCGAAGATGGCGTCCATGGTCTGGCTGAAGACTTTCCAGTCCGCGCGCGCCAGTTGGAGTTGATGATCCCCCGCCGGCGTGAGCCCGTAGTACTTGCGGTGCGGCCCTTCGTCGCTCGGAACGACGTAGGACGTCAGAGATCCGGAACGGAACAGGCGGCGCAGCGTCCCGTACACCGACGCGTCGCCCACATCGTTGAGCCCCGCGTCGCGCAGTCTGCGCACCACGTCGTAGCCGTAGCCGTCCTGCTCGGCGATGGCCGCTAGGACCGCGGCGTCGAGCACTCCCTTGAGCAACTGTGTGGAATCCATCCGCCCCTCCATCGCACGGTACCGCGTTATCCGTAATAGTACGCATGGGACAGCACGGGTCAAGGAGGGGGAGGCGATGTCGCGTCGCGACGATGCGCAGAGGCCGGATCGCCGCGATGGTGGCTATTGCCGGCCGCTGGGGAAGCACCCGCAAGGCCGCCAGGGCGCTGGTGCCGGTCGGGGTCGCGTCGCTGATGAAGGCCTCGAACGCATCCGGAGGTCGACTGCTCCATGCCGCGAGCAGGCAGTCCCGTGTATTGAGTCCTGGGTTCTGCCGGCGGCCGCGCAGCGGGTGGGATGCGGCAGCGCAGAGGGAGCCTGCAGGCGGTGGCACCCGGCCGGGGATGCGGGCGAGTCCGCACCCCGCCGGGCGGCGCCTTCGACCTCCGATCAGTCGGGCGAATCGGCGGAGTCCGCCGAGAATCCTGAGTCGGCCGAGCCCGCTGGCTGTGGTGCCGGGGCGGGTGCCGGGGCCGGGGCCGGGGCCGGCGCGACCCGAGGCGCCGGCGCAGGCGCCGGCTGGGGGGCCGGGGCTGGAGGTGCGGGCACTGGTGGCGGCGCCGGGGCTGGGACCTCTTGTGGTGCCGCAGGTGCCGGCGGTTCGTCCGCGGAAGCAGCGGACAAACCAGTTCCTGCCCCGGGTGTATCTCCGAGGCTGTTGCCCACTCCCCCGGTGAGCTCAACCGCTGGCGCGATGTGCTGCGGGTCCGAGATCGGATCCGCAGCGACCACGGAGACGACAGCCCCGGTGCTGAATCCCAGCGCCACCGCACCTGCAATGACGACCCATGGTCGCAGCTGCCTGTTCATCGGGTCTCCTTTCCGGTACTCCTAGTGATCCAAGCGCCGCCGGACCGCCAGCCCGGTTCGGACCGACGATGCATGCGGCCGCACGGTCACGGCGAATCCACCGACCAGGCGCTGTCCGGGCTGTCCGGGCTGTCCGGGCTGTCCGGCGAGTCGTGCACCTTCTGGGGAGCTTGGGCCGGGGCAGGCTGCGGGGCCGGCTGGGGTGCTGGCTTGGCTGCGGGCGCGACCGGCTGAGGTGCCGGCTGAGGTGCCGGCTGAGGTGCCGGCTGAGGTGCCGGCTGAGGTGCTGGCTGAGGTGCTGGCGGAACGGCAGCCGGCACCGGATTGACGGCGGGGGCGGCCGGTGAGTCAGCCGAGTTGCCGCTGTTCGGGCTGTTCGGGCTGTCCGGGCTGTCCGGGCTGTTCGCCGTATTCGGGCTGTTCGCAGAGTTCGCCGAATCCGGGCTGTTCCCCGTGTTGGCCGAGGTGGCCGAGTTGGCCGAGTTCCCCGAATTGGCCGAGTTGGAGCTGTTCGCGGTATTGGGGCTGCCGGTATTGGCACTGTCGACCGAATCGGTGCTGTCGTCGACGCCGGTCACAACCGCGGAGTCGTTCAACGTGAAGCCCGAACCGGCCATCGCAGCAGTACCGAGCATGGCGCTGGCCCCGAAGGCCAATGCCCCGCCAGCGGCCAACCATGGTCTTTGCAGTCGCATCTCACGACTCCTCTCTATCGCTCGGAGGAGAATCCGAGTCCGGCGCCGAGAACGCCTGGTACCAACCTGACCGGCTCACATGAGGCTGGCGGGAGAGGATCGTGAGAACCGTTTCATCTTCCGACTCACGGCTGGTCGACCAGGCGGTAGCCCATGCCGCGCACCGTCTCGATCCGGTCGGTGCCCAGCTTCTGCCGCAGATAGCGGATGTAGACGTCCACGACGTTCGAGCCGGGCTCGAAGTCGTAGCCCCAGACATGGCTCAGCAGCTGCTCCCGGGACAGCACCTGCCCGGGATGCCGCAGCAGCATCTCGGCCAGCGAGAACTCCCGCGCCGACAGTTCGACCATGCGTCCGCCGACCTCGGCCCGGCGGGTGCGCAGGTCCAGCGACAGGCCGCCCTGGCGCAGGACCGTCTCCTCGGCGGTACCGGCATCGCGCAGTCGGAGCCTGACCCGGGCCAGCAGCTCCTCGAACCGGAACGGCTTCGACATGTAGTCGTCCGCCCCGCCCTCCAGCCCCGCGACCGTGTCCGCGGGCGAGTCCCGGGCCGTCAGGATGATCACCGGCGTCCGGTTGCCCGAGGATCGCAGGCGCCGCAGAACGGTGAATCCGTCCATGCCCGGCAGGCCCAGGTCGAGCACGATCAGGTCGAAGTCCCCAGTCATCGCGTAGTCGAATCCCGTGGACCCGTCGCCGACGACGGTGGGCGTGAAGTTGTTGGCGCGCAGGCCCTTCTCGATGAACGATGAGATGCGCTGCTCGTCCTCCACGATCAGGATGCGCTTCACAAGATGGCTCCCTCTTCTGGATCCGCCTGGATCCCCCGCGGAATCACGATGCGGAAGACCGAGCCGAGCCCGAGCCCGAGCTCGCTGGTCGCCTCGACCGTCCCGCCGTGCGCTTCGGTGATGGCCTGCACGATCGACAACCCCAGCCCCGAGCCCTCCACACCCCGCCCGGGCGATCCGCGATGGAACCGGTCGAAGACGTGCTGCAGCTCCTCCTGCGGGATCCCCGGGCCGCTGTCGGCGACCCAGATCCGGACCTGGTCGTCGGTCAGCGAGGTCCCGATCTTGATCTGGCTGTCCGGCGGGCTGTACTTGACCGCGTTGTTCGCCAGCTCCATCACGGCCTGGGTCAACCGCTGGGAGTCGCCCACGAACGTCCCGGATCCGGCGGCGGAGACCTCCCAGCGCCGGTCGCCCAGCCCGCGCACCTTGCTCAGCAGCTCCTCGGTGAAGCTGGCGGCGTCGATCTCGCCCACGACCAGGAAGTCCGGCCTGCGGGCCTTGGACAGGATGATGAGGTCCTCGACCATCCGGGACATCCGGTCGGTCTCGTCCAGCAGCAGCGCGCGGGTGTCGGCCACGTCGGCCGCGTCGGCCGGCTCCAGCACCTCCAGATGGCCCCGGATGATGGTGAGCGGCGTGCGCAGCTCGTGGCCGGCGTCGTCCAGGAAGCGGCGCTGGGTGTCGATGGCCTGCTGCAGACGGTCGAGCATCTCGTTGTACGTCTCGGTCAGGGCGGAGATGTCGTCGTTGCCGCGCACCGGGATCCGCTCGGTGATATCGGTCGCACTGATCCGCTCGGTGGATTCGCGGAGCACCCGCAGCGGCCCCAGCAGCCTCCCGGCGACCAGCCAGCCGACCACCGCCACCACGAGCAGCGACACCGCGGCCACGGTCACGTACACCCGCCCCAGCCGGGCCAGTTCGGCGCGCTCCAGGGCCATCGCGTAGGCGATCACATAGCGCCCCGAGGTGTTTCCGCCCGCTACGCCGACCGGGATGATCGCCACTCGCGCCTCTCCGGCCGACGTCTGGATGTCCTGCAGGGTCACGCCGTCCTCCAGGGTCGACCGCGCAACCGCCGCCATCACCGCCGGCTCTGTCTCCAACCGGATCGGCCGATCCCCGCCGTCGAACTCCAGCGGCTCTCCGTTCAGGACCGTCAGCAGCGTCTCGTGGCGATCGGGGACGTTCCACTGCAGGGACACCCGCAGCAGGCGCTCGACGTCGCTGAACGGCTGTCCGGTCGCCGGATCGATACCGTCCGTGGCGAGGATCTCGAACTCGGCGACCTCCTGGAACAGTGCCTCGTTGATGCTGCGGTGCAGCAGCCCCCACTGGATCAGGAAGGCGACACCGCCTGCCACCGCCATCGCCAGCACCGCCATGCTCAGGACGGCCGCCAGGACGCGCACGCGCACCGGCAGGCGCGGCCCGAACGGCGACCCGTCGGCCGGCTCCGGATCAGCGGAGGTGCTCATGCGATCGTCCCCCGGCCGCATCCAGCCACCGCTGCGCCTCATCCAGCCGCAGCGTCGTCGCATGCTGCCACTGGCGCTCCTGCACCCGGTGCGGGCCGGTCGCCAGCGACAGCAGCACGCCCGCGGTCCGCGCGGCAAGCTCCGCCGGATCGACGACCTGGGCGGCCGCCGAATGCCACTGGCGCAGCACCTGCCGCAGCCGGGGCAAGGCGGAGGGCGCGATCAGGCCCAGCACCGCGATGTGTGCAAGCATGCAGGCCAAATCGTCTGCACGCCTGCCCGGCCCGACCGTGTCCACGTCCAGGATCCCGGTGACCACGGATGCGGTGACCAGCAGCTGCGCCTCGTAGAAGTCACCGTGCGTGACGCTGTCCGGCGGCTGGTCGCCGATCGCCTCGGCGATCGATTGCCCCAGCCGCCTGCTCCGGTCAGCCTCGCCGGGGAGCGCGGCGGCCACGACGGCGGCGTAGTGGCCGGCATGCTCGGCCCACGGGGTGCGGCGCGGCAGTTCCATCGCCTGCGGGGGGAACGCGTCCAGGAGGCCGAACACTTGCACGCCGCTGGGGATCGGCGTCGCTGCCGCGGCGTCCAGCAACAGCGTGCGCAACGGCTGGCCGGGCAGGGCCTGCAGCACCAGCAGACCATCGTCGGTCCAGCCGAGCGATTGCGGCACGGGTATGCCGGCGTCCGCGAGGAGCCGGTGCCGTTCATGCAGCTGCCGAACCGATCCGGGCTTGACGACCTTCAGGAAGAGGCGACCCCCTGGGCGGGCGACCTCCAGCACGGCGCGCCGGCCGGGCCGGTAGGTGCGGGTCCGCAGGGACAGGTCGGCACCGGCGGGGTCGCCGCCCGGGAGCCCGACGGAGTCCAGCAGCGCGGCCACCGCAGCAGCGTCGCAGGCCCTGGCCAGCGCAGGAAGTGCGGGGTCGGCGGGAAACCGCCAGACGGCGACGCGGCGCTCCCCGTCGCCCAGGATCAGCACACCGGGGAGCGGGTCGGCCGACGCAAGGTCGCCGGTGCTCGCTGCCAGGGTCTCCTCCTGGCACCGGTCCGCCCACTGCACCTGCGCGCTGTAGGAGACCGTGGTGGACGACTCCGGCCGGTGATCGACCTGGACTGCGCGCCATTGCCGCAGTTCGCCGCCCGCGGTGGTCACGGCCGCGTCCAGGATGTCGCCGGCATCGTCGCCGGTGAGCAGCGCAAGGTCGGGGTGCACGACACCACTGTGCCGCAGGCCGGTGAGCGCCGGGTGAGCGGCGGATGAGAGCCGCCTCATCTTCCGGCGCTGCGAGCCGTGATAGCAGTTCATGAGATTGAAAGCAGTCCGCCGCACGGAGAGGATCCCGCATGCCCGCGATCACCATCCGCAATCTCTGCGAGGAAACGCATCGCGCGCTCAAGGCTCGCGCCGCGGCGCACCACCGCAGTACCGAGGCAGAGGTCCGCTCGATCCTAGCTGCTGCAGTATCGCCGCCCGACCGGGTGAAGGTGGGTGCGCTCCTTGCCAGCATCGGAACTGACGCCGGGGCGGGCGAGCTCGGCATCACGCGCCAGCAGGCCAGCCGTGAGCCGTTCAACCTGGCATGATCATCTTGACACCATGTGTGCAGCGGCACACCCGCCAGCCTTGCGCCATCTCAGCGTGGCTCAGCCCTCGGAGTAGAGACTCTCGGCGAGGTCAACCACCGCTTCTGCCTGCCTGATCGCGACCTCGAGCTTGTGCGCTGTCGTCGATCCCGCCATGTACTGGACGGCGGCCTTGTTGCTGACCACCCGCCGCAGGGCGTTGGCGGCCTCGTCCGCCCCCCTGACCTGCCGCAGCAATGAGTGAGCCTGCGCATGCTCGCCCTGCCACGCCTGACGCAGTCTGAGGGCGCACACCGCGTCCGCCGCAGCGATGGCCGCAAGAATGGCGGACGACATCGCGCTGGCCCGGTCGTACTCGTCCCCCGCCTCATCCCGGCTGCGCTTGGCCTGTTTCAGATACGCCCGCGCGGCGTGCAGGCGCTTCCTCCCGAACGCCCCGTCGACCTCACGAGTCTCGGCCCGGCGAGCCATCTGTCACCCCCAAGGCCTGAAACGGGTTGGCGATCCGTGCGGCAGCCTCCAGTGCGGAGGTGTCGATCTGCAAGACAGGGCGCACGGCTTCCAGTTGTGCTTGCAAGCCCGAACTGATCTTGGCCGCCGCAGAGGATGCCTCGAAAGCGCCGACGACTGCCTTGAGGTCCCGCTGCGCGGACAACACGTCGTTCACCCGCTGCGCCAGGATGCTCAGCTGTGCCTGGCGTGCGACATCCTCCGAAATGGCGCGAGCCTGCTCGACGAACGCGAGGTTGCTCTGGTCCAGCAGCTCGGCCAACCGCACACCGGCGAGATTGCTCGTCGGTGGCCGCAGGATCGGCTCGTCACCCGCCCGTGCGTGCTGGAACTCCTCGGGGTCGAGCACGACGATGTCGCAGGAGTTCCCGGTCCAGCGGACGATCTGGTCGCGCAGATCGGCAACCTGCGACCCCCAGATCTCCTCCTCCGCTGGTGTCAGCGTCGGCCGGACGATCAGGAGGTCGACGTCGGACGTCGCATCCGATTCGCCGCGCGCCACGGAGCCGAACAGCTCCACGGAGAGTGGCGCAACGTCCCATGTCGCGATCTGGCTTTCCACCCGCCCCCGCAGCAACCGTCGAGCCGCGAACAGGGTCTCCACGCTCTCCCACAGGAGGTGTTCGCGGTTGGCGGAGTACGAGAAGCGGCTGCCCACCCGGTGTTCGATCACGATTCCCTGGTCCACCAGGCGCCCGAGCGCCTTGCGCACCCCGGCCTCGCTGGCATTCTCGACCAGAGCCAGGATCTGCCCCCGAGTGAGCGGTGTTTCGACCCCCGACAGCGCGTGCAGGATCGGACCCTCCATAGTCGAGGTGATCACGCGATACGGGGCTGAGAAGTCCACGGCTGAAATCGTACTCTGGTACGCATAGACGCACCAGAGTACGATTTCGGGCAACCGCAGCTGCAGGGCCCCCGCACGGAACACTCAGTGGCTGAGCCCCCATGCCTGTCGACAGGCATCATGGGCGGCCAGGAGCCGATGAGCTCGCAGGCCAGCTAGCATCGGGCACGAGATGAGTACCTCAGAGCAGGTCGAGGCATACCTCGCCGCCCAGCCGGAGCCCAAGCAAACGGACCTCCGCATGCTGCACGCGCACATGCTTGCGGAATTCCCCGGTTGCAGGCTGTGGTTCAACGACGGCACGAACAACGACGGGAAAGTCGTGGCCAACCCCAACATCGGCTACGGCGTCCGCACAATCACCTACGCGGATGGGTCGTCGCGAGAGTTCTACCGCATCGGGGTGAGCGCCAACAAGACGGGCATCTCGGTCTACGTGCTCGGCCTCGAGGACAGGACCTACCTGCCGCGCACCTACGGAGCCTCGATCGGGAAGGCCAGCGTCACGGGCTACTGCATCAAGTTCAAAGGGCTCTCGGTCATCGACGCCGAGGCCCTGCATGCGGCCATTCGACACGGCATGACCGTCGAGCAGGCAGGTTGAGGCACGCTGGGACGCGCGGCGCTTGACGCTTCGCGTTCAACGGCAGCACCTTGCTGGCCCGCGTGGCCCGCGGCGCATCGCTCGTCTACGGGGTGCCCCACCTGATCTACCACGCGACCCACCACGGCGGGTACGAGACGGGCGACGTGGCCGCCCTGCTCACTTCCCTGGTGATCCTCGTTCTGGCTGCCATCCTCGCCGCGGCCCCCACGCCGAACCGGCGTCACCGCGAGGCGCAGGGCGTTCCCGCCGGGTAAGGCACGCGGACGAGCACCAATGCTGGCCTTGGCCGATCAGGATTCCGGCTCTTCCTCCGGCCCCGGGCCGAGTCCCAGCCGACCGTGGGTGGCTCCCATGCAGCGGTAGGCGACTACCGTCAGCCCCGCCGCCGCCGCGAGGTCGATGCCCTCGTCGGTATGCGTGCCGAGCTGGTACCACAGGACTTTCGCCCCGAGCTCGATGGCGGACCGGGCGATGCCGGCGGCCTCGGCCGGCGGACGGAACACATCCACAACGTCGATCGGAACGTCGACGTCCTCAAGGGTCGGATAGACGTGCTCGCCGAGGATCTCGCCCCCGCGCGGACTCACCGGAACGATCCGGTACCCCTGCTCCTGGAGGTAGCGGGGAATGCGGTGAGCCGCCTTCGCGGCGTTCTGGGAAGCTCCTACCACCGCGATGGACCCCGTCGCGGCATAGATCTTGCGCAGCGCGTCGTGATCCGTGGTGACGTGTGGATTGGGCGGACTCTCCGTCATCATGCTCCTTCGGTCCTGAGGCGACTGCTTCAGTCTGCACTGCGGCGAGGGTGCCCGGAAGGCGCGACCGTGACGGGATCACAACCGGACAATGCGCCGCCGATGCTGAACACCCCACGCACACGGCCGACGCCCGCGCGGACTCGACTTGAGACGGAGATGGCGGGCTCGGACCTGAACAGCCGCGACCACCTGGTCCGTGTGAGCTTCCCGGCCTCCCTCCCCCATCCGGGCGGGGGCCGGGATTCTTGCTGCGTGGCGCCATCTGTGCTGTCGCCCGTTCGGCGCCGCCATCTCGATGATCGTCCTGACACTGGGCGGCACCCTGTTCGGCGCTGGTGGAATCGAACTCGTGGACGCAGTGACCCTTGCCTGGGTGTCCCCGATCCCTGCGTTACTCCTCGGTGCGCACCCTCTCCTCGTACGTGGCTCGCGCATCAGCGTCGGCCTCGGTCAGGGTGCGGTTCAAGCCCATCGCCTTGGCGACCGTGTCGCGCATCCCCTGCGGCAAGGCGGCGCCGAGCATCGCGATGGGTCCCGCCTCGAAGGGCACGTACACCTCGTAGCGCGGCTTCACCAGCGCATCGACGATCGACTCGGCAACATCCTCCGGCTGCGCCAGGCGGATGCCGATCGGCGCTTTGACACCCTCCCCCAACGAGGTTTCCACCACCCCGGGCATCACGATGGTCAGGTTCAGCCCGCTGTTCTCGATCTCGCCCTTGACCGACTCGCAGAAGCCGACGATTCCGAACTTCGTGGCGGCGTAGGTCGCCCCGCCGGGCAGCCCAGCCTTCCCCAGCGTCGAGGAGACGTTCACGATGTGACCGGAGCCCCGTGGGGTCATTCGGCGGATCGCCTCGCGCGTGCCGTGGATCACGCCATGAAGGTTGATCGCGAGGATGCGGGCGGTCGTCGCGTCGTCCTCATCAACTAGTCCGAAAATGAACCTCAGCCCCACGTGCGGCAGCTCCCGGCGTAGCCGGGA
>CAZECO010000077.1:0-15203 GCA_964510455.1 uncultured Actinomycetes bacterium
CCGGGTACCAGGGGCCGTCGAGGCCAGGCAGGATCCCCGGTAGCGCCGATCCCACGACCACCCCGGTGGCTGCGGTGAGCACCGCGAGGATCACGCTCGTCGTAGGGAGGTGCCGGCGGGTCCACACCGTGAACGTTCCGGCGACAGCAACCAGGCCGATCAGGGCTGCCGCCTGCAGAGCAGCCCCCATGTCCTCCCACAGCACAGCCGAGGCGATGATGAACGCCGCCAGAAGCAGCAGAGCACCGGTGCCCTGCAGCAGCAGCGAGACCGGGACCGTGCGTCGCGGGCGAGCCGCAGACGGCTGTCGCACACCTCCCGAGGCGGCCGGTAGCGGACCCGGGTGCTGTCCCGCCGCCGCAAGGGACCACTGCCGCGCGGACCGCAGGGCCGCCGTGGCACCCTCCATCGCTCGATGGGCCTCGGACTCCGCCTCTCGGGCCTGAGCCGCCGCACGCCGCGCCTGTTGGGTCGCAACCAGGGCCTCGGCGCTCAGTGTTTCGGCGCGCCGATCCAGTTCCTCGTGGTAGCGGCCCAGTTCCGCTGCGTAGATCCACCAGTCGGCCGCGCTGGCCGCCGTGGCAACGTCGATCGGTCGAGCGCAGGACGGGCAGGCGACGACTCCGAGGAGGTCTTCGCCGCTCACCTCGGCCGAGCAGTGCGGGCACCACATGCGGCGGATCGGATGCGCCATGCAGACCCCCCACGAACAACAACGCCCCTCGGCGTCGCATCCACCCAGTGTGCGCGCCAGCCGGCACTTCCGCGAGGACCCCCCGCCCAAGACGGACCGCCTTCTGGCATACTCGTCTGCGCTGCGGGTGTAGTTCAATGGCAGAACATCAGCTTCCCAAGCTGACAGTGCGAGTTCGATTCTCGTCACCCGCTCCATCCAAGCGGCCCGCGGACCTGCTACGACGCACTGATCTGCGCATCGGCGAGGGCTGAAGCGCTTCGGGCCCCGAGAGGCGATGTCGAGCTCTTCCTCAGGGCCACAGCGGCAAGCCGTGTCTTCGGCGAACTCCGGCAAAGCCTCGGCGGCCCGGCGATGTGTTGGTGGGGCGGCGGTGCCGCTCCCGCTGGCCTGTGTCGGGGCGCGAGGAGGCATTTGCACCCGCTGCGTGGGCGGATCTGAGCTTGCACCCGGTGGGGGGCTTTGCACCCGTGGCGGGGGCGGATCGCCCGCGACACGCCGCAGGGAGCCCACGCTGCGGGTGCAAAGCCCCGCGACGGGTGCATCTACCGGCCACGGAAGGCCGGAAACACCCCCGTAGCAGGTGCAAAGCCCCGCGACGGGTGCATCTAGCCGCCGACCCGCCTGCCCGCCGACCCGCAGACCCACACAGCCCGCAGACCCGCAGACGATGGCATGCTCGGGGCGTGCACTTCCTTGACCTTCGCCGCGCCGCCGCGACGTGCCCGGACGTGTCGGTGCGGTCGCCGCCCTTCGAGCTGCGCGGGGAGACGGGTTGGCCTGCAACGCCATTTCCCGATAATATCGCTCGGAAAACTATGGAAGGTCCGCGATGATCGAGTTGATCGGACTGACGAAGGTGTTCGGCAGTGGTCCCACCGCGGTCCGCGCGCTGGACGGCGTGGACCTGACCGTCGAGGCCGGCGAGATCCTCGGGGTGATCGGCACCAGCGGCGCGGGCAAGAGCACGCTGATCCGCTGCGTGAACCTGCTGGAGAGGCCCACGGCCGGTCGGGTGATCGTGGACGGGCGCGAAATGACCGCCCTGCCGTCCGGTCAGCTGTCCGCCGCGCGACGCCGGATCGGGATGATCTTCCAGCATTTCAACCTGCTCGACTCCCGCACGGCGGCCCACAACATCGAGTTCCCGCTCGAGCTTGAGGGGATGCCGGCGGCGCAGCGCAGGGCCAAGTCCGCCGAGCTGCTGGACCGCGTCGGCCTGGGCTCCCGGGGCGGGTCCTACCCGTCCCAGATGTCCGGCGGCCAGAAGCAGCGCGTCGCGATCGCCAGGGCGCTGGCCGCCGATACCCACGTGCTGCTCTGCGACGAGGCCACCTCTGCGCTGGATCCGGAGACCACCAAGTCGATCCTGGGCCTGCTGCGGCAGCTCAACCGAGACCTCGGGCTGACGATCATGTTGATCACCCACTCGCTGCCCGTGCTGACGGAGGTGTGCACCACGGTGGCCCAGATCGAGGACGGGCGGATCACCGAGCAGGGCCGCCTCCATGAGGTGGTCGGGCACCTCGACTCCCCGCTGGGCCGTGCCCTGCTGCCGGCGCTCCCCGCCCTTCCACCGGATGTCCGTCCCGGCCAGGTGATCGACCTGGTGGCCACCGGACCGGCCGCGGACCAGCCCGTCCTCGCCGACCTGTTCCGAGCGTTCGACGCCGACCTCCGGGTCGTGGGCGGCGCGGTGACCGACATCGGGGGGCAGACGGTGAGCCGGTTCCGGATCGCCGTTCCGGAGACGCTCGCCCAAGCGGAGGTGCTGGCCCTCCTGCACAGTCGCGGGGTGCAGGCGGAGGTGCTCGCATGAATCTGTCCAACTTGGAGGGGATCGGGCCGGACCTGTGGGAGGCGACCCTGCAGACCCTCTACATGGTCGGGGTGTCGTCGCTGCTGGCGGTGGTCCTGGGCGTTCCGCTCGGGGTCCTCCTGTTCGCCACCGGACCCGGCGGCCTGTCCCCGCGGCGCACCTTCTACCGCGTGGTCGGGTTCATCGTCAACGTGACCCGCTCGATCCCGTTCATCATCCTGCTGGTCTTCGTCGCACCGCTGACCCGGGCGATCGTCGGCACGACGATCGGCTCCACGGCTGCCATCGTCCCGCTCACGATCGCCGCCGTCCCGTTCCTTGCCCGGCTCGTGGAGGCCGGCCTCAAGGACGTCGAGCCGGGCAAGACCGAGGCGGCCGTGGCGATGGGGGCTAGTCGGCTGCAGATCACCGGCAAGGTGCTCCTGCCTGAGGCGCGCCCGGCGATCGTCGCTGCTATCACCGTCCTGATCGTGGCTCAGATCGGCAACTCGGCCATGGCCGGCGTCGTAGGCGGGGGCGGCCTCGGCGACTTCGCCATCCGGTACGGCTACCAGCGCTTCCAGTCCGACGTGATGTTCGTGACTGTCGTCCTCCTGGTCGTGATCGTCCAGGCGGTCCAATTCGTCGGCGACCGCTACTCGAGGTCGTTGTCGAAGAGATAGCAATTCCCACCGATAGCACCAAGGAGAACACCATGAAGTCCAGAACAGTCAGGGTCCTGACCAGCCTCCTGCTGATCGCAGGCCTGGCTGCCTGCGGCTCCAGCGACGACGACCCGGCCACGGACGGGAGCGGCGAGACCCTGGCAACGCTCAAGGTCGGCGCCACCCCGGTGCCGCACGCCGAGATCCTCAACTACGTCAAGGACAACCTGGCCGAGGCGGCGGGCCTGGATCTGCAGATCGTCGAGTTCACCGACTACATCCAGCCGAACATCGCCCTCAACGAGGGCCAGCTGGACGCCAACTACTTCCAGCACCTGCCCTACCTGGAGGAGCAGATGGCCGCGGCCGGGTACGACTTCGTCAACATCGGCGGGGTGCACCTGGAGCCTCTGGGCCTGTACTCCCAGAAGATCACGGCACTCGACCAGCTGGCGGACGGCGCGATCATCGCCATCCCCAACGACCCGACCAACGGCGGCCGTGCGCTCAAGCTCCTGGAATCCAACCAACTGCTCACCCTCGAGGACACCGGGGACACCTCGCCGACCGTTCACGACATCGCCGAGAACCCGCGCAACCTGGATGTCGTCGAGATCGAGGCCGCGCAGCTGCCGCGCTCGCTGCAGGACGTCGACGCTGCCGTGATCAACGGCAACTACGCGATCGAGGCCGACCTCAACCCGGCCGAGGACGCGCTGGTGATCGAGAGCGCGGAGGACAACCCGTACGTCAACGTGCTCGTCGCGCGGGCAGAGGACAAGGACGATCCCAACCTCCAGACACTCATCGCGCTGCTGCAGGGACCCGAGGTGCGGGCCTTCATCGAGGAGACGTACTCCGGTGCGGTCATCCCGGCGACCTGAGCGGGCGCATTCGCGCATGGTTGATCTGTAAGCAGCAGGAAGGCGCCGTGAAGCCAGCAGTGGGGCCCGTCGAGTACTACGCCTCGGCGGGCCCCTCGCTCGGCGTCGAGGTGGAGCTCGGCCTCGTCGACCGTGCCACGCTGCGGCTGGTCCCTGCGGCGGCCGAGGTCCTCGAGGCGCTGCGCCCCGCGCATGCGGACGAACACCCGCACATCAAGGGCGAGTTCTACGCGTCGTCCATCGAGCTGATCACGGGCATCTGCACGACCGTCGACGAGGCCCGCCAGGATCTGCTCACCACGATCGAGCACGCGACGACGGTCCTCGATCCGATGGGGCTCGCGATGCAGCCGGGGGGCGTCCACCCGTCGGCGCGCTGGCAGGACCTCGTCGTCTCCGGTCAGCCCCGGTACCAGGACTTCGCGGCCAGGATCCGGTGGCCGGCCCGGCGCTCCATGTGCCACGGGATCCACTACCACGTTGGGGTCCGGTCCGGGGACGCCGCGGTTGCAATCGCGAACGCCCTGGCCACGTCGATCCCCCTACTGCTCGGCC
Source organism: uncultured Actinomycetes bacterium (assembly GCA_964510455.1). Lineage (GTDB taxonomy): Bacteria > Actinomycetota > Actinomycetes > S36-B12 > CAVXYG01. Next base: position 4,597 of record CAZECO010000077.1, read on the forward strand.
CGTCCGCCGCCAGCCCGTTCTGGGCGGGCCGGGACACGGGGATGGCCTCGTCGCGCACCAAGGTCTTCGAGGGGATGCCAACCGCGGACCTGCCGCCGGAGCTTCCCGACTTCGCCGCGTTCTCCGAGCTCGTGCACGAGATGCAGCTGGTCGGCGCCATCCGCACCGTGCGCGAGCTGTGGTGGGACATCCGGCCGCATCCAGGGTTCGGCACCGTCGAGATCCGCGTTTGCGACTGCATGTCCACCCTGGACGAGATCCTCGCGCTGGCGGCCCTGGCCCAGTGCCTCGTCGCGGACCTCAACGACCGGTACGACGCCGGCGAGCCGCTGCCCCGGCTGCCGCGCTGGGCCCTCAAGGAGAACAAGTGGCGCGCGTCCCGCTGGGGCGTGGACGCCGAGGTCATCGGCACCGACCTTCGGGTGCGCCCGATGCGCGAAGCGCTGGCCGCGGAGGTGGAGCGGCTGTTCCCGACGGCCCGAGCGCTCGGCTGCACGGCGGACCTCGAACGGGTGCCGGACGTCGCCGCCGACCCGGGCTACGCGCGTCAGCGCCGGATCGCCGCGGCGAGCGGCTCGCTGGCGGCGGTCACCCGCGAGTTGGTCGAGGGGTGGCCGTACGGGCTGCCGAACTGAGCACCCCGCCGGGAACGCCGACCTCCGCCGGGTTGGCTGCGCGAGCCGGGGCCCGCAGCGGTCCGCCGCAGCCAGATGAGATCCAGTGCGTCCGGGAACAGGCACGAGTCGGCCAGCAGATACCGGGCATCCGGGCCGACGAGTTCTCCGTGGAGGTGTGCTTCAGCAGCGGAGCCCCCAACCGCGCCTTCGCGGGCTTCGTGTCCTCCCTCCCACGAGGCATGCGCGACAACGTCGACGTCATGCTGGCCCTGCTGCACCTCTGCCAGCGCGCCACCCTGACCATGGCCGAGGGCGCACACCTGCTCCAAGTCAGCCGGGCAGAGGCCCGAGACCGCCTCGATGTGCTGGCCACCGGCAGCGACGCCCTGATCGAGAGGGACGGCGACTCCCGCCGAGGGGTTCGCTGGCGACTGCGGCCCCTGACGGCGTCCGCCCTGGGTACTGCAGTGCAGCACCGCGCCCGAGCCAGCTCAGCACAACCACGAGTCGAGGCCCACCTCAACGAGTACGGATGGATCACCAACAAGGCCATCCGCAACATGTTCGACCTCGACGTCCAACAGGCCACCCAGATCCTGAATGACCTGCGAGCGGCCAACGTCATCATCAAAGACCCCGACGGCCCCCAACGCGGCCCCTCCATCCGCCGGCTCCCTGTCCCCGGAACTTCCGACCCGCGAACGCAGCGCCGCTGACCAGCCGGCGCCAACAACCGTGGCCCCTGCCTTGCACGGCTGACGAGTGCACCGCCAAGCCGTGGGGGCTGACAGTGCGAGTTCGACTCGACCAGGAGCGGCCCTCGATCAAGTGCGGTTCCGGCCGTATCGAGCCGAATCCGCCGGGGTCGTGCCGGGGGCGGACCCGGCAGCTCCCTGCGGGTCAGGGCCGAGCGGTGGTGCAGGGCCCCGACCCGCAGGGGCGTTCGGCGTGGCCCTACCGGGTCTGGCGGCGAACCACCCGTCAGGCGCCAGCATCCCCCCGCTCGGCGCCCCGTTGCCCCGATGCCAGCAGGTCGCGGATCTCCCGCAACACGACCAACTCCTGTGCCTCGAGCTCCTGCACAGTCTCCCCCGCGCCCTTGGCCAGCCTCTCCCGGTACTTGTTCATCGGCAGCACGAAGACGAAGTACACGACGGCTGCCGTGATGAGGAACGTGATGGCGGCGTTGACCACTGCGGCGAAATCCAGGATCTGCCCATTGATCGTCAACGTTCCGCCGAGGTTCTCGGTCGACCCTCCGAAGATGATCCGCACGAACGGTTCGATGAGCCCCTTGGCGAACGCGTTGACCAGCGCGGTGAACGCGGCGCCGATGACGACCGCGACCGCGAGGTCGACCACGTTGCCACGCATGACGAAGTCGCGGAAACCCTTGAGCATGCCACTGCCTCCTTGTGTGTGCGTCCAGCCTAGGAGATCTCCGATACCCGTCCTCCACCGCTGCATCGCTCCTGTCGCGGCTTCACACTTGGGGCCATGGAGCACACCTCGACGTTCGTCGGCGCAGCGCCGGACGCGGTCTTCGCAGAGTTCATCAGCCCAGACTTCCTCCGAGCGTTCAGCGAAGAGGTGGGCGTCATCAGCGGCGACCTGGAGACGGGGTCGACCGATGGCGCGGAGGTCGCGTTCATGCCGTGGAGCTTCCCCACCGATCGACCCGGCATCCCGTCGCTGGCGCGCAAGATGCTTCCCGCTGAAGTGCGGCTGGATTGGCAGCAGCGCTGGGGGCCGCTGCAGCAGCCTCCGATTCCGGGCACCATGACGGTGGCGCTGCATGGGTCGCCCTCGGCTAACGTAGAGGCCAAGGCCCAACTCTCCGCCGACGGCGGGAACACCGTCTATCGCGTGAACACAAAGACCAAGACGAGCCTGAAATGGCCAGTGGCGGGAACAGTCGAAGGCACCATCGATAAGGAGCTGGTCGGGTGGATCCTCAGCGTTCAGGCCAGGGTGTTGCGCCGCCGACTCGGACTCGGCGACTGAGCTGAACACCCGAATCGCGAAGGCCCCCGGGACCGGCGGTGGCTGATTCGCTGGAACTCACCCCCCTCATCTGGGGCTGGACGGTCGCATTCATCGCCGCACTCTTCGCTTTCGACCTCATCTACTCCGGCCGGCGGCCCCACGCGGTTGGTTTCCGCGAAGCAGTTGTCTGGTCGGTCTTCTACATCGGCGTGGCCGTGGCGTTCGGCTGGTACTTCTGGCAGTGGGCCGGCCCGGAGCTGGGTGCCCAGTACTTCGCGGGATACATCGTGGAGAAGTCTCTCTCGGTGGACAACCTGTTCGTCTTCGTGATCATCATGGGCACCTTCGCGGTGCCCAAGGAGTACCAGCAGCGGTTGCTCACGTTCGGGATCCTGCTGGCTCTTGTCTTCCGAACGATCTTCATCGCCCTCGGGGCGACGCTGTTGGCCTACTTCTCCTTCATGTTCCTGGTGTTCGGCCTCGTCCTGATCTGGACCGGCGTCAAGCTGTTCCAGCATCGCGATGAGGACCCCGAGATCAACGACAACGTGTTGATGCGTGTCACGCGCCGGATCATCCCGGTCACCGACGAGTACCACGGGGGCAGCTACTTCGTGCGGATCGAAGGGCGGAGGCTGGCCACCCCGCTGTTCACCGCGTTCGTCGCGATCGGCAGCACCGACGTCATGTTCGCCCTGGATTCGATTCCGGCCGTGTATGGGGTGACGAAGGAGCCCTACATCGTGTTCGTGGCCAACGCCTTCGCGCTGCTCGGGCTGCGGGCGCTGTTCTTCCTGGTGGTCGGACTGTTGAACCGCCTGGTGTTCCTGTCGACCGGCTTGTCCCTGATCTTGATCTTCATCGGGATCAAGTTGGCGCTGCACTGGGCGCACGGCGTCTGGCCGGGCGTTCCCGTCATCGAAACGACGACAAGCCTTGTCGTGATCTGCATCATCCTCGTCATCACGACGGTTGCCAGCGTCGTCGCGGTGCGCAAGGACCCCCGCCGGACTGCTCACGCCGGCCGGTTGACGACCCGCGAGGACGAGGACGGGCCGGCCGGCCCGACTTGATGCGTCTCAGCCGAGCGCGGCAGCCATCGCCGTGGTGACTTCCGCGCACCTCTCGGCGGCGGACCCGTAGTCCCCCTCAGCTGCCTGTGCCGAGGCGGCCTCATAGGCCGCAGCCCAGCCTTCGACAACAAGGGGCGTCACGGAGTCGCTCAGGATGATGTCCGACGACAGACTCTGGTACCGCTCGCTGCAGAGATGGAAATCGTCCATCGCGCCTGTCTTCTGGTCGATCCCGCCCGGATCATCCGGCCTCGACGGTGGTGTTGCCGCGGTTGTGGGCGACGGGGGTGCGTCCGTCGGCTCAGCAGGCGGAGGGAGGGCGCTGGCGCTGGGGCTCGCGGTGGGACTGGCGGTGGGACTCGCGGTGGGACTCGCGGAGGTGGGACTGGCGGTGGGACTGGCGGTGGGACCGGGCGCCGCGCTCGACGCGTGGGGCAGCGGTGTCTCGCTGGTGCCGGGTGCTCCGGATGAGCAGCCGACGAGCAGGCACGCAAGCACCAATCCGGGCAGCAGCGACGAGCCTGGCCTCATGTCGGCCACCCTAGATGACGATCGTTCGAGGCGGACACACCTGAGGCCCAGTTCATCCACAGCCCAGCGGCGTAGTTCGGGTGGATATGTGCGGGTTTGTCCGTCTTGCAGCCAGCGCTTTCCACAGTTCAATCCACATGTCCTCACGCCTACTTCCCACTTGTTTTCCACAGGCGGACGAGGCACTGGTGGGGCTCTTCGGCAAGGTCGCGTCTACCCTTTTGGAGAACAATCCGGGAGGAGCCGTGCAAAGCAATGCCGCCCGCTGCGCAGCGGTTGCGCTTGTCTGTGCATGCCTGATTGCGGGATGCACCAGCTACGCCCTCGACCCGCAGCCCACTGACTTGACGCCCTATCTGGCACAACAGGTGCAGTGGCGGGATTGTCCTGATCGCGACGAGTTCCTGGATGAGATCCCGCAGCAGGCGCAGTGCGGCGAGGTCTTGGTCCCGGTCGACTACTTCGACGGATCCTCTGGACGCGGCGACCTGCGGATAGCCCTGATCCGCGTTTCCCCATCCGGGCCGTCGAAGGGCAGCCTGCTGACGAACCCGGGAGGACCGGGCGCCTCGGGCTTCGACCACGTCGCCAACAGCGCCGAGGACCTGCTGCGGAATCTCCCGGGCTACGACATCGTCGGCTTCGATCCCCGAGGCGTGTCTCGAAGCGCGGGATTCGACTGCAAACAGAGCACCAGCACGCGACGGGATTTCATCGAGCAGGACTTCACCCCTGAGGACGCAGCGGAGTTCGAGCAGAACTACCGCTTCGCGCAGGAGTACGACGAAGCATGCCGCGATGCGTATTCGGCCTGGGGATTCTTGGGGACGCGGAGTGTGGCCCGCGACGTCCACGTGATCTCGCGGGCACTGGGCGATTCGACGATCAACTTCTACGGCATCTCCTACGGCACGGAGATCGGCTACGAGTTGCTGCGCACCTACCCCGATGAGATCGGCAGGCTGATCCTGGAATCTTCCGTCGATCCGGCGGTTGAGGAGGTGCTCGCGGAGCAGTTGGCGGCTTTCAACGCCAAGATTGAGGAACTGCTGGTGACATGCGCCTCGCCGCAGTACCTCTACTGCGGGAACGGCCGGACCGCCGAGGAGGTCAGAGCGGACTTCATCGAGGCCGGCCAACAGATCGAGAGCACAGACTTCGGCACGCTTACCGACGACGGGCACCCGAGTGAAGCGCTCGTCTACTTCGGGATGGTCCTCCCGCTGTACTTCGAATGGAGCGACCAGTACACCAAGCTGTACCTGGATGCCGTCTCGGCTCTGATCAACAACGACGACGCCAGCAGCTTCGAATACTGGGGCTACCTCTACAACAGGTACGACCCGGTGCAGCGGAAGTTCTTGCAGACCGACGACATCCAGAGCGTGGTGCTGTGCCTCGATGAATCCGACACGGTCGCGGATACCGACATCGCCGAGGAGCGGAGCAAGTTCGAGGAGCAGGTCGCATCGATCCAGGCAGACGCGCCGCTGTTGTACGCCGTCGGATTCAGCGACGCCTACCTCGCCGACGACCGCTTCTTCGAGCCCTGCTCCTACGCGCAGGAGGCCTTTGCGGATCCGACGATCCCCGATCCGCTGCCGGAGGCGGCCGCAGTGACCAACCCCAGAGCGACCCCGGTCCTGGTGCTCGGGATCAGCGGCGACACCGCCACCCCCTATGCCTGGTCCCAGACCATCGCCGCAGCGCTCGGGGTGCCGCTGGTGACGCAGGACACCACCGGCCACGGGATCTACGCCGAGTCGGACAACCAGTGCACTCGGGACATCGTCGCCGGGTATCTGGAGTCGGCGACGCTGCCGGCCGCGCCGGTCACCTGCTGAGGGCGCCAGCAGGAGCGGGCACGGCGCCGCTGCCTTTATGCGGTGTCCTTCAGGCGCAGTATGCGCTGAACGCGTCGTCCCCGACCCACCCGCCGCCGACCTCGTCTGCGCCATCGAACACGGATCGCAGCTCCGGCTGACGATCCGAGAGGAGGCCGAGTGGTTGCAGCAGGGACATTCGACGCCTGGCTGACTTCTCGGTCTCGTCGCCGACGAGTACCTGCCAGCCGGAGTCCTGCGGCCTCGTCGCCTCGAAGAGACGTACGTATCGGCTTTGCTCCCGCTGCGTGGGCGCCCAGCGACGTGTCGCGGGAGATCCGCCCCTGAACGCGTGCATTCTCGGGGGCGATCCGCCCGAAGCGCCACATCAGCCGGGCTCGACCCCCACGCCAACGAAGCCCCAGGTCCACCGACCTGGAGCTGATTGTGCGCGAGGGGGGAGTTGAACCCCCACGCCCTTGCGGGCACACGGACCTGAACCGTGCGCGTCTGCCTATTCCGCCACTCGCGCCCACCATGCCCGATGGGCACGACTAGCAGGATAACACCGCGCAGGGATCCTGCAGGCAGCCGCACGGGCCGGTCACCGACCCCGCCGCACCCCGCCGACCGGGGGAAGATCGCGAATCGGGACGCGGACCGGACTACGATCAAGGCCATTGGATCGCTGAGACCCCGCGGGAGGCGCCACGTGGGTTTGCTGGACAACTTCGAGCAACGGCTCGACCAGATCGTCAACGGGCCGTTTCAACGCGTGTTCAAAGACGTCGTCGAGCCGGTCGAGATCGCCTCACGGATTCAGCAGGACATGGACAAGCGCGCCGCGATCATCAGCCGGAGCCAGACCGTGGTGCCGAATTCGTTCACGGTGGATCTGTCGTCGCACGATTACGAGAGGCTCGCCGAGCTTGTCGACGCGATCCGGCTGGAGCTGATCAGCGTCGTCCGACAACACGCCACGGAACAGCGCTACGTCTTCCGCGGTCATGTGGACGTCGCCCTTGCGGAGGACCCCACGCTGGACACCGGTGTCTTCCGGGTGCACAGCGAGATGAAACCGGAGGCGCACCCCCCCGAACTGCCGGTGCCGCCCGGGGGGACGGATCAGTTCAGCGGCCACCCCTACCTCATCGTTGCGGGGAAGACCCACCAGCTCACCAAGTCCCGCTCCCGCCTGGGCCGCGGCGCGGGGGTTGATATCCCCGTCGACGACGCCGGAGTCAGCCGTGCGCACGCCGAGATCATCCTCGGCATCCCCCCGATCGTGCGGGACCTCGGATCGACCAACGGGACCTCCGTCGATGGGCGCAAGATCGCTGAGTCCCCGCTGCACGACGGCGCACAGATCACCATCGGCTCCACCACCATGACGTTCCGGAGCGGCTGATGTCTGAATTCGCCCTGACGATGATGCGGCTCGGCTTCCTGATGCTGCTGTGGATCTCCGTGTTCTCGGCACTGGCCGTACTGCGGCGGGATCTGCAGGCTCCGCGCGAAGCCCGAGCCATGACGGTGGCACCGAGCACACCGGTCGCCCGCGGCGGGCCGTCAGGCCGCAAGGGCAAGCGCTCGGCAGGGCGGAAGCTGACCGTCATCGAGGGGGAACTGAAGGGAACCGCTGTACCGCTGAGCACGTCGGTCATCACGATCGGTCGGGCGCCGGACTCCACAATCGTGCTGCGCGACGACTACGTGTCCACCAGGCACGCACGGATCTACCCGTCCGGATCGGAATGGATCGTCGAGGATCTCGGATCCACCAACGGGACCTGGATCAACAAGACGCGCGTGGTCACCCCGACGGTGGTGGAGCCGGGCCAGGACCTGCGGATCGGCCGCACGACGATGCGGATCGGGAAGTAGTCCGATGGTCCTGCGACTGCGATACGCCGCGCGCTCGGACGTGGGTATGGTCCGCCCCGGGAACGAGGATTCCGGGTATGCCGGGTCGTGGCTGCTCGCGGTCGCCGACGGCATGGGCGGGCACGCAGCCGGGGAACTGGCCAGTGCAATGGCAGTCGCCAGTTTCGCCGAGGTGGCCGACGCTCGGCTCGGCGAAGCCGAGGCCCTCAGCGTGCTGGGAGACGCCGTCGACCTCAGCAGCGATCGGATCGCGGACGTGATTTCGCGGGAGCCCCAATTCCAGGGGATGGGCACGACGTTCACGGGACTCGCCTGGCTGGAGGATCGACTCGCGCTGGTGCATGTCGGCGACTCCCGCGCATACCGGTACCGGGACGGGGAACTCACCCAGTTGACCAAGGACCACACCTACGTGCAGACGCTGGTCGACTCCGGGCAGATCACCCCGGAGGAAGCTGCCACGCACCCGCGGCGCAACCTGATCATGCGGGCGATCGACGGGATCCACACGGTCGAGCCGGACCTGTCGATCCGCGACCTGCAGAGCGGCGACCGCTACCTGCTGTGCAGCGACGGCCTCACCGGCGTGGTCGGCGCGGACGTGATCGCACGCGAGATGGCCACCGGGGAGCCCACCGGCGTGGTGACCCGCCTGGTCGACCTCGCGCTGGAGGGCGGGGCCCCTGACAACGTCACTGTCGTCGTCGCCGATGTCGTGGATGGTCCCGAAGTCAGGGCCGAGGATGCGCTGCCGGTCGTGGTCGGGGCGGCGGGCGAGTCCCGCAACCGCCGGCAGTTGCCGAACGTGCCGTGGCCGGTCGACGAGCAGTTCGATCCGAACGCCGCCCCCGAGCCGTCCACCGATTCAGACAGCCGGGAATCGCCGGACCTCGCGGACAATCAGCGGCCGCTGTGGCGCCGGCCGTGGTTCCTCATCCTCGGATCCGCAGTGCTGGTCATGGCGCTCATCGGGGCCGCCCTGCTGTACTGGATCTCCACCCAGTGGTACGTGGGCGAGAGCGACGGCAATGTCGCCGTCTTTCAAGGGGTTCCCGGCGACCTCGGGCCGATCCCCCTGCAGCGCCTGAACCTCGAGACCGGGATCGCCGTCGAGGATCTCCCGACGATCGATCAGCAGCGGGTCGAGCAGACGATCCTGGTGGAGTCTCAGGACCAGGCCGTCAGCACCGTGGCCGAGCTCGATGCCAAGGCCCAGCAGTGCCGCAGCGAGAACCCGCCAGCGGGGTGTCCTGCCACCGCAGGGGCCGAGTCCGAAGCGGCGCCCCCCGGTCCCGGGGAGGAGACGTGAGTGTCGTGGCACCCGTGCGTCCCGAGTCCCCGTCCGAGGTCGGCACCGACCGGCGCTCCGCCGAGATGGGGCTGATGATCCTGGCCTGGTGCATCGGGATGTTCGCCTTCGCGCAAGTCCTGTGGGCGACCGACCGCGCCATCTCGCTGACCTTCTGGCTGATGGCCATCGTCAGCGCGGCCGCCGGGGTGCTGGCCCACGTCATGGTCCGGATGTTCGCCCGCCACGCGGAGCCGATCATGCTGCCGACGGCCTACCTGCTGAACCTGCTCGGACTGGCGATGATCTTCCGCCTGGATGTTGCGGAGGCGGAGCGTGCGCGAGCCAACGATTCGCCGGTGCCCACCCCGGTGGTCATCAGCCAGCTCACCTGGCTCGTGCTCGGGGTGGTGCTGCTGGCAGGGGTCCTGTTCCTCCTCAAGGACCACCGGTACCTGCAGCGCTTCACCTACATCTCGCTGCTCGGCGCCGTGGTGATGCTGCTGCTGCCCCTCGTGCCCGGCATCGGGGCGACGATCAACGGTGCGACGCTGTGGATCCAGATCGGCCCCTTCTCCTTCCAGCCCGGCGAGATCGCGAAGATCCTGTTCGCGATCTTCATCGCCGGCTATCTGGTCATCTCCCGGGAGACCCTGTCGCTGGTGCGCAAGCGGTGGCTCGGCATCGCGATCCCCCGCGGCCGCGACATGGGGCCCCTGATCGTTGCCTGGGCGATCGCCATGTTCGTGCTGGTCTTCGAGCGCGACTTCGGCACCTCGGTGATCTTCTTCGGGATGTTCGTGATCACGCTGTACGTGGCCACGGGACGCCGGTCATGGCTGGTGATCGCGTTCGGGATGATCAGCGCCGGCGCCGCCTTCGCCTTCATCTTCTTCGAGCACGTCCAGATCCGCGTCAAGATCTGGATCGACCCGTTCGCCTACGCGAACGACGAGGGGTACCAGATCGTGCAGGCGATGTACGGCCTGGCCAACGGCGGAATCTTCGGCACCGGCCTCGGGCAGGGCTACCCGCAGCTCGTGCCGTTCGCCAACAGCGACTTCATCATCGCCTCCTTCGGCGAGGAGCTCGGGCTCACCGGCCTGGTCGCGATGCTCACCATGTACGCGATCCTGGTGCAGCGCGGACTGCGCACCGGTGTGGCGTGCCGCGACACGTTCGGGCGCCTGCTGGCCGTCGCCCTGTCAGCCGTCTTCGCGCTGCAGGTGTTCGTGGTCGTCGGGGGGGTCACGAAGCTGATCCCGATGACGGGCCTGACGACCCCGTTCCTCTCGGCGGGCGGGTCCGCTCTCATCGCGAACTGGATCATGATCGGTCTGCTGCTGCGGGTCTCCGACATCACGCGCCGGCCGGAGAAGTACGTCCCGGCGGGCGACACCTCCGG
>CAZECO010000078.1:0-12955 GCA_964510455.1 uncultured Actinomycetes bacterium
GCTGCCCACCGCGTTTGGCCACCGCCTGATCGCCCGACACCACAGCATTCGTGAACGCTGTGCCGACTGGCCAGCAGGTCCGGCGCTGGCAGGGCAGTGGGGGGACAGGCGCGGTGCAAGCAGCGAAGGGATCGCTGATCACGGCTGAGCACGGCCACGCAGACGAAGGCGATCCAGCGCGGCCCAGCTGTCCAAGAAATCGGCGCCAGGACAGAATGCCGTCAGGACCACAGTCTTCGTACGATCATCAACGGAGACTTGCCATGTCCCAGCACCGCCATCTCCCCGCGGCAGGGTGAACATGTCCGGGACTCTGTCCTCGCTCAGCGTCTCCCTCGGATACGGCCGCACCCTGACGATGGAGCAACTTGCGAAGGGGTGGGAGGGCCACATCCAGAGGCTGATACGTGAATCGGGCGAGCCAGAGAATAAGGGCACTTGGGGCGCTCACGATTACTTCGCCGCTCTGCATCTGAGGCGCTTCATTGCGAGGGGCTCAGCCCAACTCGACGAAGATCTCGTGCTCCTCGTCAGTGCGCGAGTCCTGAAGACAGACGCGGCGCTGCAGGAGTGGACCGAGGATGACCTCCCAGGCCTGGTCGCGCGGTTTGCGGACGTCACGCCCGAAGCCGATGAGTGGTGGTGGCGCCGGATACCGCGGACGGGACTGGTAAGGCAGCAACTTGACGCATGGCAGGCGCGGTCAACTCGATGACCGTGAGCGGGCGTGCCCGGCGTTCGCCGCGCAGTTTCGCGGAATCGGGGGCCCGGCGGTGCAGGAGACCTCAGCCGCTCGGACGCCATTGACGTCGGCGAAGACCCAAGTGAGGGGGGTCTGTCACGATCGTTCCCTTGATCGCGTGCACCGTGCAGCCGCGGCCCGCGCCCGACAAGGGCGATCTGGTCGGTCACACCCCCCGCAGGGCAAAGCCCCGCAACAAGTGCAGATTCCGGATACCGACGGCACGGTACGCCCTCAAGCGGTCGGCGGAGGTTCCGGGAAGCAGGCGGCGGGGAAAGGAGCGCCCAGATCGGCCCGGGTCAGCTGAAGCCCGGCCGGCGCAGGTGCGGGCCGCGCCGGAGCGCCCCCCTGGACAGGGCGGCGCAGGGCCGTACTACTGTCGGGCGCTAATACACACCAGACGTCCACCAGGAGGAGCCCGGATGAACCTCGCTGAGAACCTCGCCAGCAGCGCAGCAGCACACCCCGCGAAGGCGGCCATCAAGCTCGACGACATCGAGGTCAGCTACGCGGCGCTGCAGGCGGGCGCGTCCCGCGTCGCCGGCTGGCTGCAGTCGCTGGGCGTGCAGCCCGGCGACCGCGTCGCCCTGAACATGCCGAACCTGCCGCAGTTCCCGGTCATCTACTTCGGCATCCTCTGGGCGGGCGGCGTCGTCGTCCCCATGAACCCGCTGTTCAAGGACCGTGAGGTGGCGTTCGGGCTCACGGACTCCAGCGCGAAGGCGATCTTCGCCTGGGAGGGGATGGCCGAAGAGGCGCAGCACGGCGCCGACGAGGTGGGCATCCCCTGTATCCAGGTGGGTGCGTCGTTCACCGCCGAACTTGCCAAGCACCAGCCGATCGACCTGGTCCAGCGCGATGCGCAGGACACCGCCGTGATCCTCTACACCTCGGGCACCACGGGCACCCCGAAGGGCGCCGAGCTTTCGCACTCCAACATCGGGCGCAACACCGAGATCTCCGTCGATCTGGTGGATATGAAGGCCGACGACGTGGTCTTCGGGGGCCTGCCCCTGTTCCACTCCTTCGGCCAGGTCGTCGGCATGAGCGCCTCGATCAAGGCCGGCGCCACCTTGACCCTGCTGCCGCGCTTCGAACCGGCGAAAGCGCTGGAGATCCTCGCGCGCGACCGCGTGACCATCATGGAGGGCGTCCCCACCATGTATGTGGCGCTGCTGCACGTCCCCGAACCCGGCGGCTACGACACCTCCGCGCTGCGCATCTGCGTGTCCGGGGGCGCCTCCCTGCCGGTGGAGGTGCTGCGCGGGTTCGAAGCGACCTTCGGCTGCATCCTGCTCGAGGGGTACGGGCTGTCGGAGACATCCCCCGTGGCGTCGTTCAACCACCGCGACCGCGACCGCAAGCCGGGTTCGATCGGCACACCGATCGCGGGCGTGGAGTTCCGGCTGGTCGACGCGGATTGGAAGGATGTCGGGCCCGGCGAGATCGGCGAGATCGCCATCAAGGGCCACAACGTCATGAAGGGCTACCACAACAAGCCCGAGGCCACCGAGTCGGTAATGAACGGCGAATGGTTCCGCACCGGCGACCTCGCCAAGCGCGACGACGAGGGCTACTACTTCATCGTCGACCGCAGCAAAGACATGATCATCCGGGGCGGCTACAACGTGTACCCCCGCGAGATCGAGGAGGTGCTCTACGAGCACCCCGCCGTGGCCACCGCCGCCGTGGTGGGCGTGCCCGACAAGGTGCACGGCGAGGAGGTGGCCGCCGCCGTCACGCTGAAGCCGGGTGCGTCGGCGTCGGAGGAGGAGTTGCGCGACTTCGTCAAGGAGCGGATCGCCGCATACAAGTACCCCCGGATCATCTGGATCACCGATGCGCTGCCCACCGGGCCCACGGGCAAGATCCTGAAGCGGGAGATCAAGATCCCGACCGCCGAGGAGATCTGAGGTCCGCGCCGACGCCGCCGCGACAGCGTCCGGCGGCCGGCGCCCTGCCCGCAATCAGCCATGCCTGGCACTAGGTTGGACACAGTCCGGCGGGAGGTGGAATGGCGGCGACGCGGTTGGCTGCGGATCTGGTGCTCGCATGGGCGCGCCATGCGCTGGCGCGCCTCGGACAGGAGCGCGAGGAGATCGACCGGCTCAACGTGTTCCCGGTGCCCGACGGCGACACCGGTACGAACATGTACCTCACCATGGAGTCCGCCGTCCTCGCGATCGACGCGCTGACCTCCGAGCAGCCCGACGGGGCCCTGGCGCAGCGGTGGGAGGGCGCGGATCCCGAGACGCTGCGGCTGCTCGCCCTGGTCCAGGCTCTGGCGCGGGGCGCGCTGTTGGGCGCTCGGGGCAACTCCGGGGTGATCCTGTCGCAGGTGCTGCGCGGGATGCTGCACGCAGAGGTGCGGCCCGACGAGCGCAGCCAGGGGATCGACGGCCCCCACCTGGCGGCGACGGCTCTGCGTGCTGCCTCCGACCTGGCGTACCAGGCGGTGGGCCAGCCGGTGGAGGGGACGATGCTGACGGTGATCCGAGCCGCCGCGGAATCGGCCGAGAGCGCGGTCGGGGAGGTCCGGGATCTGGCCGGCCTGGTGACCCAGGCGGCCGATGCCGCGCGCACGGCGCTGGCGGCCACCCCCTCGATGCTGCCTGCGCTGGCGAGGGCGGGCGTGGTGGATTCCGGGGGCGCGGGGATCGTGGTGATCATGGATGCCATGGCCGAGGTCGTCACCGGGCGGGCGCGTCCGGTGCAGGCCCCGAGCCACCTCCCCAAGAGTGCGTCCGACGACGGCCTGGCGCACCCGCCGGCCGCCGGCTACGACGGGCCGGCGTACGAGGTCATGTATCTGCTGGAAGCGCCCGACGGGTCGGTGCCGGGGCTGCGCCAACAGCTCGGCGGGCTCGGGGATTCGCTGGTCGTCGTCGGGGGGGACGGGCTGTGGAACGTCCACGTCCACGTCGACGACGCGGGCGCCGCGGTCGAGGCGGCGCTGGCGATCGGCCGGCCCTACCGCATCCGGATCCAGTGGCTGCGCGAGGGCTTCGCCGCACCGCTGGCTGCGCGGACCGGGCGGGCGGTCATCGCCGTCTCGCACGGCCCGGGCGTGGCCCGGCTGCTGGCGGCGGCCGGCGCGATCCCGGTGCCCGCGCGGCCGCGGATCAGCCCGAGCACCGGCGAGCTGCTGACCGTGATCGAAGAGTCCGGCGCGGCCGAGATCGTGCTGCTCCCGGGGGGCAAGGACATCAAACCGGCGGCCGAGGCCGCAGCGGCCCGAGCCCGGGAGAACGGCATCCGGGTGGCGGTCGTCCCCACCCGGGCCATCGTGCAGTCCCTGGCCGCGGTGGCGGTCCATGAGCCGGACCGGCGCTTCGACGACGACGTGGCCGCGATGAGCCGCGCGGCGGGTGCCACCCGGTACGGGGGCGTGACGGTCTCCAGCAAGGAGGCGGTCACCTCCGCAGGGGTGTGCCATCCAGGCGATGTGCTGGGCCTGGTGTCGGGCGACATCGTCAAGATCGGGGCCGACGAGCTGCCGGTCGCCATCGCGGTGGTGGAGGAACTGGTCCGGGGCGACAGCGAACTGCTCACCCTGCTGGCCGGGGCGGACCTCGACGCCGAGGACCTGACGGCGCTCACCGGCGCCCTGCAGGAGCGCTACCCGCACCTCGACATCATCGCCGACGACGGGGGACAACCGCTGTGGCCGCTGATCATCGGCGTCGAATGAGGCGCGCACTGCGGTGACCTCCCTGACCGATCCGCTGCGGTCCGCCCTCGGGGGTCGCACGGCGAAAGCCCTGGACGAGGCGTTCGGCATGCGCAGCGCCGGCGACCTGCTGCGCCACTACCCCCGCCGCTACGCGCGCCGCGGCGAGCTGACCGACCTCGCGGCGCTGGCCGAGGGCGAGCAGGTCACCGTGGCGGCGGAGGTCGCGAAGGTGTCCAGCCGGCCGATGCGCGGGCGCAAGGGCTCGCTGCTGGAGGTCGAGGTCACCGATGGCACGGGCACGCTGACCCTGACGTTCTTCAACCAGGCGTGGCGCCAGCGCGACCTGCGGCCCGGCCGCAGGGGACTGTTCGCGGGGAAGGTCGGCAGCTACCGCGGGCACCGCCAGCTCGCCCACCCGGACTATGTGCTGTTCGCCGACGCCGCCGAACCGCCGCAGGAGGGGGATGCGGGGGAGTTCCTGCGGGACCTCGTGCCGGTCTACCCGGCCACCGGGAAGGTGGCCTCGTGGACCATCGGCCGGTGTGTGCGGCTGGTGCTGGAGCAGCTGAGCATCGCCGATGCCGAGGACCCCGTCCCCGCGCAGGTGCGGGCCGAGCATCGTCTGATCGGTCTGGACGAGGCGCTGCGATCGATCCACCTGCCCGACAGCGACGCGGACATCGAGCGGGCGCGCCATCGCCTGAAGTTCGATGAGGCGTGGGTGGTCCAGGTCGTGCTGGCGCAGCGCCGCCACGCGATGTCGGGGATGGCGGCCAAACCGCGGCCCGGCGCGCCGCACGGCCTGGTGGACGCGCTGCACGCCCGGCTGCCGTACACCCTGACGGCGGGGCAGCGCGAAGTCATCGGGGAGATCGATGCGGATCTGGCGCAGCCCCGCCCGATGCACCGGCTGCTGCAGGGGGAGGTCGGCTCGGGGAAGACCGTCGTCGCGCTGCACGCCATGCTGCGGGTGGTGGAATCCGGCGGCCAGGCGGCGCTGCTGGCCCCCACCGAGGTGCTGGCCGAACAGCACCTGCGCTCGATCCGCGCGCTGCTGGGGCCGGTGGCCGAGGCAGGGATGCTGGGCGGCGGCGACACCGCGACCCGCGTCGACCTGCTCACCGGGTCCCTGCCCGCCGCGCAGCGCCGCGGCGTGCTGGCTGCAGCCGCGGGGGGCGAGACCGGCATCCTGGTCGGCACCCACGCGCTGCTGTCGCAGCCCGTGCAATTCGCCGGCCTCGGCCTGGTCATCGTCGACGAGCAGCACCGGTTCGGCGTGGAGCAGCGATCGGCGCTGGCGGACAAGGCGCAGCCCGGCGAGCGTCCGCATGTGCTGGTGATGACGGCGACCCCGATCCCGCGCACGATCGCCATGACGGTGTTCGGCGATCTGGCGGTCTCCACCCTGCGGGAGCTGCCGGCCGGCCGATCGCCGATCGCCACCCACGTGGTGCCCGCGGACAAGCCCGCCTACCAGCAGCGGATGTGGCAGCGGATCGCGGAGGAGGCTGCCCAGGGCCGCCAGGCCTACATCGTGTGCCCCCGCATCGACGCCACCGACACCGCTGCCGGCGACGAGGCCGGATGGGCGAGCGTGAGCAGCGTGACCGAGTTGGCCGCCTGGTTGGCGGACGGCCCGCTGGCGGGACTGCGGATCGGCGTGCTGCACGGCAGGATGCCGGCGGAGGAGAAGGAGGCCGTCATGCGCCGCTTCGCCGAGCGCACCGGGCCCGACGGGCTGGATGCGCTGGTCGCCACGACCGTCATCGAAGTCGGGGTGGACGTCCCGAACGCGACCGTGATGGTCGTGATGGACGCCGACCGGTTCGGGGTCTCGCAGCTGCATCAGCTGCGCGGCCGGGTGGGCCGCGGCCATCACCCGGGGCTGTGCCTGCTGCACACCGCGCTGCCGGTCGACTCGCCGGCCCGGGCGCGGTTGGACGCGGTGTCCCAGACGCTGGACGGGTTCGAGCTGGCCGAGGTCGACCTGCAGCAGCGGCGCGAGGGGGATGTGCTGGGCGCGGCGCAATCGGGCCGTCGCAGCAGCCTGCAGCTGTTGTCGGTGCTGCGCGACGAGCCGATCATCTCCGCCGCCCGGTCCTCGGCCGAGGCCCTGATGGCCGAGGACCCCTCGCTGGACGCCCACCCGGCGCTGGCGCTGGCGGTGGCGCAGTGGGCCCGGGAGGACCTGCTGGACTACGTGGACAAGGGGTGACCCGGATCATCGGCGGCGCACTGGCCGGCCGGCGGCTGGCCGTGCCGGGCAGCGGAGCCAGGCCGACGACCGACCGGGTGCGGGAGGCGATGTTCAGCAGCCTCGACCACCGCATCCCCGACTGGCGGGACTGCCGGGTGCTCGACCTCTTCGCGGGCTCCGGGGCGCTCGGGCTGGAGGCCGTCAGCCGCGGCGCGGCGCACGCCACCTTCGTCGAGCGAGATCGTGCTGCCGTGCGTACCCTGCGCTCCAACATCGCCGCCCTCGCAGTGGCGCAGCGCTGCACCGTCGTGGCCGCCGATGCGCTGCGCTGGCGCCCGCCCGCGGATGCGCCGTTCGACCTGCTGCTCGCGGATCCGCCCTATGACGTCCCGGCCACCGTCATCGCGGGCGCGCTGGCTCGGCTGGACGCCTGCGGCGCGCTGTCGGCGGGCGCGCTGGCGGCGGTGGAGCGACCCGCCCGGGACGCGGCCGACCCGCTGCCGACACACTGGGTGCGGGCGGATCGACGCCGCTACGGGGCAACCACGATCTGGTACGGTCGCGCGCAGGACGGGGCCGCAGACCTGGAGGACACCTGAGATGGTCAAGGCGATCTGCCCCGGCTCGTTCGACCCCGTGACGAACGGCCACACCGATGTCTTCATCCGGGCGTCGGCGCTGTTCGAGGACGTGACGGTCGGCGTGCTGATCAACAAGAAGAAGTACAGCCTGTTCACCGTCGAAGAGCGGATCGAGATGCTCAACGAGGTCTGCGCGCCGTATCCCAACATCCACGTGGACTCGTTCCACGGACTGTTGGTGGACTACTGCCGGGACCACGGGATCTCGGTCGTGGTGAAGGGCCTGCGCGCCGTCACCGACTTCGAGTACGAGCTGCAGATGGCGCAGATGAACCACCGGCTGTCGGGGGTGGAGACGCTGTTCCTGACGACCAACCCGGTGTACGGGTACCTGTCCAGCAGCCTGGTCAAGGAGATCGCCACCTACGGCGGGGATGTGGCCGGCCTGGTGCCCGAACCGGTCCTGAAGCGGGTGGCGGAGAAGATCGCTGGCGGGTGAGGTGCAGATCCGGCGCGTCGCTCCCTTCTCGGCGGCTTGTTGTCGATGCAGAATGGGTCAGCGGTGCGGCGCCAGCGCTGCAGGATGAGGGGAACAGATCATGGACATCCACGACACGCTGCAAGAGGCCATCACCCTGGTGGAGGCGGGAAAGCCGCGCGCCTTCGGCACGGGTGTGGTCGTCGACAAGGAGCGGCTGCTGCAACTGCTCCAGCATGCCCGCACCGCGCTGCCGGAGGAGATCCTGGCCGCCGCGTCCATCCTCGCCCAGCGCGCGCAGATCATCACGGCGGCGGGGCAGGAGGCCGAGCGGGTGAAGGCCGAGGCCGACGCCGAGGCCGAGGCCATCCGGGCGGCAGCGCTGGGGGACGCCGAGGCGGTGCGGGACGCGGCGCTCAGCGAGGTGCAGCAGCTGCGCCAGCGCGCCCAGACCGAGCGCGAGACGCTGGTGGACGAGGCCGACGTCCTGCTCGAGGCCCAGCGCCGGGCCGACGACCTGGTCCGGCGCGCCGAGCACCAGGCGGCGGCGATGCGCTCGGAGGTGGACGCCTACGTGGACGCCAAGCTCGCGGCGATCTCCGCCACCCTGGCGCGCACCCTGGATGCCCTGGAGTCCGGCCGCCGGAAGGTGCGGGCGCAGAGCGAAACCGTGGTGGACGAGTCCATCGCGCTCGCCTGAGCAATCCCCGCGTCGCCGTCGGCGCATTTGGGGGATCGGCCGACTTGTCGCTACCGTGGTGCCTGCGCACTGCGTCCCGCCCTCCTGCGGTGGTGCCCGCCGCGCGATCACCGTGTCCCTTCGAGCCAGATGACTGCCGTGACCTCCTTGGATCCCACCAACCCGCTCGTGCTCGACACGCGACCGCTGGGTCGGCGCGCCGGCGCGATGAGGGCGGTCGAACGCACCTTCCCGGCTCCTGGGGATTGGGCGGTGACGAGTTGCCGGGTCGCCGCGGGCGCCCCGGCGGAGCTGCGGGTCCGGCTCGAGGCGGTCGTCGAAGGCGTGCTGGTCAGCGGTACGGCGACGCTGGCCACCGAGGCGGAGTGCTCGCGGTGCCTGGACCCGATCCGCGGGCTGCTCGCGGTGCAGGTGCAGCAGCTGTTCGAGTACGCCGACATCGCGACCCCCCGCGATGACGACACCGAGCCGCTGCCGGCGCTGCACGGGGAGCTGCTCGATCTGGAGCCGACCCTGCGCGACGCCGTTGTTCTAGACTTGCCGCTAGTGCCGTTGTGCTCGCCCGACTGCCCGGGGCTGTGCGCCACCTGCGGAGCCAGGCTGGCCGACGACCCGGGCCACCATCACGACGAGCAGGACAGCCGGTGGGCCGGGCTGCATGACTGGCTCGCCAGGACCGACGAGGTGCCCGCGCCTGTGCACGGCACGCATGAGACCGATGAGAAGGGCAACTGAGATGGCCGTACCGAAGCGCAAGATGTCCCGTTCGAACACCCGGCACCGCCGGTCGAACTGGAAGGCGGCCCCGCTGACCCTGGCGACCTGCGACCGCTGCCGTTCGAAGAAGCTGCCGCACACGGTCTGCCCGACCTGCGGCACCTATGACAAGCGCCAGGTGCTGGACATCTGATCGGACGTCGGCTGCCCAGCGTGTCCGAGTCTGTCGGTGCATCCCCGCAGTTGGATGCCGTGGCGTCGCTGCTCGGCGTCGCGATCCCCGATGACCTGCTGCTGCTGGCGCTGACCCATCGCTCCTACGCCCACGAGCGCGGCGGGCTGCCGACCAACGAGCGCCTGGAGTTCCTGGGCGACGCGGTCCTGGAGATGGTCGTCACCGACACGCTCTACCGGCGCTACCCCGACCGGCCGGAAGGGGACCTCGCCAAGATCCGCGCGTCGGTGGTGAATGCGCGGGCCTGCGCCCTGGCGGCGCGCGAGATCGGGCTCGGCCCGTACCTGCGCCTGGGTCGCGGGGAGACGGCGACGGGCGGTCACGACAAGAACTCGATCCTCGCCGACGCGATGGAAGCGGTCTTCGGCGCCGTCTACCTCGGAGCCGGCATCGAGGCGGCCGAGGGGCTCATCCTGCGGCTGTTCGACGACAAGATCCACCGGGCCGCCGGTCTGGGCATCGGGCTGGACTGGAAGACCTCGCTGCAGGAGCTGACGGCACGGCTCGGCCTCGGGGTGCCCGAGTACCTCTCGACCGGCGAGGGACCCGATCACCATCGGCATTTCACGTCGCAGGTCAGGCTGGCAGCCGGGGTCTACGGCCTCGGGACGGGCCGCACCAAGAAGGAGGCGGAGATGCTGGCCGCCGAGACCGCCTACCTCGAGATCCGCTCGCAGCACGACCCAGAGGTTGTGGGTGCCTGAGCTGCCGGAGGTGGAGACGGTCCGGCGCGGCCTGGATCCGATCGTCACCGGCCGCCGCGTGCAGTCGGCGACCGTGTACCGGCTGCGGACGCTGCGCCGGCAGCCCGAAGGCGCGGATGCCTTCACGGCCTGGCTCACCGGAGCCCGGATCGAGGCTGTGCATCGTCGGGGCAAGTACCTGTGGTGGGCGCTGGCCGACGCCCAGCGGCCGGTGATGGTCGCGCACCTGGGGATGAGCGGCCAGTTCCGGGTCGCGGCCGCGGCGGGGCAGGCGCCCCCGGTCGCACAGGAGCGGGTCCGGTTCGTCCTGGACGACGGCGCCGTGGTGTCGTTCCTCGATCAGCGCACCTTCGGATGGCTGCACGCCGATGAAGCGCAGGCAGGCGTCCCGCGATCGGTCGCGCACATCGCCCTCGACCCGTTCGATCCCGCCTTCGACCTCGATGCCGCGGCCGTCGCGCTGCGCTCGCGCCGAACCGGTGTGAAAGCGGCGCTGCTGGACCAGACGGTGGTCTCCGGGATCGGCAACATCTATGCCGACGAGACGTTGTGGCGGGTGGGCATGCACTTCCGCCGCGCAACGGATTCCCTGAGCCGCGGCCAGGCGCGGGCCGTGCTGGAGGCGGCCGCCGATGTCATGGGCGAGGCGCTGGCGGCCGGGGGCACGAGCTTCGACCCGCTGTATGTGGACGTCAACGGGGAGAGCGGGTGGTTCGCCCGCGACCTCGCGGTGTACGGCCGGGCGGGCGAGCCGTGCCGGCGCTGCGGCAGCCTCATCGTTCGGGAGGCCTTCGCCAACCGATCCAGCCACCGCTGTCCGCACTGCCAGCGCCCGCCGCGGTCCCGCCGTCCCCGCGCGGCCGCTTGACCGATGAGTTTGCCGGCTGTCACGCTGGGAAGAGTCTCGATGGGTGGTTGTCGTCACATGGGCGGCGCCCCGCACCGGCGATAGCCGATCTGTTTCAGCTGGAGGGCACGCGATGGCCAAGGCTCTATATGGACACCTGGTGCGCAATGATGCGCGTTTGGTGTGGGAGAACGACCGGCTGCGGGCCCGGGTTGCCGACCTCGAGGTAGCGGTCGAGCGGCTGTCCCTGGAGCTCGCGGCCGCTTCGGAGGTCGTCACGCAGGACATGCCGCGGCTGGAGACCTTCACCGAGGACCGCGACGAGCACAGGCGCCCCGCGCTGGCGTAGCTTCCTCCGCAGCCGCGAGCCGTCGGCGGGGTGTGACCGGCGACGGGTTATCGTGGCGGATCGCAAGCCCGCACCGCGGCATCGAGGAGTCGGTCGTGTACTTGAAGTCGCTCACCCTCAAAGGGTTCAAGTCGTTCGCCTCCACCACGACCCTGCAATTCGAGCCCGGCGTGACCGCGGTGGTGGGTCCCAACGGTTCGGGCAAGTCCAACGTCGTGGACGCCCTGGCGTGGGTCATGGGGGAGCAGGGGGCCAAGGCCCTGCGCGGCGGCAAGATGGAGGACGTCATCTTCGCCGGCACAGCCGGGCGCCCTGCGCTGGGCCGCGCCGAGGTGAGCCTGACCATCGACAACACCGACGGCGCCCTGCCCATCGACTACACCGAAGTCACCATCTCCCGCATCATGTTCCGATCCGGCGGGTCGGAGTACGCCATTAACGGCCAGGCCTGCCGGCTGCTCGACGTGCAGGAGCTGCTCAGCGACTCCGGCATCGGCCGCGAGATGCACGTCATCGTGGGACAGGGCCAGCTCGACTCGATCCTGCACGCCACGCCCGAAGATCGGCGCGGCTTCATCGAAGAGGCGGCCGGGGTCCTCAAGCACCGCAAGCGCAAGGAGAAGGCCCTGCGCAAACTCGACGGGCTGGCCGAGAAGCTCGCCCGGCTGCAGGACCTGTCCGTGGAGCTGCGGCGCCAGCTCAAGCCGCTGGGCCGGCAGGCCGAGGTCGCCCGACGAGCGGCGGTGATCCAGGCGGACGCGCGCGATTCCCGGCTGCGCCTGCTGGCCGACGACTACGTCACCGCCACCGCGGCGCTGCAGCGCGAGGTCGCCGACGAGGAGGCGCTGCTGCACGCCCGGGCCGAGCGGGAGGCGGTGCTGCTGGCGCAGCGGGCGCAGGAGGCGGAGCTGCAGGCGGACGCGGAGTCGGCCGAACCCCGCCTGGCCGAGGCGGAGGACCTCTGGTTCCGGCTCACCCGGGTCTGCGAACGGCTGCGCGGCATCGCCGGCGTGGCCGCCGAGCGCCGGGCCATGCTCGACGCGTCCGGTCCGACCCCCACCGGCCGGGATCCCGAGCAGCTGCGCGAGGAGGCCGTCGCTGCCAAGGAGCAGCACGCCGCACTGGCGGCGAAGGCGCGCGAGGAGGCCGATCGCGTCTCCGGCCTGGTCGCCGCCCGCGCGGGCGTCGAGGACGAACTCGCGCAGCAGCAGCGCGCCAGCAAACAGCAGCGCGCATCGATCGAAGCGGCGAGGACCGCCGCAGCACGCGCATCCGGCAGGGTCAGTGCCGCCGAGGCGGCGGTGGCCGCCCGAGCATCGGAGCTGCAGCGCGCCGAGGAGTCCGCGCAGGCGGCGCAGGTCGCGCTGGGCGAGGTGGAGGCCGAAAGCGAACCTGGCCAGGAGCCGGAGGCGACCCGGCTCCCGCAGCTGCAATCGGACTGGGACCGGGCCAAACAGGATCGTGCCAGGGCATCGGCCGCGACCGCGGAGCGCCGCTCACAGCTGCAGCAGCTCACGCGCGAGCACGCTGCGGCGCTGTCCCGGGCCGAGACCCTCACCGGATCGCTGGCATCGATGGACGCCAACTCGGGGACCGCGTTCCTCGCCGGTGAGCTGGCCGGGGTGCAGGGACTCGTCGCCGATTTGGTCGCCGTGGCCGACGACCACCGGCAGGCCGTCGTCGCGGCGCTGGGGGCCATGTCGGAGGGCCTGGTCGTCGCCGGTGTCGCCGA
>CAZECO010000078.1:13055-15169 GCA_964510455.1 uncultured Actinomycetes bacterium
TCGTCGCGGCGCTGGGGGCCATGTCGGAGGGCCTGGTCGTCGCCGGTGTCGCCGACGCGGCTGCAGGGTTGGAGCTGCTGCGGCGGCGGGGCGTCGATCGGGCGGAACTGGTCATCGCGGCGAGGAGCACCCCCGCCGGCGCGTCGCCGCCGATCGGGGTCCCCCTGCGTACCGCGATCATCGGACAGGACGACGTCAGCGCAGCGGTTGCCGGGCTGCTCGCCGACTTCGTGCTGGTGGGGGACCTGTCGGAGGCCGTCGAACTGGTGAGCGCGGGCGGCCCCTGGGTGGCCGTGACCGCCGACGGCGATGTGCTCGGCCCGGCGTGGGCGCGCGGCGGGGTCCGCGACGGATCGACTCGCTGGGATATGCGGGACGCGATCGATCAGGCGCGGCAGGCCGCTGAGGCCGCCGCGGCTCAGGTGCTAGATGCCCAGGCGGGCTTGCAGGCCGCGCTGGCAGGCGAGCAAGAGGCCGGGGAGGCGGTCGAACGGGCGCGCACCCTCTGGCAGGACGAGCGGACCCGGCAGGCGGCGCGCAGCGAGCGCACCACGCAATGGACCCGGCGCCTGGAGGCGGCGAGCCAATCCGTGGTCGCCGGCCAGCGCCGGGTCGCAGCGCTGCAGGCCACGGTCGCCGCCGACCGGGACGAGCTGGGCTCGGCCAATCAGGCGCTGCAGGCCGCGCAGGAGGCCCTCGCCGCACTACCGGAGCCGGACGGCCAGGCCGAGCCGGAGCTCAGTTCCCGGCTCGGGGAACTGCGGCAGGCGGAGACCGAGGCGCGACTGGCGCTGCGCACCACCGAGGAGCGGGCCGCATCGCTGGCCCAACGTGCGGCGTCGCTGGAGCGGGCCGCCCACCAGGAGCGGCTCGACCGCGACAGGGCGGCGCAGCAGCACCGCGTGCGGATCCGCCGAGCGGAAACCGCTGCGGCGGTCGCCGAGCTCGCCACCGCGGCACGGGAGCAGGCCGAACAGGACCTGGCGGCCGTCACGCAGCAGCGCCAGCAGCTGCGCGCCGACGCAGCACAACGGGCGTCGCTGATGGCGGCGCTGCGCACCGGGATCCGTGACCTGGAGGCGGAGGTCGCGCGGCTCACCGACTCGGTGCACCGCGACGAGGTCGCCCGCGCCGAGCAGCGGCTGCGGATCGAGCAGATCGCCGAGCGCGCCCTGTCCGAGCACGGGATCAGCACCGATGTGCTGGTCGCCGAGTACGGCCCGGACGTCCTCATCCCGCCGAGCCCGGCTGCGCCCGGAGATGGCGAGGACGGCCCGCCGTCCGACACCGAGCCCTACCGCTACGACCGACAGGCGCAGGAGCGCCGGCTGCGGTCGGCGCAGCGGTCGCTGGCCCTGCTCGGCACCGTCAACCCGCTGGCGCTGGAGGAGTTCGCCGCGGCCGAGGAGCGGTACACCTACCTCGTCGAGCAGATCGAGGACATGAAGCGCACCAGGGCCGATCTGCTGGGCATCATCCAGGACGTCGACGCCCGGGTGGAGCAGGTCTTC
This sequence comes from uncultured Actinomycetes bacterium, assembly GCA_964510455.1. Classification (GTDB taxonomy): domain Bacteria; phylum Actinomycetota; class Actinomycetes; order S36-B12; genus CAVXYG01. The sequence continues at coordinate 14,567 of CAZECO010000078.1, forward strand.
GCCGAGGCGTTCGCGGACACCGCCGAACAGTTCGAGCGGGTCTTCGCCCGGCTGTTCCCCGGCGGCGAGGGGCGGCTGATCCTGACCGAACCGGGCGACCTGCTGACCACCGGCGTGGATGTCGAGGCCCGCCCGCCGGGCAAGAAGATCAAGCGGCTGTCGCTGCTGTCGGGCGGGGAGCGGTCGCTGACCGCCGTCGCGTTCCTGATCGCGCTGTTCAAGGCGCGCCCCAGCCCGTTCTACGTCCTCGACGAGGTCGAAGCTGCCCTCGACGATACGAATCTCGGTCGGCTCATCGAAGTCATCGAGGAACTGCGCAGCAGCAGCCAGCTCATCGTGATCACCCATCAGAAGCGCACGATGGAGGCCGCGGACGCGCTGTACGGCGTGACCATGCGCGGCGACGGTATGACGCAGGTCATCTCGCAGCGCCTGGCGGAGCGGGAGCCCGCCGGCGCACCCGCCGTGATCGACCTGACGGCGCCGGAGTAGCGCGCCCGGCCGGGGTGTGGTGGTGGTCAACGCGTCGATATTCGGGGGAAGTGCTGGGTTTGAGCGGGGCTGGCGGGGGATGCCCGGAGTTTCGACGCGTTGCCCGGCATC
>CAZECO010000079.1:0-15034 GCA_964510455.1 uncultured Actinomycetes bacterium
TCCACGACCCGGCTGGACTTCTCCTCCACCACGCCCTGGGCGACGTACTGCCCGGCCGTCATCAGGGTCAGGAACAACAGGATGCCCGCGATGTAGCCGGCGGCGATCTGGCCGCCGTCCACCTCCGGTGCCGGTTCCAGGGAGTGGATCTGCGGGGCGGCCGAGCCCAGTTCGGCGCTCACCCCCGCCGGATCGCCGCCGAGGGCGGTGACCGCGTCCACCAGCGCCAACTGCTGGGCCAGAGCGCCGAACATGGGCTGCAGGGACGGGTCGAGGGTGTCCTGCACGACGATGGTCAGCTCCGGCGAGGCTCCCGTCACCAGGACGTCGAGATCCCCGGTGCGGAGCTGCTCCTCCGCAGCGGCCTGGTCGGCCACGATGGTCACCTCGGCGTCGACCGCGGTCGCGGCGGCGGCGGCCTCGATCTGCGGCACGGCAGCGGCAGCGTCCTCCATGACCGCGATGTGCTGGACGCTCTCCGACCCGCTGATGGCCTTGAGGATGAATCCGCCGAGCACGACCGCGACCATGAAGCCGATGGTGAGCAGCCGGAACGACTTCGATCCGGTGCGCGACCGCACCTCCCGCCCTGCGATCAACCGGACGGCTTCGATGGAGCCGAGCTCCTGGCGCTGTGCGGTCCGGCTCATGCACGGGCCTCCAGTTCCGTCGGGACCTTCTCCTCAGCGGTGACGACGTCCCGATACAGGTCGACCAGGGATGGGCGCAGCACCGCGAACTCGTGGACCGGCCCGACCGCCATCGCCGCGGCCAGGATCTGCTGATCGACCGCAGCGGGTTCGCCGGAGGCCAGTTCGAGGATCGTCCGGCCGCCGTCGGACTCCACGACCCGGGCCCAGCGCAGGGTATGGACCCATCGCTCAGCGGGGGGCCCGTCGACCAGCCACCGGGTGCGGTCGGTGCGGCGCAGCGTCTCGAGGTCCCCGGCGGCCACGAGTTCGCCGTCGCGGATGATCCCCACCCGGTCGCACAGGCGCTCCACCAGGTCCAGCTGGTGGGAGGAGAACAGCACGGGCACGCCCTGGCTGGCCCGCGTTCGCAGCACGCCGCTCATCACATCCACCGCCACCGGGTCCAGGCCGGAGAACGGCTCGTCGAGGACCAGGATCTCCGCGTCATGGACCAGGGCGGCGGCGAGCTGGACGCGCTGCTGGTTGCCCAGGCTCAGCTTGATCACCTCGTCGCCGCGCCGATGGGCGATGCCGAGCACCTCGGTCCAGTGCTCCATGGACCGCACGGCCTGCGCGGTGCTCAACCCGTGCAGCCGGGCCAGGTAGGTCAGCTGGTCGCCCACCTTCATCCGGGGGTAGAGGCCGCGCTCCTCGGGCATGTAGCCGACCCGTCGACGGACCGAGGCGTCCAGCGGCCTGCCCTCCCAGCGGACCTCCCCGGAGTCGGCTGCCAGCACCCCCAGCACGATCCGCATCGCGGTCGACTTCCCGGCGCCGTTGGAGCCGACGAAGCCGAAGATCTCGCCCGGACGCACGTCGAAGGACAGGTCGCGCAGGGCCCGCAACTGCCCGTAGGACTTGTTCAGGGCGTCGAGTTCGAGCACCGGGCCAGTCAATCAGTGCTGGCGCGGGGCCGCCAATCAATCGCGGTGGGCCGCCTGAGCAGCCGGGCGGGCAGCAGCGACTCTCGCCCGCCGCCCGCCTAGGCTTGCCCCGACGAACCGGTAGCGCGAAGGAGCGACCTGTGGCATCCAAACTCAACCCCTACATCCAATTCCTGGACAACGCGCGGGAGGCCATGGAGTTCTACCGCACGGCCCTCGGCGGGACCCTGACGCTGAACACGTTCGGCGAATTCGGACAGGCCGGCACCCCGATCGAGAACTTGATCATGCACGGGGCGCTGGAGACACCCTCGGGGTTCACCCTGATGGCCTCCGACACCCCGCCGGGGATGGACCGCCGGGAGGGCACCAGCATCACTATCAGCCTCAGCGGCGACGACGAGGCCGAGCTGCGCGGCTACTGGGATGCGCTGTCGGAGGGCGCCACGGTGACCGTCCCCCTGGAGAAGCAGATGTGGGGCGACACCTACGGAGCCCTCACCGACCGCTTCGGCATCAACTGGATGGTGGACATCGGCGACGCATCCTAGAATCACCGGCTCCTCGGGGCTACGGGGCATCCGGTCTGGTCGCGGCAGATCCGCCGGATCGTCCCGCAGCGGCCAGGCACAGCACCCCCGCCCCGATGATGGGCAGTCCGATGGACAGGATGGCGAGGGTTCCGGCTGACAGCAGGGCGAGCCCGGCGACCAGCAGCGCAGCTCTGCGGTGCGGCGCGTCGCGGACCGCTCCGTACAGCGCGGCTGCGGTGCTCAGGAGGAGGATGCCGACGAACCACGCGACGGGGGCATCCTCCTCCTGCCGCATCAACCCGAGGTAGATCGTGAGCATCACCAGCGTCGCACCGGCGGCGCCGATCGCGATCGGGTCCAGGCGGGATGCTCGCACGACACCCATCGTGCTCCGCTGCACCGGCGGGACGCCACCAGCACGTGGCAAGGATCACGCAGCCCAGCCCATCGCCGAAGGGCCGTGCGGCGGCTCGCAGCCGTCGGCGTGTTCTACCGTTGACCCGAGCAACGAAGGCGGCTAACGGCTGCATGACCCGGAAGGCGGGCCTGATGGGCCGAATATCGCAGTGGTCGGTGCGGCGGCCGTGGTCTGCGCTGTTGACGTGGGTGGGGCTCATGGTCCTGCTCGGCGTGCTGGGCACACAGTTCGGCGGGGACTACAACGACAACTTCGAGCTGCCGGACACCGAGTCGACGACCGCGCAGGAGCTGCTGGCCGACCTCACCGGCGGCGAGGCCGGCACCGGTGCCGGCCTCGAGGGGCAGGTCGTCTGGCGGGCGGACACCGGCCAAGCGACCGACGCATCGCCCGAGGCGGCCATGACGTCGCTGCTGACCGCGATCTCGACCTCCTCCGGCGTGTCCTGTGTGCAGACCCCCTACGGCGCGCCGCTGGGGGCGGGGTGCCCTGAGCAGCCGCCCGGCCAGGGCGGCGGGCCGGCCGGCGCACCGGGGCCGGAACAGGCTGAGATGCCGCAGCTGTCGCCGGAGGAGGAGGGGGCGCTGGCCCACCTCGGGCGGGCGGGCGTCAGCCCCGACGGCACGGTCGCCTACGCCACGGTCACGTTCGAGGGCGCGTCGTTCGACGACCTCAGCTTCGACGACGTCGCCGCCTCGCTGGAACTGATCAACGCGCAGAACGGTGCGGACGGCCTGACCGTCGGCGCCAACGGGGTGTTCGCCTTCGTCGCCGGCGAGCCGCCGTCCTCGGAGGCGATCGGCGTGACGGTTGCGCTGGTCATCCTGCTGTTCGCGTTCGGCTCGATCCTGGGCGCGTTCCTGCCCATCCTCTCGGCGCTGCTGTCGGTCGGGCTGACCACCGCGTTCGTGCTGCCGCTGGTCGCGCGCTACTTCGATGTGGCCACATTCGCGCCGATCCTGGCATCCATGATCGGCCTCGGGGTGGGCATCGACTACGCGCTGTTCGTCATCAACCGCTACCGCGAGGCCCTCATCCACGGCCGGCAGCCGCGCGAGGCGGCGCTGGAATCGGTGCGCACCTCCGGTCGGGCGGTCCAGTTCGCGGCCGGCACGGTGATCATCGCCCTGCTCGGCCTGTTCGTCATGGGGCTCACGTTCTTCAACGGCATCGCGGTGGCCGCCGCCATGACCGTGTTCATGGTCATGGTCGGCGCCCTGCTGCTGCTGCCCGCGGTGCTGTCGCTGCTGGGCACCTGGGCGTTCGTCGGACGGATGGCCTGGATCAGCGATGCCGAGGCGGTCCCCGTCAGGAGGGCCGACGGCGTGAGGCACGCTGTCGGCAAGCTGTTCCGCTATCTCGGCTGGATCCTGTACCTCCCGGTCACCCTGATCGGGCTGGCGTGGCGATGGATCGTCCACCGCGGCAAGGTGCCCGACCCGCACCGTCCCAGCGCCTTCGCCCGGTACGGCAACTGGCTGCAGCAGCGTCCGTGGCTGACCGCGGCATTCGCGCTGACGGTCATGCTGGTGATCGCGATCCCGATGCTGTCGCTGCGCCTCGGATTCGCCGACGACTCCGGCGCCGCTGAAGGCAGTCCGCCGCGCATCGCCTACGACCTGACCGCCGAAGGCTTCGGCCCCGGCGTCAACGGGCCCTTCTTCATCGCGGTCGAACTGGCCGCGCCCGGCGACGCGCAAGCCGTGGCGACCCTCACCGATGCGCTCAACGCCGACCCGGGCGTGGCCCTTGCCGCGGGCGCCCCGGTCGCACCGGAAACCACGGTCGCGGTGGTCCAGGTGATCGCCACAACCGCGCCGCAGGACGAGGCGACCACCGAGCTGCTGTTCCATCTGCGCGAGGACATCATCCCGCAGGCGACGGCCGAATCCGGGGCCCAGGCCTATGTGGGGGGCTTCCAGGCGGTGACCGTGGACTTCACCCAGGTGCTGACCGACGCGCTGCCCTGGTTCCTGCTGATCGTGGTGGGGTTCGGCTTCCTCGCGCTGATGGTCCTCTTCCGATCGCTGCTCGTGCCGGCGACGGGGGTGCTGACCAGCCTGCTCTCGCTGGGGGCCGCGCTGGGCATCACGGTGGGCGTGTTCCAGTGGGGCTGGTTCGCCGACCTGATCGGCCTCCAGTCGACCGGGCCGATCTTCCCGTTCCTGCCCGTGATGGTCTTCGCGATCCTGTTCGGGCTGTCCTGCGACTATCAGGTGTTCCTCGTCAGCCGCATGCACGAGGAGTGGGTGTACACCGGCGACAACCGCCGGGCGGTCCGCCGGGGCCTGGCGGGTTCCGGCAGGGTGGTCGCCATCGCCGCGGCGATCATGACCAGCGTGTTCGGCGCGTTCGTGCTCGGCGACGATCAGATCATCAAGCTGTTCGGCGTCTCCCTGGCGTCGGCGGTGCTGCTGGACGCCTTCGTCGTGCGCCTCATCCTCATCCCCTCGCTGATGACGATCTTCGGGGCGGCGAACTGGTACCTGCCGTCGGTGCTGGCCAGGGTGCTGCCGCACATCAGCGTGGAGTCGGAGGACATCGCGGCGGGGGCCTCGGAGATCGAGGACATCGTGGAGGACGACGAGGCGCCGTCGCCCGCGGCGACCTGACCCGGGGTCCCGCAGCGGGTGCGAGAATCGCGCCATGGTCGATGTCGTCGTGGTCGGTGCGGGGCTGGCGGGTCTTGCTGCGGCCGACCGGATCCGGGCGGCGGGAGCATCCGTCACGGTCCTGGAAGCGCGCGATCGCGTGGGTGGGCGCCTGCAGTCGGTCGACCTGCGCGATGCGCTGCCGGACGTTGCCGCCGCAACCAGCATCCCCGTCCCCGTCGATCTGGGTGGTCAATGGCTGGGGCACGACCACGAGGCGATGTACGCGCTGTGCCAGCGGTTCGGCATCACCACCTGGCCGCAGCCGCAGCACGGCAGTGCACTGGTCCGGCTGCGCGGGAGGTCTCGCACCTACACCGGCCGGATACCGCCGCTGCCCCCGCTGGGGCTGGCCGATGTCGGACAGGCGCAGACCCGGTTCGACCGCCTCGCCGCGCGGGTGGACCTCGCGGCCCCTTGGCGGACGCCGGACGCAGAGCGGTTGGACGGGCAGACGTTCGAATCCTGGATCCGCCGGACCTGCTACACCCGTCTCGGCCGGGACTTCTTCCGTCTCGCCTGCCAGGCGGTCTTCGCCACCGAAGCCGCCAACGTCTCGCTGCTGCACGCCCTGTTCTACTGCAAGTCGGGCGGGTCGCTGGAGAACATGATCACCAGCGTCGGGGGTGCTCAGCACGGCCGCGTCACCGGCGGGACGCAATCGCTGGCGCAGGCCCTCGCAGCGGGTCTCGACGTGCGGCTCGACTCGCCGGTGCGCGCCATCCAGCAGCACGACGACGGCGTCCAGCTCACGACGGATCAGGGCGAGGTGGCGGCCCGCCGCGCCGTGGTGGCGCTCCCGCCGACCCTCGTCGGGCGGATCCGCTTCCAGCCGGCGATGCCGCCGCTGCGCGACCAGCTCTGCCAGCGCATGCCGCACGGCAGCGTCATCAAGTGCCATGCCGTCTACGACTCGCCATGGTGGCGGGACCTGGGACTGTCCGGCGAATGCGCCGGGGACGTGCACCCCGTGAAGGTGGTCTTCGACGGCACGCCGCCCGACAGCGACCTGGGAGTCCTGGTGTTCTTCATCGAGGGCGCGGACGGGCTGCGGTACGGGCAGGCCGGAGCCGAGGTGCTCAGGCACGATGCGCTGGCGGCCATCGGCAGGTACCTCGGTCCCCGGGCCGGCAGCCCGATCGCTCTGCACGCCCAGGACTGGTCGGCCCAGGAGCATACCCGCGGGTGCTACGGCGCGCACCTGCCGCCCGGCGCCTGGACCCAGGTCGGCCCGGCGCTCGCGCCGCCGGTGGGACGCATCCACTGGGCGGGCACCGAGACCGCGCAGCGATGGGCGGGGTACATGGAGGGTGCTGCGTTGTCCGGGGTGCGCGCGGCGAACGAGGTGCTCGCGGCGTTGTGAACCGGGCGCGACCTACTTGCTGGCCGGCGGGCGTTCGCGCGCCTCGATCTCGTCGTCCTCCGACCGCTGGCTGGTGAAGAAGGAGATCCCGCCATCGGGTTCCAAGACAGCCAGGTCCACGTCTGCGATCCGCCGGACGCCCTGCCCGCGGGCGGCCTCATACAGGTCGTCGGTCGACAGCCGCTCCGTCGCCATCGCGTCGGTCAGCATCCGGCCGTCCCGCACGATGATCAGCGGCGCGCCGAGCACCATCGGTCGCAACCCCCGCCAGCGGTAGCCGATCCAGGCAGCGCGACGGTGAGCAGCGCGAACACGCTGACCGCGACCACAGCACCCGTGAGGGAGGAGTCCTGATGCGTCACCGCCTGCTGGATCAGGTCTCCCATGACGATGTAGAGCAGCAGCTGGAAGGCGCTCAGCTCGCCCAGGGTCGCCTTTCCGGTGACCCGGGTGACGAACCACAGGAAGGCGAAGACGATGACGGCTCGGATCACGATCTCCACGGCGACCTCGCTCTCACGTTCGGGGCTCAGGGCAACAACGTGGTGGACGCGCGCAGCGACACGCGCGGGGTGTCGTCGGTGAGGATGGTGAACTCCATCTCGCGGCCGCGCTGCGCGGTCGGTTGGATGCAGGCGTCGTAGTCCACGACCAGGGTGTCGCCGGGCGGCTCGTCGAAGGTGAGATAGATGCGGTCCTGGTCGCGGGTCTCCTGCGACGGCTCGGGCCAGAACCGCTGCGATTCATAGATCTCGTACGCGTCCCCGGTGATCGCGACCGTCACCGGGCCGTCGAAGCCGCCGGCGCGGCTGACGCTCAGCCGCCATGGGACATCCCACCCGGCCCGCGCGACCCTGTCGTAGGTGAACGAAGCGGTGTACCCGTCCGCGCTCGCTGTCGTGGTGGACTGGTGCACTCCGAGCAGGCCCGATGCGCCGGCGGCGACCACGGCGGCCATCGCCACCAGACCCGCGCGCCGCAACCGCTGGGCCCGCCGGGCCCCTGCCAGGCCGCGGGCGACCGGGAGTGTCTCGATCTCCCCTGACCCGCTCGCCATCCCTGCCCTCCCTCGCCGGTGCAAGCAGGCCCGAACAATCGCGGATGCGCGGCGGACGGACGAGGACGCCCTCCGCGGCCTGCGTGCCCGTTTCCCCGGGTCCGCTCGTGGCGCATACTCGCGGCATGGCTGGAACCGAGTTGCCGGATGCGCACGAGCCGGGCGGCGAGCTGACGTCCGACGAAGCGATCGAGCGTGCTGCCGAGCGCGGCGACCTCGATCAGTTGCGGCGATTCGCCGACGAGGGGAGCGCGGATGCCGCCGATGTCCTGATCGAGCTTGCCGGTGAGCGGGGCGACCTTGCGGAGCTGCGCCGGCTGGCGGATCAGGGGAACACCACCGCGGCGGACCAACTCGTCGAAGCCGCCGCCGAGCGCGGCGACCACGCGGAGCTGCGCCGACTGGCCCGGCGTGGGAACACCGACGCGAGGGATGTACTGGTGGAACTGACCGAGGAGTAGCCGATCGCCCGCGCGACGAGCCCCTCGGGTCTGTCCCGCCTGGGAAACGGACTGGGTGTTGTTGGTAACGCTGCTGTCACCTGACCCAACCCGGACGGCAGTTTGATCAGAAGGCTCCGGTCCGGCGCTGTAGGCGTGCCGATCGGCCCCGAGTTCGCAGCCGGTGGAGGCTTTGCACCCGTGGCGGGGGCGGATCGCCCGCCGTCGGGAACCCACGTGCCGTGCGGGCGCAAAGCCCCGGATAGGGGTGCATCGACCGGCCGCGGATTGCCGGAATCCGCTCCCCGTATCGGGTGCAAAGCCCCGCGGACGGGTGTGTCTACCCGCCGGGGCACCCGCACACCCCGCCAGATCCCGAAGCACCACCACGCCTGCCCGGGGCGGCGGTCCGACCGGGTCCGCGAGCAACTTCTGGCCGCCGCGCGGCTGCTGCGGATGGTGCTACCGGCGTTGTGGACGGCGCCGGACTGGCCGGTACGCATCGCCGGGCGACTGGACGAAGCGGCGACCGGGCGGATGCTGAACCGGATCGCGCCCGAGGAGGCAAGCGGCCCGGAGCAGGATCCCGGCGCGGCGCTGGGGCTGATCATGTCGATGCCGGGAGTGGCGAGCCTGGCATCGATGGTGACCGAGATCGGGCGAGTTCCGGGCGGTGCGCGCGGTGGGCCTGCCGCCGGGGCTGTTCGCAGATGTCGCGCCGAGGGTTCTGGAGGAGTGGCCCGGTTGTCGCTCGACGGCCCCGCGAAGGGTAGTAGATGCCAACGCCCTCGGTTCTCGATCGTGTTCCATGTGGCGGCTGCCTTCGGATTCGGCGACTTGGCCCTGGCGTCGGGCTGAGGGTGCAGGGTCGGCGGGGCAACGTCGGCGCCCTTTCGTCGTCACCTGCGGGAGCCGCGCGTCCGGGGCCGCGACTCCTTGAGCGGGTGCCGGCCGAGGCTAGGGGTCACATCCTGGCGCGTCTCAGAGGCCCTGCGGGTTGCTCGGCAGCCAGTCGGCGTGCAGGTCTCGAAGCAGGTCACGCGTGGCGGGGTCGGGCGCTATCACGTCTCCACCACCGTCATACGGGTGGTACAGCCACTCCGCGCCGGGCGGACAGATGATGACGTCGCGAGTGCCGTCGTCGGCGACACAGAGCAGGAGCGCGCGGAGGTCCTCGGCATCGAGTCCGGTCTCGCCGACGTAGAGGTGGACCCACACCGGATAGTCGGGTTCGCTCAGGTCGTAGGGCACCGATTGCCAGTAGGTTCCTGACGGGAAAGCGGATAGCAAGCGTGGACTTCGCTCCGCTCGCTCCGGCGAATCCGACCAGGCGACCGTGACTGCTCGAGGGTCTTCGGTCGAGGCCGCGGCCGACGCGCTCAGTTCTTCCAGAAGCGCGAAATGGCGCGAGAGCAGTTCCTCATACTCGGCGTCGTTCTCGGCGTACCGCTTCGACTGCGGCAGGCTGTGGAACCTCACCCACGTCTGATGGGCCCATGACCTCAATTCGTGGCCGATTGGGCGAGAGGCTGCCCACCGCGTACGCCAGGCGGCATCGAATGCCGCGACATCGTCGAGCGGCCCGTTCATGCGGCAACTCTGGCACACCGCTCGGACCCGGACGGCGCATCGACCACGCCATACCATGCCCTGCGTGGTCCGGGGAGCAGGTGGGGCTCCTATCCTGTGCCAATGGTGGCCATCGCGGCAGTTCAGGGAGTGCTTGCACCCTTCCAGTACGCGCAGGAGGAGCTCACGCAGGCGTTCGGGGCGATGGTGTCCCCGGACGGCAGCCATGTCGGAATCGTCGAGAAGATCCACGCGGCAACGGGCGTTCGGACACGGAGCCTTGCCCTCGAACTCGCCGAGTATCCCGCGCTGGAAGGGTTCGGCGCGTCCAACGATGTGTTCATCAAGGTCGGCCAGGAGCTCGGCGAGCAGGCCATCCGCGGCGCTCTGGACAAGGCCGGCCTCTCCCCCGCCGACGTGGACCTCGTCGTATCCGCCTCGGTGACCGGCATCGCCGCGCCGTCCCTGGAGGCTCGACTGGTGCCGCGCCTGGGGCTGCGGCCCGACGTCAAGCGCCTGCCCGTCTTCGGCCTCGGCTGTGTGGCAGGCGCGGCGGGCATCGCCCGGGTGCGCGACTACCTCATCGGCCATCCCGATGAGGTGGCGGTCCTGTTGTCGGTCGAACTGTGCTCGCTGACGCTGCAGCTCTCCGACATCTCGATGCCCGCCGTCGTCGGCGCCGGGCTGTTCGGCGACGGGGCCGCCGCGGTCGTGATGGTGGGAGCCGCCCGGGCGCAGCGGATGGGCATCACGGGACCGCGGGTGCTGGACTCGCGCAGCCGCATGTACCCCGACTCCGAGCGGACGATGGGCTGGGACATCGGCGACCACGGTTTCCAGCTCGTGCTGTCCGCCGATGTGGCCGCCGTGGTCTCCGAGCACCTGGGGGACGACGTCGCCGGTTTCCTGGCGGAGCATCACCTGAAGGTCTCCGACATCGCGCGGTGGGTGAGCCACCCGGGGGGCCCCAGGATCCTGGAGGCGGTGCAGGACGCGCTGGGGCTGCACGACGACGAGCTGGCGGCCTCCTGGCGCTCCCTGGCCCGGATCGGGAACCTGTCATCCTCGTCGGTCCTGCATGTGCTGCAGGACACGATGGAGGGGCGCGACGGCGCCGTCCCCCCGCAGCCGGGCACCCCCGGCGTGCTGCTGGCCATGGGACCGGGGTTCTGCTCCGAACTCGTCCTGCTGGAGTGGTGAACCGGTGGCCGGCACCACAGCATTCACCATCCTGATCCTGCTCGTGGGCCTGGAACGGGTGGCTGAGCTGGTCGTCTCGCAGCGCAATGTGCGATGGAGCATGGAGCGGGGCGGGCAGGAGTTCGGACGGGGCCACTATCCGGCGATGGTGGTCCTGCACGTGGGTCTGCTGGTGGGGGCGCTGGTCGAGGTCCACGTCGCGGACCGGGAGATCATCCCGGCGCTGGCGGTGCCGATGCTGCTGCTGGTGGTTGCCGCGCAGGCGCTGCGCTGGTGGTGCATCGCCTCGCTCGGTCCCCGGTGGAACACCCGGGTGGTCGTGGTCCCCGGCCTGCCGCGGGTGGCCCGGGGGCCCTACCGCTGGCTGTCCCACCCCAACTATGTGGCGGTGGTGGTCGAGGGGTTCGCGCTGCCGCTGGTCGGATCGGCGTGGATCACCGCCGTGTGCTTCACCACGTTGAACGCCGCGCTGCTGACGGTGCGGATCCGCACCGAGAACGCGGCGCTGAGCCTGCTGCCGGCCCGGTGATCGACCTGATCGTGGCCGGCGGCGGACCGGTCGGCCTGGCTGCCGCGATCGCCGCAGCCGTCGCCGGACTGGAGGTCGTGGTCGTGGAGCCGCGCGAAGGGCCGATCGACAAGGCCTGCGGAGAGGGCCTGATGCCGGACGCCCTGGCCCGCCTCAACGCGCTCGGCATCGACCCCCCGGGGTTCGCCTTCGCCGGCATCCGCTACCGGTCGGGCTCCCGCACCGCGGAGGCGCGGTTCACGGCGGGGCCGGGCCGGGGGGTGCGGCGGACCGTCCTGCATGACGCGATGCGCAGCCGCGCACTCGATCTGGGGGTCGGGATCGTGCACGGCCGGGTGGCCGATGTTGTCCAGACCGGCGACGGGGTGCTCGCCGCCGGGATGCGCGGCAGGTACCTGATCGGGGCCGACGGCCTGCACTCGACCGTGCGCAGAGCCGCGGGGCTGGGCGGCGCAGCAACCGGCAAGCGCCGGTTCGGCGTTCGGCAGCACTATCGGGTGGCGCCCTGGACGAACCTGGTCGAGGTGTATTGGCTGCCCGACCGGGAGGTGTACGTCACCCCCGTCGGCGAGGACTGCGTCGGGGTCGCCGTCCTGGGGCGGGGCCCGCTGGATCTGCGTCCCGCGATCGCCGCGCTGCCGAGGCTCGAGGGACACCTGGCAGGCGCGGCGGCCGCCACGCCGCCGCGGGGCGCCGGCCCGTTCCGCCAATCCTCGACCGCCCGGGTCGCCGGCCGCGTGCTGCTGGTGGGGGACGCCGCCGGCTACGTCGATGCGCTGACCGGCGAGGGGCTGCGGATCGGCTTCGCCGAAGCCCGGGCCGCCGTCGACGCCATCGCCAGCGGGCGGCCGCAGGGCTATGAGGCCGAATGGAAGCGGATCACGCGCTCCTACCGGAACCTCACCAGCACCCTGCTGCGGGTCAGCGACGCTCCCGCGCTGCGCCCGATGATCGTGCCCGCCGCGCAGGCGATGCCGCGCACGTTCACCCGCATCGTCGACCGGGTCGCCGGGTAGCGCCGTGGACCTCGGTACCGCACCGGTGCGCGGGCTCATCATCGGATGCCACCCCGGACCCGTGCTGGCCGTCACCGCCGGGTTCACCGCACTGGCGCTCGCCCTCGGCCACGGACCGGCCGGCAGCATCCTGGTCCTGCTGGCGGTGCTGACCGGCCAGCTGTCCGTCGGGTGGGCCAACGACGCGCGCGACGCCGGACGGGACATCCAGGCGGGACGGCGGGACAAGCCGGTGGTCCGCGGCTGGGTCACACGGGAGACGTTGTGGGGCGCCGCCGTTGCGGCGGCCGCGGCATGCATCCCGTTGTCGGTGCTCGCCGGCGGCGCGGTGGGCGGGGCCGCACATATCGTGGCTGTCGCCTGCGCCTGGGCCTACAACCTGTGGCTGAAGACGACGGTCTTGTCGTTCCTGCCCTACATCCTCTCGTTCGGCCTCGTCGCGCCGTTCCTCACCTACGGGCTGAGCCCGCCCCGCCCTCCGGAGCCGTGGACGATGGCGACCCTGTCGCTGCTGGGCCTGGGCGCGCACCTGGCCAACGGCATCCCCGACATCGACACCGACCGTGCGACCGGAACCGAGGGCATCGTCGCCCGGCTCGGGGCGCGCATGTCGGCCAACCTGTCGGTGCTTGCCCTGCTGGCCGCCTCCGCGCTGCTCGTGCAGCAGCTCGACATGGCTGCCGCGGCTTCCCTGGCGTTCCTGGTATGCCTGGCCGTGGTGTCGATCCTGGCCGCCTCCGCATCGGGAGGCCGGCACCTGTTCCCGGTCGTGGCGGTGCTGGCCCTGCTGAATGCGGTGCTGCTCAGCGCCAGTGCGGGCGTCGCCATCGCCTCGTGACGGCGGGGGCACCGAGTATATGAACGCACGGAGAACAACAGGGCAAGAGACGGTGAAGCGTCGGGAGTAGAGTCCGGTGCCATGCACGTGTGCGGAGCGCCTCCCCGACCGCCGCGACCCAACCGCATGCGGGGACCGCACCGATGATCTACCTGGCCGCGTTCATCGTCATCGCGACGCTGGTCGCGATGGCATCGGGACGGGTGCCCGCGGTGCTGGCGCTGGGCACCGGCCTCGCGGCTGCCGGGCTCACCGGGATCACCCCCACCAGCGAGCTGTTCGCCGGGCTGAGCAACGGCGGCGTGATCACCGTCGCCGGGATGCTGGTCATCGCCAAGGGCATCGTGCAGACCGGAGTGGTCACCCGCGTGACCTGGAAGCTGCTCGCCACGGTCGAGACCGCGCAGCAGGCCCTGGCCCGCCTGATGGTCCCCATCGGGGTCGGGTCGGGCCTGATGAACACCACACCGATCGTCGCGATGCTGATCCCCGCGTCGAAGGAGCTCGAACAGACGCGCCGGATCCCCTCGCGGGAGGTGCTGCTGCCCATCGCGCACGTGACGACCCTGGCGGGCTCGGTGACCCTGATCGGGACCAGCTCGAACCTCCTCATCGCCGGGATCGCGGGCAACAGCGGCGTCGACGTCAAGATGCTGTCCTTCGCGCCGGTGGCGCTGCCGGTCGCCCTCATCGGCTGGGCGGTCATCTACTTCACGGCCCCCCGGATGCTGCGCGGCGATGCCGGGGACGAGGCGCCCCCGCGGGAGTGGCGGGTGGAGATCCCGGTGTCCGGCAGTGCGAATGCCCGTGGGCGCCTGCCATCGATGATCGGCATCGCCCGCACCCAGGACTACAAGCTGAAGGGCATCGAGCGCTGGGGGGAACAGCTGCCGCCCAATACGAAGATCCAGGCCGGCGACGTCCTGGTCTTCTCCGCCACCGAGGCGGGCGTCCGGGCGCTATGGGGAAGCCCCCGGTTCGGACTCGCCCCGCAGCGGCTGTATGAGGTCTCTGTCGGCTCCGGCGGGCACGGCACGCTGCGCGACCTCGAGCACGAGGGGGACATCCGGGTCATCGCAGCACAGACCAAGAAACCCTTGCGCGACACCACCGCGGTGCCGGGCGACACCTGCTTCGTCACCGGACCGGGTCCGGAGGTCCTGCAGGAACACGAAGCCGTCGCCCTCTATCAGGCCGCGGCCAGCAGAGCGCCCCAGCCGCGCAAGACGTGGGTCGCGGTGTCGGTGCTGGCGGGGGTGATCGTGGCGGCCTCGTTCGGCATCTTCGCGGTGGAGCTGGCCGCCTTCACCGGGGCGCTGCTCATGGTGCTGACCCGGGTCATCACGCCGTCGTCCGCAGCCCGTGCGCTGGACTGGAACGTGCTGTTCATCCTCGCCGGGTCGGTGGGGCTCGGCAACGTCGTGGTCAGCAGCGGACTCGCGGACGTCATCGCCGACACCATCCGGTACTTGTCCTCCGGCGAGGTGCTGGCGGTCGTGGTGGTGTTCGTGTTCGCCACCGCCCTGATGACCAATCTGGTCACCAATGCGGCGACGGCGTCCATCCTCACCCCCGTGGCGCTGGCGATCGCCAGCGAGCTCGGGCTGGACCCGGTGATGCTCCTGGCACTGATCGGCACCTGCATCTCCTTCACCCTGATCAACCCCTTCAGCCACCAGTCGAACCTGATGGTGATGGGTCCGGGCGGGTATACCTCGAGGTCGTTCGCGCGGTTCGGAGTCCCGCTGATCATCGCCTGCATCGCCTCCGCCTGCACGGTGGGCTACCTGCTGATCAGGCCGTAGGTGCGATTGCGTCGCGTGGCCTAGCGGGCGGCGGCTGGC
>CAZECO010000080.1:0-14412 GCA_964510455.1 uncultured Actinomycetes bacterium
CCACCGGTTCGTCCTGCAGCAGGGCGCGGTACGGGAGCAGGTCCGAGGCCTGCAGCTGTTCCAGCGGCGGGGAGGTGGCGGGTTCGAGGTCGGTGTTGCCGGATGCGGCCCCGATGCCGGGGAAGTGCTTGAGCACCGGTGTGATCCCCGCCGCGCGCAGGCCGTCGGCGAATGCGTCCGCGTATTGGGCCACCACTGCCGGGTCGGCGGAGAACGCGCGGTCGCCGATGACGGTGCCGGCCGGCTGATCGCTGACATCGACAACGGGCGCCAGGTCCATGTTCAGCCCGAGGCCGACCATCGCGGTGCCCGTGCTCGCCGCAAGGGCCTCGACCTCGGCCGCCGACAGCGAAGCGCCCATCTCGCGCGCCGATGGCTTGGAGCCGATCAGGTCCCTCAGGCGCTGAACCCGGCCCCCTTCCTGATCAACCGCGAGGAACGGCGCGATGGGGCCCGCGGCGCCCGACACCGCCGCCAGTTCACCGTTGGCGTACACCTGCGGCTGGTTGCCGAGGAAGTTGAGACCACCGACTCCGGCGGCGGCCGCGAGCGTCGCACTGCCGATGGGATCGGGCCCACCGGTGAAGACGCCCGCGAAGAGCAGCTGCCGGAGCTTCGTGTCCAGCGGCAGCGCGGCCACCGCAGCCTCGGGCCGGCACGTCGGGCTGGGCGCCGGCACGCTTTCGCGGGTTGGTGCTGCGGGCGGGCTCGAGGGCTGCGGGGGTCCCGACGCGGTGCACCCGGCCAACAGCACGGCCGCAGACGCCGCGATCAGTCGGCGCATCACACCACGCCGTACAGCCGGTCGCCGGCGTCTCCGAGTCCAGGCACGATGTATCCCTTGTCGTTCAGCCGCGCATCCAGGCCCGCGCACACGCAGGTGACCCGGATGTCGTGGTCGGCGAACGCGTCCTGCAGGCGGTGCAGGCCCTCGGGGGCTGCCAGCAGGCAGATGACCGTCACATCCCGGGCCTGTCGCTGCAGCAGCAGGTGGATCGCGGCCACCAGTGTCCCACCGGTTGCCAGCATCGGGTCCAGCACGAAGACCTGCCGACCTGTCAGATCCGGCGGAAGACGATCGGCGTAGGTGTGGGCGACGAGCGACTCCTCGTCGCGCACCATGCCGAGGAACCCGACTTCGGCTTGCGGCAGCAGGCGGCGCATGCCGTCGAGCATTCCGAGCCCGGCGCGCAGAATCGGGACGACCATCGGACGCGGACCAGCCAGGCGCACGCCGCGGGCGACCTCGATCGGGGTCTGGACCTCCACCGGCTCGGTCGCCAGCCCCCGCGTCGCCTCGTAGGCGAGCAGCGTGACGAGTTCATCGACCAGGGCCGCGAAGACCGGCGTCGGCGTGTTCACGTCCCGCAACAGGGTGAGCTTGTGGTCGACGAGCGGGTGATCGGCGAAGAGCGTCCGCATAATCGCGAGCCTACTTGCGTGCGCAGCGCGGCAGACTGGGTGGATGCATGTCAGGCCTACCGACGAAGCCGCCGTCCGCGCCGCGCTCGCGGTCCTCGACGGCCGATCGGCGGACGGGGACGACATCCCGGTCGGCGCGGTGGTGCTCGACGGCGGCGGCGCGGTCCTGGCAACCGGATGGAACCAGCGCACCTCCTTGCACGACCCGACTGCGCACGCGGAGATCGTCGCCGTACGTGGCGCCGCGGCGGTGAAGCAGACGTGGCGCCTGTCGGACTGCACCCTGGCGGTCACCCTCGAGCCGTGCCCCATGTGCGCAGGCGCAGCCGCCGCAGCACGCATCGGCCGCGTCGTGTTCGGAGCCTGGAATCCCGAGTACGGGGCGGCCGGATCGGCCTTCGACCTCCTGAGGGACCCGCGGCTGCCCTACCGCTGCGAGGTCGTGGGCGGCGTGCTTGCCGACGAATGCCGAATCCCGATCACCGCGTTCTTCGCTCGGCGGCGGCCGGGCCAGCTGCCCCCGCGCATCCGCTGAGCTGCCCGTCGGCGGGCGCTCGGGGCGTGCCTGAGCCGGTGCGCCCGGCCGGTGGGCGCTGACCTGCGAAGGACAGGCCCCGCGCGAGTGGACCGCTGCTGGCGTCGCCTCCGGTCCTGGAATCAACAGCACGGCGTCTCTACGACGGCCGACCCATCCACATCGGGCCGAGGGCGCCGGCCCTGCATCCGCGGACAGGTGCGATTTCGCAGGCACTTGGGCGACCGGTACCCTCGTTGGCGGTGGCGTGTCCGAGCGGCCAAAGGAGCACGCCTCGAAAGCGTGTGTGGGGGCAACTCCACCGTGGGTTCGAATCCCACCGCCACCGCCAGCAACATGCACCAAGGGCAAGTCGACCCGCCGAGATGCATGTCACATCTCCGTCGTAGTATTGTCACAGACCCCTGCACGCGTACGCTCCACCATGGCAGGATGCATCCGGGATGCCGGTGACTGGAGGGTTGATGGTCAGCGCAGGGGGTGCCACGCGTCGTGGTGTCGCCGCGGGCCTCGGCATGCTCCTGGCCGCAACCACGATTCTCGCCGGCGACGGATTTGCAGTCGGCCCACCGTCCGCCAACAAGATGACCGACGTCGAATCGTCCGATCCAGCCGTGACCACGAACCGCATCACGGCCGCCGACTTCGCCCCCGATCCCGTTCCATCGGTGCGGACCGCGGACGTTGTCGCCGTCCCCGATGCTGCCGCGATGGCCGCCGCCCTGGACGACCCGTCCGCCGAATTGCCGCAGGCCGCCGAGCCCGCAGGCGTCAACTACACGCCGGGGCGCAGCATCCACACCAGGGAGGTGCTCGCGCTGGTGGTGAAGTACTTCCCCGCCGACCAGGTCGGCAATGCGATGGCGGTCTCCCGGTGCGAATCCAGCCACTCCAATGCCATCGGGTCGCTCAACGCGAACGGCACGCGGGACTGGGGCGTGTTCCAGATCAACGACGGCGGCACGCTGCAGGGCGCGCTGAAGCGGCTAGGGCTCTCGTTCAGCAGCACCGACCAGGCACGGCAACTCGCCCTCGACGCCGAGATCAACGTCCGGGCCGCGCGAAACATCTACGACTCCCGCGGCTGGGCCCCCTGGGTATGCGCGTACAAGGTCGGCGTGGTGGCGGGGCTCTACAGCCGCACCCCCGGTCCCATGGTGGGCAAGTTCGATGAGCGAGGGCTTCCCGGCGCGGTTGATCTGAATCGGACAAAGCCCGCGACGAACACCGCGATGCCCGAACCGGCGGTCCCCGCAAGCCCTCCCCCGGCTTCGCCGACCCCGACCACCTCGGACCCGCAGACCCCCACGCCAGAGCCGACCCCGACCACCTCGGACCCGCAGACCCCCACGCCAGAGCCGACGCCCACCGCCGCCGCACTGACACCGACGGCCGCCCCGACAACCCCGGCGCCCGAGACGCTGAGCCCGTCCCCGAGCAGCCCCGAGACCACCCCCTAGCGCTGCGAGCGCAGATCGAAGATCGAAGCCGGCAGATGCACATCGGGGAGCACACGCATTATGAACGCGCGCACCCTGCTGTCGATCCCCGCGATCGCCTCACGCATCTCATCGCGGCTGAGCCCCGTCATATGCGGGATGGGCCAGCGCTCGACATCCACGTCCTGCGGCACCTCAGTGTCATTGGACCCGACGAAGATGATGTAGTCGGCCACTTCCACGAACTCGGGACGAAGGCGCTTCGGGTAATCGGTCAACTCGACGCCGCGGTCGCGCATGTAGGCGACGACCTCCGCGTTCGTCTCCTCGGCAGGGTCCTGCCCGGCCGAGACCACCCGCAGGCGGCCGGGTGCGTAGAACCGCAGCAGAGCAGCGGCGACCTGGGAGCGGCCGGCGTTCGTCCCGCACACCAGCAGGACTGAGCGGGATTCCTTCGCCTTGGCACCGCTGCGGTACGCGCGCGTGTCCAGCAGCAACCGCGCCTGGCGCATCGTCAGGATGGGGATGAACTGGTCGAACTTCGCGCCCGGTGCGATCTCGGAGTATGCGTCGAAGACGGCGTCGCGGATGTCCTCCCGGCCGATCGACCCGCCCGTCTCGTTCACCAGGGCGTTCACCACATGCTCCAGGTGAGCGCGCATGATCGGGTCGGAGACAGCCATGCGCCCATTATCGTGCTCCGCTCCTTGGGCGCCAGGCGCGCACCGGCAGTTCACCCACCGTTCAACACATGCTCGCTCGGCGCTGGATGAGGCCGCTGCCAGCGAAGAGCGCTTCGGCCACCGAAGCCGTGACGCCGCATCCGGCCCTATGGCAGCCGCCAGTCGACCGGCGCCCCGCCGGCGGCCGTCAGCCAGTCGTTCGCCCGGCTGAACGGGCGGGACCCGAAGAACCCGCGCGAGGCGGAGAGCGGCGACGGGTGGGGACTGGCCAGGCACCGCACGCCGCCCGCCGACAGCGCCGGCTCCAACGTCTGCGCATCGCGGCCCCACAGAATCGCCACCAGCGGTCCGCCCCGATCAACCAGCGCGGTGATGGCCTGGCCGGTGATGGCCTCCCAACCCTTGCCGCGATGGCTGGCCGGACGACCGGGCTGCACCGTCAGCACCCTGTTCAACAGCATGACGCCGTGCTCGGCCCAGGGTCGCAGGTCGCCGCTCGACGGCTTCGGAGCACCGATGTCGTCCATCAGTTCGCGGAAGATGTTGGCCAGGCTCGCCGGCAGCGGCCTGACATCGGGAGCGACGGCGAACGACAGCCCGATGGGATGCCCCGGCGTGGGGTACGGGTCCTGTCCGACGATCAGGACGCGCACGTCCGACATCGGGTAGGTGAATGCCCGCAGCACGTCGCGCCCGGCCGGCAGATACCCCCTGCCCGCAGTGTTCTCCGCCCGTAGGAAGTCGCCCATCGCGGCGATCCGCTGCGCCATCGGCGCCATCGCCTCCGCCCAGTCGGGCGCCATCAGTTCCGCCACATCCGCCATGTAAGAACCCCTTCACAAAGTTGGGCCTCGACCACCGGCTTTGGGACAATACAGACAACGCATCGCGCCGACATCCAGGGGGATCATGCTCAACGGGGTTGCCCTCTATGTCGCCGTTCCCACCGTCTTGCTGATCGGACTCGCGCTGGCGGGTGCGGCCAAGCTGATCCTCGGTGCCCGCAGCCGCCTCTCCCTGACGACATCGGTGATCGTCGGCCTGGTCGGCGCGAGCGTCGGCGCCGCGCTGGCCCAGGCGATCGCCGTGCCCGCGGAGCCGGGGTTCCTCGCGACGAGCGTGTTCGCCGTCTTCGGAACGGTCGTGCTGATGGCCCTCGCCGAGCAGTTCCGCACTCCCCCGGCGCCCAGCACCGCCGAGCTCATCGCCGACGGGGAGTCGGAGCGGCTGGAGTTCAAGTCCAGCGCCCGGCACAACCTGCACACCGGTTCCCGCGACGACCGGATCGAATTGGTCGTCGCCAAGACCGTCGCCGGGTTTCTGAACGGCGACGGCGGGACCCTGCTGGTCGGGGTGTGCGACGACGGCGAGATCCTGGGCCTGGATGACGACCTGCAACACATGAAGTCGCCCGACCTCGACCGCTACGAGCTGTGGGTCAGGGACTACCTGGCACGGACGCTGGGAGCGGCGACCGGCGCCCTGGTGGATGTCACGTTCCCCACGGTCGACGGCCGCGCCATCTGTCGCATCGATGCCGCCGCCAGCCCCCGGCCGGTATTCCTCAGGCCGATGCGGAGCGACGCCGTGCTGTTCAGTGTGCGGATCGGCAACACCACGCGCGAGCTGACCGTCGACCAGGCGATCGTCTACGCCGCCGACCACTTCCCGCAGGAGCGGGTCGCCGGGTGGCGCCCCGCGCTGGGCCCGGCGCGATCGGCGGCGGCTGCCTGATCGGGCAGGGCCCCGGCCGGTCGGCAGCGGCGCTACCGTTCAGAAGTGGCAGTGATGCACGGTCCCGGCACGCCGACGGATGGCGCCGACCCCCCGGTGGGTGTTGAGGGATACCCAGAAGCCGCTGTGACCGCGGAGCAGGCCGGGCTGACTCGCCAGGACATCCCCGCGACGCCCCCGTTGCCGGTCTTCGCCGACGTCACCGACCTGCCGCTCGTCCCGCCGGATCCCCTCGACCAGGGGGAGCCGCTGATCCCCCTGGAACACCTGCCCCGGGTGGTCGACCTGGCGACCTATCACAGCGCGGGGTGGCCCGGCGCGCTGCCGCGGAGCTGGGCCCGCTCCGGTGCGGTGCAGCGCCTGGTCGCTGCGGCGCACCTGCTGCCCGAGGGCTTCGGGATCGCGGTGTTCGACGCATGGCGGCCGCTGCCGCTGCAGCGCCGCATCTTCGATCACTTCTACGGGCCAGGCTCCCCCCTGGAGCGGGGCTTCGTGAGCCCGCCGTCCCCAGCTGCGGGGACTCCTCCGCCGCACCTGACCGGCGGCACCTTCGACTTGACGTTGACCTGGCAGGGCCAGCCGCTGGCGCTGGGCACGGCGTTCGACGAGTTCACGGTGCGGGCCCACACCCGCGCCTTGGAGCGCGAGGAATCCCTGGAGCGGGACCTGCGGCGGCTGCTGGTCTCGTGCGTGCTCCGGGTTGGGTTCGTGACGTACGCGGCCGAGTGGTGGCACGTCGAGCACGGCACCAGGCGATGGGCTGCGCAGTGGATGACGGCCCCCCGCTATGGCGTCGCCGCACCGCCTGCGGAGGGGTGGCCCACCCCCGGTCCGCAACCGCGCGCCGCGGGCAGCGCTCCGTTGTAGAACGCCTTGTGGCCCGAGCCTCCCGCGCAGTCTGCGCCCGCCGGTGGGTGTTGGCGGGGTGTCCGCGGGTTCGGCATCGGGCGGCGGGCGGATCTGCGGGTCGAGCGACCGGCCCCGCGGTGCAGGGGTCGGCGGGCAGACGCACCCGTTGCGGGGCTATGCACCTGCCACGGGGGTGTTTCCGGCGATCCGTGGCCGGTTGTTGACAAAGAGGGGTCGCGGGGCTTTGCACCCGCAGCTGGGGTTCCCAGCGGTCTGTCGCGGGCGATCCACCCCCGCCACGGGTGCAAAGCCCCCCACCCAGGTTGACAAAGAGGGACCGGGTGCAAACACCAGGGCGATCCGCCCACGCAGCGGGTGCAAACAGGCAGCCGGTGCCTCCTGGCGCCCCGCCGGGGGGAGCACCGGCCAGCCACGCACCTCCGGCCGTTGCGCAGAGGCTGCGGATCCTGGAATCGGCACCACGCGAGCGCGACCGGATGCCCCGGCCCACGCCAGCGGGTGCGGCCGGCCTACGACCCCAGCGCGGCGCTCACCACCTCGCGGGCCTCCTCCTGGATGCCGGCCAGGTGCGCCTCGTCGACGAAGGACTCGGCGTAGATCTTGTAGACGTTCTCCGTCCCGGACGGCCGAGCCGCGAACCAGCCCCGGTCGGTGGTCACCTTCAACCCGCCGATCGCCTCCCCGTTGCCGGGAGCGGCGGTCAGCTTCGCGGTGATCGGGTCGCCCGCCAGCTCGGTGGCACTGACCTGCTCCGGCGACAGGTTCTGCAGGACCGCCTTCTGCTCCGGGGTGGCGGGCGCGTCCACCCGCGCGTACAGCGGTGCACCGTATTTCGCCGTCAGGTCCGCGTAGTGCTCCGAGGGCGACCTCCCGGTGACGGCCAGGATCTCGCTGGCGAGCAGCGCCATCAGGATGCCGTCCTTGTCAGTGGTCCACACCGACCCGTCGACGCGCGCGAACGATGCACCGGC
Source organism: uncultured Actinomycetes bacterium (assembly GCA_964510455.1). GTDB lineage: Bacteria > Actinomycetota > Actinomycetes > S36-B12 > CAVXYG01. The sequence goes on from CAZECO010000080.1 coordinate 7,655, forward strand.
GCTCTCCTCCCCGCCGAACGCCACCGATCCGTCGAGCAGCCCCGGGACGAACCATTTGAAACCCACCGGCACCTCGATCAGCCGGCGGCCGAGATCGGCGGCGACCCGGTCGATCATCGACGACGAGACCAGTGTCTTGCCGATCGCGGCGGTGGCCGGCCATCCCGCCCGATTCGCGAACAGGTACTTGATCGCCACCGCCAAGTAGTGGTTGGGGTTCATCAGCCCCGCATCGGGCGTGACGATGCCGTGCCGGTCGGCGTCGGCGTCGTTCCCGGTCGCGATCTGGTACTCGTCCCGGTTGGCGATCAGGGACGCCATCGCGTTCGGCGAGGAGCAGTCCATCCGGATCTTGCCGTCGGTGTCCAGCGTCATGAACCCCCACTGCGGATCCACCACCGGATTGACGACGGTGAGGTTCAGCTTGTGCATCGTGGCGATGTGGGGCCAGTAGTCGACGCTTGCCCCGCCCATCGGGTCCGCCCCGATGCGGATGCCGGCCTCGCGGATCTCCTGCAGGGCCAGCACGTTCGGCAGGTCCTCGACGTAACGGACCAGGTAGTCGTAGCGGTTGGTGGTATCCGCCCGCACCGCCTGGTCCAACGGTATGCGCAGCACCCCCTGGAGGTGGTTGCGCAGGTAGTCGTTCGCCCGGTCCTGGATCCAACGGGTGATCTCCCCTCCGGCCGGGCCCCCGTCCGGAGGGTTGTACTTGAAGCCGCCGTCTCGGGGCGGGTTGTGCGACGGCGTGACAACGATGCCGTCGCACTGCGGACCGCCGCCGTGGTTCGCCAGCAGGATCGCGTGGGAGATCGCCGGTGTCGGCGTGTACCCGTTGCGCGCATCGATGACGGTGATCACCTCGTTGGCGGCGAGGACCTCCAGCGCCGTCTGCCAAGCCGGCTCGCTCAGGGCGTGCGTGTCTCGGCCGATGAACAGCCGTCCGTCGATCCCCGTGGCCTTGCGGTAGTCGCAGATCGCCTGGGTGGTGGCTACGATGTGGTCCTCGTTGAACGCCGCGTCGAGGCTGGACCCGCGGTGGCCCGACGTGCCGAATGACACCTGCTCCCCTGGAACGCCGACATCGGGTCGCAACTGGTAGTAGGCATTGACGAGTGCGTCGACGTCGACGAGGTCTTCTGGTAGGGCAACCGTGCCCGCGCGTGGATGGGCCATACCCCGATCCTGGCAGCGCCGCGGCTCCGATGCCTCCAGACCGGCCGCCGGATCGTCCTTACCAGATCCGCACCCGTTCCGCGGGGTCCCGCCACATGCCGTCCCCCGGTCGCACATCGAAGGCATCGACGAACTCATCGCTGTTGACCAGCGCGCCCAACACCCGGAATTCCGGCGGCGAATGCGGATCCGTCGCGACCCGGCGCACCGTCTCCTCCGGCCTCGTCTTGGCCCGCCACACCTGGGCGTAGCCGACGAAGAACCGCTGCACCCCGGTCAGGCCGTCCATGGTCGGCGCCTGAGCCCCGCCCAACGAGCGAAGGTAGGCCCGATAGGCGACGGCGAGTCCGGACACGTCCGCGATGTTCTCGCCCAGGGTGAGCTCGCCGTTCAGCGGATGGCCTTCGACCGGCTCGTAGACGGCGTACTGGGCGATCAGCGCCTTCGTCTTCGCCTCGAAAGCCTCGTTGTCCTCATCGGTCCACCAATTGCGCAGGTTGCCGAGGCCGTCGTACTGGCATCCCTTGTCGTCGAACCCGTGGCTGATCTCGTGCCCGATCACCGCCCCGATCGCGCCGTAGTTGACGGCATCGTCGGCGCTCATGTCGAAGAAGGGCGGCTGCAGGATCGCCGCCGGGAACACGATCTCGTTCATCTCCGGGTTGTAGTACGCGTTCACCATCTGCGGGGGCATGAACCACTCGTCGCGGTCGATCGGGCCGCCGAGCTTGTTGATCTCGCGATCGTGCGCGAAGCGTGCCGCGCGAATGGCATTGCCCACGACATCGCCCGGGATGATCTGCAGGCCCGAGTAGTCGCGCCAGGAGTCCGGGTATCCGATCTTCGGCCGGAACGTCGCGAGCTTGGCATGGGCCTGCGCCTTGGTGGCGTCGGTCATCCAGTCCAGGTTGTCGATGGACTCGGCGTAGGTGGCCAACAGGTTCTCGACCAGTTCGAGCATCCTCGCCTTGTTCTGCGACGGGAAGTGACGCGCGACGTACTCCTGGCCCAGCGCCTCCGACATCGCCCCCTGGGCGAGGTCCACGCCCCGCTTCCACATCGGCCGCTGCTCCGGCACGCCGCGCAGCCGGGTGCCGTAGAAGGCGAAGTTGGCCCGGTCGAGTTCGCGGGTCAGCACGGAGGCGAACCCGGTGACGATGTGCAGCCGCAGGTAGTCCTGCCAGTCCGCGAGCGGCGTCTGCGCCAGCAGCGCGCCGAGATGGGTGACGAAGTCGGGCTGACCGACGTTGACCTCCACCACCTTCTCGGCCGTCTGCGCGCCGGCCAGGAAGGCGCCGAAGTCCAGTGCGGGGACCGCCAGATCAGCGACCTGCATCAGGTTGTAGGTGGCCTGCGGATCGCGATTCTTCACCTTGTCCCAGTGGATCTCGGCGATCCGGGTCTCCAAGGCGACGATCCGGGCGGCGGCGTCGTCGGCATCCCCCGGGAGGCCGGCCAGTCGCCACATGGTCGCGATGTGCCTGCCGTAGTCGGCGAGGATGTCGGCGAACCGCTCGTCGAGGTAGTAGTCGCGGTCGGGCAGGCCGAGGCCGGACTGCCGCACGTCGAGCAGGTACCGGCTGGAGTCCATGTTGTCCTGATGGACGTAGACGCCCAGCGGCGCGCCGACGCCGTCGCGGTCGAACTCCCCGAACAGCCGTGACAGCGACGCGGGGTCGGTGACCGCGGCCACGCGGGCGAGCAGATCGGCGATCGGCGCCGCGCCCGCAGCGTTGCGCGCGTCCTCATCCAGGAAGTCGGCGAACAGGGTCGCGATCTTGCCCGATGGCGTGTCGACCGGGGGCTGCGCCGCGGCCAGCTCCTCGATGATCGCCCTCAGCTGCTCCTGAGCCTCGTCGTGCAGCTTGCTGAAGGATGCGTACTCGGCCTTGTCCGCCGGGATCTCGAAGGACTCCAGCCAGGAGCCGTGCCAAGCGCGGTAGAAGTCGTCCTGCGGCCGCACGGATTGATCGCGGCCGGTGAGGTCGATACCGGATGCGAGGGGGGTCGTCTCAGTGGTCACCGACCAACTGTAAGGCTGCCCCTGCCGAGGGTCAGCGCCAGCGGTGGCACCGTCCGCTCCAGCAGGTTTCGCGTAGCCATCCGGGGCCCTGCAAGGCCCTGCCGGGCGACGCCAAGTGGACGATCTCGCCTGTCGGCGGCCAGACTTCGGGCATGGCCGTCGACACCCCGGGCGAATGCAGCGACGCCGTCATCTACCAGTGCTTCGTGCGCCAGCACGGGCCCCGCGGGACGCTTGCCGACGTCACTGCCGACATCTCGCGGATCGCTTCGCTCGGCGTCACCGTGCTGTACCTCATGCCGATCCAGCCGATCGGGGTGGAGGGCCGCAAGGGGACGCTCGGCAGCCCGTACAGCATCCGCGATGACCGGGCGATCGATCCCGCGCTGGGCAGCGAGCAGGACTTCGCCGATCTGGTCGGGGCCGCAGAGCGGCACGGCCTGCGGGTGATGCTCGACGTCGTGTTCAACCACACATCCAGGGACAGCGTGCTGCTGCGGGACCACCCGGAATTCTTCTACCGGGACGCCGACGGGCAGCCGTACAGCACCGTGCCCGAATGGAGCGACATCATCGATCTGGACCACAGCCGGCCCGGCTTGGCGGATTACCTGATCGAGTCGCTGAAGGTCTGGGTGGTGCGCGGCGTGCGCGGGTTCCGGTGCGATGTGGCATCGCTGATCCCGCTGGCGTTCTGGCAGCGGGCGCGTCGGGAGATCGGGGGCGATGTCTGGTGGCTGTCGGAGTCGCCGCACCCCGAGTGGGTCACGCACCGCCGGGAAGCAGGCCTGCCGACCGACGCCGACAGCGAGATGTTCGCCGCGTTCGACATGGCCTACCAGTACGACGTGTGGCCGATCTGGCAGGCGGCTGTCCGGGGACAGGTCCCGGCGGCCCGGTTCCTGGAGATGGTCAGGTGGCAGCGGGCGACCCTGCCCGCCCACGCGGTGAAGCTGCGCTACGTGGAGAACCATGACAACGACCGCATCCTGCGGTTGGCCCCCACCCCGGAGTCGGCGCTGGCGTGGACGGCGTTGATGGCGTTCCTGCCGGGACCGTTCATGATCTACGCCGGGCAGGAGTCCGGCCTGGCGAAGTGGCCCGAGCTGTTCGAGCGCGACCCGATCGCCTGGGGCGACTGCGGCTTGATGGACTTCTTCCGCCGGTTGACCGCCGTGATGGCCGCGCGGACCGGGGTGTGGCGGGTCGTGGCGTCGGACCCGGTTGTGCAGCTGGCCTGGGCCGCGCCGGACGGAGGCCTGCTGGGGGTTTTCGACGTGCACGGGAAGGGCTCCGCCGCAGTTGCGCTGCCGGACGGGACGTATCCGGACCGGTACGGCTCGACGGTCACCGTATCCGGCGGGCAGTTGCGGCTGGGTGCACCGATCGCGGTGCTGCAGTACACCGGCGCACGCGCGTTCAGCCATGAGCACTCGCTGCTGCTGGACGGGGCCTGACTCGGCGACTCAGACGGTGGCCGGCTCGGCTCCTGCGCCCACCATCCGGCCCAGCGCCTTGTCACCGTCATCGGGGGTCACGTTGACAGCGCGGATGGCGTCGGTGAGCAGAACGACGTCGTACCCGAGGCGCCGGGCGTCGAGCACGGTGTTGAGGACGCAGTAGTCGGTCGCCAGTCCGCCGACGAACACCCGCGTCACGTCCAGCGACTGTAGACGCTGGTGCAGGTCGGTGCCTTCGAACCCGGAGTAGGCGTCCTTGTCCGAGGTGTCGGCTTTGGAGATGACAATGGCGTCCTGCGGGAGATTCAGCCCGTCCTCGAACTGCGCGCCGTGCGTGCCCTGCACGCAGTGCGGGGGCCAGGGACCGCCCCGGGCCGCGAAGGAGATGTGGTCGGCCGGATGCCAGTCGCGGGTCGCGATGACCGGCTGGCCCGCACGCTCGAACGCCTCGATCACCCGGTTCAGCGGCTCGATGATCGCATCCCCATCGGTGACGCCGAGGCTGCCGCCGGGCAGGAAGTCGTACTGCACGTCGACCAGGATCAGTGCGTCCCCCGCCGTCGGGGTCGGTGCCGGGTCAGTCATGCTGCTCCTCCGAATGGTCGATTTCACTAAACGTAACCACGTCCGCCTATCCTGGGATTCCTATGATGAGTATTGATTCTCCGCACGTCCTCAGCGCGCCCGATGAGAGCGTCGGGACGATCCGCCGGCACACCGGCGCCTGGGTGGAGATGCTCATCAGCGCCATCCTCGGGCTGACGGCCGCGCTCGTGCTCTCCATCGATGCGATCAAGCTGGCGGAGAACCCCAACGCCGACCTGTCGTGCAACGTGTCCGCGACCATCTCGTGCGGAACGGTTGGCACCAGTTGGCAGGCCAGTCTGCTCGGGTTCCCGAACTCCTTCCTCGGGCTGATGTTCGAGTCGGTGGTGATCGCCTTCGCGATCGCCGGTCTCGGTCGAGTGCGGTTCCCCCGCTGGTACATGCTCGGCGTCCAGGGCCTCTACGTCATCGCCATCGCCTTCGCCTACTGGCTGTTCCTGCAGGCCTACTTCGTGATCGGGGCCATGTGCCCGTGGTGCCTGCTGGTCACCATCACCACGCTGCTGGTGTTCACCTCGATGACGCGCATCAACATCCTCGAGGGCAACTTCGGGGCCGGCGCGAAGCGGCGGCTGGAGCCGCTGCTTCGGTACTACGTGGACATCTACAGCTGTGTCCTCATCACCGCGATCATCGCCGCGATGGTGATCGTCAAGTACGTCTGACCGCGCCCCCGAACGGCCCCTGCACCGACTGGCGCCACGTCTGGCAACCTTGGTGAATGGCCCTCTCAATCCCCGGCGCCGATCATCTGGCCGGACTCCTCCATCCCGATGGCTACCACGGGGGCAACCGGCGCACGAGTTTTTTCGAGGGCTGGTACTTCAAGGTCGTCGGCCCCGATAAGGAGGCGCGGCTCGCCATCATCCCCGGGGTATTCCTCGCAGGGGAAGCGGATGGGCCGCGCGAGGCGTTCGTCCAGGTCCTCGACGGCGCCACCGGGAAGAGCTGGTACGTGCCGTACCCGTTGGACGACTTCCATGCCTCGGGCGAGCACCTCGCTATCCGGGTCGGCATGAACCTGTTCAGCTCCGACGGCATGCGCCTCGACCTGCCGGAGGCCGGCCTGTTCGGCGACATCCGATTCACCACGCGGCTGGACGGTTGGCCGGTGCAGATTGCCTCCCCCGGAGCGATGGGGCCCTTCGCCTTCGTGCCCTTCATGGAGTGCTACCACGGGGTGCTGTCGTTCGGGCACGGCCTGGCCGGATCGCTGACGCTCGGAGATCGGACGTGGGATCTCAGCGGGGGGAAGGGCTACATCGAGAAGGATTGGGGGAAGAGCTTCCCCGAGGGGTACTTGTGGATGCACTCCAACAACTTCGATCACCCCGGCACCTCGATCATGGCTTCCATCGCCTTGATCCCGTGGATGCGCGGAGTCTTCCGCGGGGTGCTGATCGGGTTGAAGCACCGGGGCCAGCTGTACACGTTTGCCACGTACAACCGCAGCCGCACCAAGCACATCGGCATCGACGACAAGCGCGTGCGCT
>CAZECO010000081.1:0-5529 GCA_964510455.1 uncultured Actinomycetes bacterium
CCGGGCCAGCGTCCAGATCGTCAGGCAGCCAGGACCGCGAACACCTCATAGACCATGAACGCCGGCCAGAAGATCCCCTGGACGATCGCCCAGAGGTACTCCCCCAAACGTCGGCCTGCTGCCAGAACCACACCCATGCGCCGATCATCCCCAGGCCGTAGATGGCGCCGCCCCCGGCCGCCGCACCGTGATCGCTCATACCCTCAGCGTTGCACGATGGGCCGCCGTGCAGCGGAGAATCAACTATGCGCGAGTTCTCCTTCCCCGGTTCGGACGGCACGAAGCTCGTGGGGTGGACCAACGAGGGGGACGGCCCGCGGGTGCTGCTGTGCAACGGGCTGGCGGCGCCCGCCGCCTGCTGGCCGAGCCTGCTGGACCCCGATTGCGGCTATGAGGTCGTCAGCTGGCACATGCGCGGCTTCCTCGGCTCCGATCGGCCCGGAAGGCTGGAGCAGGCCGAGCTTCCCGTGCAGGCCGAGGACTCGCTGGCCCTGATGGACCGGGTCGGCTGGGACCGCGCGATCTTCCTCGGTTGGTCCTTCGGCGTGAACATGGCATGCGAGGTGGCGATCGACCACCCCGACCGGATCCGGGGACTGGTCGCCGTGGCGGGCCTGCCGGGCGGCACGTTCTTGGCGCTCCTGGGGAAGAATCCGCTACCGCCCGAGGTGCGCCGCACCTTGGGCATCACCGGTGCGGCGGTCGGCGAATCGCAGGCCTGGGGCATCAACCTCATCGCCACCAGCATCCCCAGCCCCGGCGTGGTCGCAGAGGTGCTGCTGCGGACGGGCTTCATCGCCAACATCGCCGCTCGGCAGGACGTGACGGCGATGGTCGAGCCGTACCTCGGCCACGACTTCGGCTGGTACTTCAAGACGGCGCGTGTGCTGGCGAACCATGCGCCGCTCGACGTCAGCTCAATCGGCCTGCCCGTCGAGGTGCTGGTGGGCCAGTCGGACACGGTGACCGATCCGCGGGCGGTCCAACGGTTCGGCGACATGCTGCCGAACGCACAGGTGCGACGGCTTGCGGGAACGCACTTCCTGCCGCTGGAGCAGCCGGCCGAGATCATCCAGGCGCTGGACCGGCTGCGGGGGCGGCTGGCGCCGTAGCTCGAGACTGCGTTGAGCTCACGCCCGTCCCCGCGCGGCCCGGTACCGCGCGACCGTGGCGGTGGTCGCGGCATCCTGCTCCTGCGGGGCCGGGGCTCCGTCGATCAGCTGCGGCGCGATCTGATCGGCCACCAGCTTGCCCAGCTGGACGCCCCACTGGTCGAACGGACCGATCCCCCACACCACACCCTGCACGTAGACCAGATGCTCGTACAGCGCGACCAGCGCGCCCAGCACCCCGGGAGTCAGCTTGGTGGCGGTGATCACCGAGCACGGCCGGTTGCCGGGCATCACCTTGTGCGGCACCAGATCCGCCGGTGTGCCGTCGGCCGCGACCTCCTCCGCGGTCCGTCCCAGCGCGAACACCGCGGCCTGGGCGACGGCGTTGGCGATCAGCAGATCGTGCTGGTTGCCGACCTCCACCAGGGGCTCGGCGAAGAAGATCACGTCGGTCGGGATGACGTCGGTGCCCTGATGGATCAACTGGTAGAACGAGTGCTGGCCGTTGGTGCCCGGCTCGCCCCAGTAGATCGCGCCCGTGGTCGTCTCCACCGGTGAGCCGTCGATCTTCACGGACTTGCCGTTGCTCTCCATCGTCAGCTGCTGCAGGTACGCCGGGAAGCGCAGCAGGTACTGCTCGTAGGGCAGCACCGCGACGGTCGGGTAGCCGAGGATGCTCCGGTTCCAGACGCCCAGCATGCCCAGCAGCACCGGGAGGTTCTTGTCGAACGGCGCGGTGGCGAAGTGCTCGTCCATCGCGTGGGCGCCGGCGAGCAGTTCGCCGAAGGCCTGCGGACCGACGGCGATCATGGTGGACAGCCCGATCGCCGACAGCATCGAGTAGCGACCGCCGACCCACTCCCAGAAGCCGAACATGTTCGCGGTGTCGATACCGAACTCGGCCACCTTCTCAGCGTTGGTGGACAGCGCGACGAAGTGCTTCGCGACCTCGACGTCGTCCCCGAGCCCGGCGCGCAGCCAGTCCCGCGCCGCCTTCGCGTTGGCCATCGTCTCCTGCGTGGTGAACGTCTTGCTTGCCACGATGCACAGCGTTGTGGCCGGGTCGAGGTCCCGCAGCTTCTCGTGGACGTCGGTGCCGTCGACGTTGGAGACGAACCGGAAGGTCAGGTCCCGGTCTGAGTACGACCGCAGGGCCTCGTACGCCATCACCGGCCCGAGGTCGGAGCCTCCGATGCCGATGTTCACCACCGCGGTGATCGGCAGACCGGTGTGGCCGAGCCACTGCCGGCTCCTCACCCTGGTCGCGAACGCGCCCATCCGGTCGAGCACCTCATGGACGCCCGCCACCACGTCGGCGCCCTCGACCACCAGCGCGTCCGCCTTGGGCCGGCGCAGCGCGGTGTGCAGCACCGAGCGGTTCTCCGTGACGTTGATCCGGTCCCCGGTGAACATCGCCTGCACCGCATCGCGCAGGCCCCGGTCCTCCGCCACGGCGACCAGCGCCTCCATCACATCGTCGTTGACGCGCTGGCGCGAGAAGTCCAGGGTCAGTCCTGCGCCGCTGACGACGAAGCGCTCCGCACGCCCCGGATCGCCCGACAGCAGGTCCCGGATGTGCTCGGAACCGACCCGCTCGCCGAGCTGCTCGACCCGTTGCCACGAATGCAGTGCGTGCAGGTTCACCCTCGCTCCTTCGCCCCAATGGCCCGTGACGGGCGGTGCACAGGCAACCCTGGCACGGCGCCGGCAGGAGTCGCCACCCAGCGCCGACGTTTCGATCGGCACACTAGAGGCAGTGCTTGCCAATCGTGAGGGGCGTCGCGGTGCTGAAGATCTCGTTGCGGAGCATCCTGTCGCACAAGCTGCGGCTGGCGCTGACGGCCACCGCGGTCGTGCTCGGGGTGGCGTTCGCGTCCGGCATGCTGATGCTGACCCATGCGCTCGACCAAACCTTCCTGGACATCTTCGAGGGCAGCGCCCAGGACGTGCTCGTCTCGCCGGAGCCGGCCGTCGAGTCCGACATCACCAGCGAGACCGGTGACCGGGCCCCGCTGCTGATGGACCAGTCCGTGGTCGATCAGATCCGCGGCCTCGAACAGGTTGCCGTGGCCGCCGGCGGCATCGGCGTCAACGGCGCGTACCTGATCGACGCCGATGGCGACGTCGTCGGGGCCGTCGGGCCTCCCGCGCTCGGCGTGGACTGGACCGCGGAGGACGAGCTGCTGCCGGCCACCATAACGTCCGGCCGGGAGCCCGTGGACGAGTACGACGTCGTGGTGGACGAAGTCACGTTCCCCAAACTCGACATCGACATCGGCGACCCGCTGACCGTCCTGACCCCCCAGGGCCAGGTTGAGACCACACTGGTGGGCATCTTCCGGTTCGGCGAGACCGGTGGACTGGCCGGCGCGACCATCACAGCGTTCCGGCCCGACACCGCGCAGCGATTGTTCGCCGAACCGGGCAAGTGGCAGTCCGTCTCCATCGCCACCGCCGACGGGTTCACCGACGACGAGGTGGCCGAGGCGGTCAAGGCCGAGCTTGGCGACGGCTACCTCGTCCAGACCCGGCAGGAGCAGGTGGACGCCGGCGCCAGCGCCCTGCGGGAGGGCTTGGGGTTCCTGAACTACATCCTGCTGGGATTCGCCGGGATCGCCCTGTTCGTGGCGGCGTTCCTGATCTACAACACGTTCTCGATGCTCATCGCGGCGCGGGGCCGCGAGATGGCCCTGCTCCGCGCGGTCGGCGCAACCCGCGGACAAGTGCTCGGCGGAGTCCTCATCGAGGCCGTCGTCCTGGGGCTGCTGGCAGCGGTCGCCGGCGTCGCGCTGGGCTACGGCCTCGCGCTGCTGCTCAAGGCCGGCGTCAGCGCGCTCGGCCTGGACCTCACATCGGGGATCCGCCCAACCGTGCAGGCCGTCCTGCTCGCCCTGCTGCTGGGGTTGTCGGTCACCATCATCTCCGCTGTCGCCCCGGCAGTGCGCGCGGCCCGGATCCGACCCATCGAGGCGCTGCGGCAGGCGTCGACACCGTCAGACAAGCCGAGCCTGATCGTGACGGCGCTCGGGCTGGTCGTACTGCTCGTGGCGGGCCTGATGCTCGGACCGGCGTTCGTCGTCGACGAGCCGAACGTCGGCCGGACCGCGCTCGGCGCACTGGTGCTGCTGCTGGCCGGCATCCTGCTCGCCCCGCTCCTGGCAGTGGCCTTCGCCCGTGTTATGACACGGCCGCTGGCCCGTGTCGGCGGTGTGCCGGGTCGGATCGCCGGTCGCAACTGCGGACGGTCCCCGCGTCGCGTGGCGGCGACGGCATCGGCGTTGATCGTCGGCCTGGCGCTGGTGAGCGGCGTGACTGTCGTGGTCGCCTCGGCGCAGCGGTCCATCGAGACCCTCTTGGACAACTCGTTCGGCGCGGAGCTCGTCGTCACCACACAGACGTTCCAGCCGTTCGCCACGTCGATCGGCGACGAGGTCGAGCAGATCGACGGCGTGCAGTACGTCATGCGGCAATCGTTCGGCCCGGTGGCCATGGACGGCAAGACCCTCCAGATCAGCGCCCTGGGCGGCGGGCCCATCGAATCCGTCTTCGCTATCGAGACCGCAGCCGGGGATCTGGCGGACTTCGCTCCGGGGGCGGCGGTGGTCGGCAGCGACTTCGCGGAGGACAACGGCCTCGGTATCGGCAGTGAGCTGACCCTGCTCTTCCCTTCCGGCCAGACGCAGACCTTCTCCCTGGTGGCGGTCTTCGAACCTAGCCTGCTGTTGTCCGGTGTCGTGATCCCGATGGACGATTACCGGGCCGTCGGCGGGGCTGCCCAGGACACCGTGCTGTACGTGGACCTCACCGATGACGCCGATCCGGCCGTCGTGGTGCCGCAGGTGGAGGCCGCGGCGGAGGCCAACCCGTTGCTGCAGGTATCGGACCAGACTGCTTTCAAGGAGCAGAACGCCGATCAGCTCAACCAGCTGCTGTACATCATCTACGCGATGCTGGGGCTGAGCATCATCATCGCCGCGCTCGGGGTGGTCAACACGATGGTGCTCTCCGTGGTCGAGCGCACCCGCGAGATCGGGATGCTGCGCGCGGTGGGGGCAGGCCGGCGGCAGATCCGCCGGATGATCCGATGGGAGGCCGTGCTCGTCTCGCTGCTCGGCGGGATCGTGGGCGTGGCACTCGGGGTGACCGCGGCCGTCGGGCTGCAACGGGCATTGGCGCCGTCGGGAATCGATCAGCTCGTCATTCCGACGCCGACCGTCGTTGTGCTGCTCATCGCTGCGTTGGTCATCGGGATCCTGGGGGCGACGTTCCCGGCCCGGCGTGCATCGCGGATGAACATCCTGGAGTCGATCGCGACGGAGTAGCGCCTGCGATTCCGGCGAACGCGTCGAAACTTCGGGCATCCCCCGCGGCCACGCGGGGAATCCCGGGCATGGCCGAAATACCGCAGCGTTCGCCA
>CAZECO010000081.1:5629-7414 GCA_964510455.1 uncultured Actinomycetes bacterium
GTCCGGTAGTGGTGGGCCATCAGCGCCAGGCGGATCACCCCGGCCGGAACCTCCTGCTCCAAGAGTTTCGAGACGAAGACCAAGTTGCCCCGGGACTTGCTCATCTTCTCGCCGTCCAGGCCGACCATCCCGGCGTGGACGTAGTGCCGGGCGTACCGGCCGTCCTCGATCACCTGCGCCTGGCTCGCGCCCATGTCGTGATGCGGGAACGCCAGATCCCGGCCGCCCCCTTGCACGTCGAACGACATCCCGAGGTGGTGCAGCGCGATGGAGACGCATTCGATGTGCCAGCCGGGCCTGCCGTGGCCGAGCTCGGTGTCCCAGGCGGGCTCGTCCGGCCGGGCAGCCTGCCAGAGCACCGGGTCCAACGGGCTGCGCTTCCCCGGCCGCTGCGGATCCCCGCCGCGCTGCCCGAACAGCGCCGCCATAGTGTGCTGGTCCAGCCCCGACACCGACCCGAAGGTCGGGTCCGCGGTGATGTCGAAGTACAGATCCCCGTCCACGTGATAGGTGGCGCCACGCTCAGTCAGCCGGGCGATGTCCGCGCAGATCAGGGGCATGGCCTCCACCGCCCCGATGTAGTCCCGCGGCGCGAGCACCCGCAGCGCCGTCATGTCCCGCCGGAACAGTTCGGTCTCCCGCTCGGCCAGCGCGCGCCAATCCTGCCCGGTCGCCACGGCGCGCTCCAGCAGCGGGTCGTCGATGTCCGTGACGTTCTGGACGTAGTGCACATCGTGGCCGGCGTCGAGCCAGACGCGGTTCACCAGGTCGAACGCCACGTAGGTGGCGGCGTGGCCCAGGTGGGTCGCGTCGTACGGGGTGATGCCGCAGACATACATCCGCGCCGTCGCGCCGGGGGCGGTGGGCCGCACCTCGTCGGTCGCGGTGTCGTACAGCCTCAGCGGCAGCCCACGCCCCGGCAGCCTGGGCACGACAGGGCTATCCCACGAGTGCATCTGCCAAGCGTAGATGCAGCGCTGCGGCCGAGCCGTCAGATCGGGGGCCAGGGAAGCCTCGGCCAGCCCGCTGTCGGCTGCGGGTACCTCCGATGCGCAAGGAGCGCCTCGAGCCGGTCATGGGCGGCTGCCACCTCCACCTCGGCGAGGTGGCCCCCCAGCGCCGTGGCGACGGAGTCCCACCGCTCGTCGAGGCGCCGCAGGTCCGCAAGGAGTGCCTCTTCGATCGGCTCGCCCGCGAACCCCCACAGCACCGACCGCAGCTTGTCCTGCTCATGGAACGTCAGGCCGTGATCGATGCCCCACAGCCTGCCGCGGACGTCGGTGATCACGTGTCCGCCCTTGCGGTCGGCGTTGTTGGCGATCGCGTCCAGCAGCGCGATCTGGCGCAGCTGCGGGGCATCATCGTGCACCAGCGCCACCGTCGCGCCGGTGACCTCGCCCTGCGCGACGACACGGCCGCCCGCGGGCCGGTCCGCGTCCTCGGCCACCACCCGCACCGCAGCGACCGGCCCGGGCTCCACGAACCGCTGGCAGACGCCCGCGCCGTAGGGGCCATCGGGCCGAAGCGTCGTCTCCGGGACGACATCCCAGCCGATCGACGTGGCCAGCAGGTACATCGCGACCTCGCGGCCGGCCAGCGTGCCGGTCGGGAAGTCCCACAGCGGACGCTCGCCGGAACTCGGCTTGTACACGCACCGCAACCCGCCGCCCGTCACCGCGAGCAGGGTCAGGTTCGACGCGTCGGCGAACCGTCCCAGGACGCGCAGCCGCGAATCCCGCAGGGCCGCCAGTACAGGCGCGGCGTCGCCTGGTGTCAACGGCGGTA
>CAZECO010000081.1:7514-14086 GCA_964510455.1 uncultured Actinomycetes bacterium
GAATCCCGCAGGGCCGCCAGTACAGGCGCGGCGTCGCCTGGTGTCAACGGCGGTAACCGTTGGCGCGCGGGCAGATATGGCCGGCGGGTTCGAGCGGGAGGTGGCAGAACGGGCATTCCGGACGACCCGCCGCGACGACCCGCAGCGCGTGTTCGGCGAAGACCCGTGCCGCGGTCCCGGTGAGGCGCACCCGGAGGACATCCGGACCATCCTCGGGGTCGGTCTCCAGGTCGGGGACATCCTCGTCCTCGTTGAGTCCCGCATGCGCCTCGACGACAAGCCGGTGGGTCGACCGGTTCCAGCCCAGGGCCAGCGCCGCGACGGTGAACTCGGGCTCCAGCGGGGAGGCCAGTACCTGCAGCTCGGAGTGGCCCTCCGGTGAGGCCTGCGGGATGCCCGACATCGGGTCGGAGGCCAGCGTCTCGTCCAGGATCTCCTGCATGCGCATCGCCAACAGGCGCACCTGCTCCTTCTCCGCCTGGATGGTGTGGACGACATCCCCGGACACGGCCTGCAGGAAAAACGTGCGCTCCCCCGGCGGGCCCACGGTCCCAGCCACGAACCGATCCGGCGGATCGTGCACCAACACGCGTCGCGGCATAGGCCGACCTTACCGCCGCGGCGGGTGGCTGCCCGTTATCGGATGTCGCCCCCGCCCAGGGCCGTGGGCTCGGTGTCCCTCGTCCTGGCGAGCGACACCAGATCCCCGCCGACATCGTTGACCCGGATCACGAACGGGCGGTGCCCGCCGTACTGCACGACGCTGACCGAGCATGGCTCTACGCCGATGCGCTGGAACATGTCCAGGTGCATGCCCAGCGCGTCGGCCAGGATCGCCTTGATGACGTCCCCGTGCGTCACGGCGACGTAGATCCCATGTTCGCCGTAGCGGACGTTCCACCTGCGGATGGCGTGCAGCGCACGAGCCTGCACGGCTGACAGCGACTCCCCGTTCGGAAACGTCACGCTGCTGGGGACCTGCTCGATCGCCTGCCACAACCGCTCCCTGCGGAGTTCCGCCAACGGTCGGCCGGTCCACTCCCCGTACCGGCATTCGGCGAGGTCGAGGTCGCTGTTCAACCGCGCGTGTTCGGTGTGGCTGGCGCTGATGATCTCCGCGGTCTCGCGGCAGCGCTCGAGCGGACTGGTCACGAACCCGTCGATGGCGAGCCCCGCCAGACGCTGGGCGAGGGACTTCGTCTGTTCCCGCCCGACATCATCGAGATGGATCCCGGGCGTCCAGCCCGCGAGCACCCCCGCCGCATTCGCTGTCGTCCGTCCATGGCGCACCAGGAGGACTGTTGTCACCCCAATAGGGTACTTCGGGGGACAAGATGAGGACGTGATCGGCGGAATCTGGCTGTTCGAAGACGGCCGCATCACGTTGTCCGGCTACAGCGACGCCCACCCGCTGCGCAGGCCTCCCGATCCCGGACACGTCCGGCTGAGCACCATCGCGCACCGGAGCGAGCTGTCGGAGCTGTTCGGCCGGGCACGCGAGGCGCGGCGCGACGGATCGCCGGCGTACCTGTGGGTGGATGTCGTCTATCCCACGGCCTATGAGATGGCCATGCTGGGCGATGTGTTCGGACTGCCGCGTCTGCAGGTGGAGGATGCGCAGACACCTCGGCAGCGCGCCAAGCTGGAGCGCGACGGCAAGGACGTGTTCCTGGTGATGAAGGCGCTGACGTACCTGGAGGCGACCAGCGACATCGAGACGCATCAGGTCAGCGTCTTCGCGGGCTCCGGCTACCTCATCACGATCGCCCACGGCCGCTACGACATCGCCGACTCCATGCTCGCGCGGATGGACCGCGAACCGGCACTGGGCAAGTTCGGCCCGGCGACCGGTTTCTATGCGCTCGTGGACGTGATCGTCGATCAGTACCTCAGCGTCTCCGCCGAGGTCAGCAACGACATCGAGCGGATCGAGGAGTCGGTGTTCTCACCGGAGCGCACCGACGATACCGCTTCGATCTACAGCCTGAAGCGCGAGAACCTCGAGCTGCGACGGGCGGTCGCACCGCTGGCCGGCGCCGCGGGGATGGTGGCCCGGGGGCAGATCCCCCAGATCGACGAGCACCTGCAGCCCTACTTCGAGGACGTCGCCGACCACCTGCTCCGCGTGGTCGAGTACGCCGAGTCCAACGATCAGCTCCTGATGGCCATGCTGACGGCATCCACGGCCCGGCTGGGCCTGCAGCAGAACGAGGACATGCGCCGGATCAGCGCATACGTCGCCCTGGCGGCCGTCCCGACCGTGATCGCCGGCATCTACGGGATGAACTTCGAGTACATGCCCGAGCTCGACGAGGTCTGGGGCTACGCGTGGGCCCTGGGCCTGATGGCGGTGATCTGCACGATCCTGTACCGCGCCTTCAAACGGTCGGGCTGGCTGTAGGGGGCCGCGGTTGCGACCCGGCCGGAGGACCCCAGGCGTCCGGCGGCGCAGACTGGGGACGTTGCCAGACGACCCGGAGGGCGGTCGCACGTGCTGAGGATCTCCGTGCGCAGCATCATGTCCCACAAGCTGCGCCTGGCGCTCACCGCGATCGCGGTCGTGCTCGGGGTTGCGTTCGCGTCCGGCATGCTGATGCTCACCCACGCGCTGGACCGGACGTTCCTCGACATCTTCGAGGGCGGCGCCCAGGATGTGCTCGTCAGCCCGCAGTCCGCCGTGGAGAGCAGCATCACCTCCGGCACCGGCGCCGCTGCACCGTTGCTGATGGATGAGTCGGTGCTGGAGCGGGTGGGCCGGATGCCCGGCGTCGCCAGTGCGGCCGGCAACATCAGCGTCAACGGCGCCTACCTGATCGACTCGCAGGGCGAAGTCGTCGGCGCGGTCGGTCCCCCGGCGATCGGCGTGGACTGGACGCCCCAGGACGAGCTGCGCCCCGCCGTCATCGTCACCGGTCGCGAACCGGCCGCCGACCTCGAGGTGGTGGTCGACGAGGTGACGTTCCCCAAACTGGGGATCGATCTCGACCAGCCGCTCGCAGTGCTCACACCGCAGGGCCAGGTCGACACGACCCTGGTCGGAACCTTCAGATTGGGTGAAACCGGCGGCCTGGCAGGTGCCACGATCACGGCCTTCGTCCCCGAGACCGCCCAGCGGCTGTTCGCGGAGCCGGGCAAGTGGCAGTACATCGCGGTCGCCACCGCCGACGGCTACACCGACGAGGACGTGGCCGCGACCATCGAGGCCGAACTCGGCGACGAGTACCTCGTGCAGACGCGGGCCGAGCAGGTGGAGGCGGTCGCGACGCAACTGCGGGAAAGCTTGTCGTTCCTCACCTACATCGTCCTGGGATTCGCCGGCATCGCCCTGTTCGTGGCGGCCTTCCTGATCTACAACACGTTCTCGATGCTCATCGCCGCGCGCGCCCGGGAGATGGCGCTGCTGCGCGCGATCGGCGCCACCCGCAGGCAGGTGCTCTTCGGTGTGCTCATCGAGGCTGTCGTGCTCGGACTGGTGGCAGCAGTGGCGGGCGTCGCGCTCGGATACGGGCTGGCCCTGCTGCTGAAGGCCGGTGTGGGAGCACTGGGCCTGGAGCTGACGTCCGGCATCTCGCCGACGGCGTCGGCGATCATGGTGGCGATCGTGCTGGGGCTCTCGGTCACGGTGGTCTCCGCCGTCGCACCGGCGCTGCGTGCCGCGCGCATCCGGCCGGTCGAGGCGCTGCGGCTGGCCGCCGCACCGCCTGACCATCCCAGCGTCGCTGTCACCTCGCTGGGTGTGCTCGCGCTGGCCGCGGGGGGATTCTTCGTCGCGCCCGCGTTCACGGCCGAGGAACCGGATGTCGGTGGGGTGGCGATCGGGGCGCTGGTGCTCCTGCTGTCGGGCATCCTGCTCGCGCCCGTCCTCGCCGTGGCCTTCGCGCGCCTGATGACGGTGCCGATGGCGAAGCTGGGCGGCGTCCCGGGTCGGATCGCCGGGCGGAACACGGGTCGATCACCTCGCCGGGCGGCTGCCACCGCGTCGGCCCTGATCGTGGGGCTGGCTCTGGTCAGCTGCGTCGCGGGATTGGTCGCATCGGTGCAGCGGTCGCTGGAATCGCTGGTGGACAGCGCATTCGGCGCCGAGCTCGTTGTCGGGACGCAGACCGGCCAGCCGTTCGCGGTGGGCATCGGGGACTCGATCGAGGGCATCGACGGCGTCCGGTACGTTGTCCGGGAGTCCACCGGCCCCGTGGAAGTGGACGGCGAGACCGTGACCATCGCCGCTATGGGCGGCGGCCCGATCGACTCGGTGATCACGGTGGAGGTCGCAGAGGGGGACCTCGACGCCTTCGGGCCGGGCAATGCAGTGGTCGCCAGGGACTTCGCGGAGGACCGGGGATGGGACACCTCCGATCGGATCGACGTCCTGTTCGCCTCCGGACAGGAGCTCACCTTCGAGTTGGTCGCACTGTTCGAACCGACCGCTTTGATGGCCTCCGCGCTGATCCTGCCGTTGGAGGATTACCGCTCCGTCGGCGGGGCGGCGCAGGACACCCTCCTGTTCATCGATCTGGCCGATGACGCCGATACGGCCGCAGTCGTCGAGCAGGTCGAGGCGGCCGCCGCGGCCAACCCGCTGCTGGATGTGTCCGATCAGACCGCGGTCAAGGAGCAGAACTCGGCGGTGCTCGATCAACTGCTGTACATCATCTACGCGATGCTCGGGCTCAGCATCATCATCGCCGCCCTGGGCGTGGTCAACACGATGGTGCTGTCGGTCCTGGAGCGCACCCGCGAAATCGGCATGCTGCGGGCGGTGGGCGCCGGCAGACGCCAGATCAGGCGGATGATCCGCTGGGAAGCCGTGCTCGTTGCGCTGCTGGGGGGACTCGTGGGTGTCGGGATCGGCGTGTTCGCAGCCGTATGCCTGGTCCGGGCGCTTGAGGGCGAAGGGATCGACCAGCTTGTCATCCCGACGGGGACGATCGGCATCCTGCTCGTGTCGGCCGTGCTGATCGGAGTGGTGGCGGCGACCTTCCCCGCCCGGCGCGCCTCACGGATGAACATCCTGGACGCGATCGCCACCGAGTGACACAGGTGGGCGCCGGTGCGCCGGGAGCCCGCATCGTCCCCGTTCTCTCGCACACCTGCCGAACGGCTGGAAGGGCCGCGCGGGCCCGGCTGGCGCCCCCGCACCCGCTTTCGGGTGTCGGGGCCGGATGCTGCGGATTCCTGGTTCACAGCGGCGGGCCCGTGCGTCGCGCCGGCCGCCGATCCCGCCCCCGGGGGACGAGAAGCCACCCCGCTAACGGGCCTTTGCACCCCCGTTGAAGGGCGGATCGGGCCCAGCTTTCCACCCGCTCCCTGGCGCCCCCGACACGCCGCAGGGAAGCCACGCTGCGGGTGCCAACCGGTGCTTCGGAATCTGGCGGGGTGCGGGTGCCGCGGCTGCAGCATGCAGCGGGGGCGGGTGGCGGATCGTGGGACCGGCCCCGCGGTGCCGGTCCACGGCGGGTAGATGCACCCCGTCGCGGGGCTTTGCACCCGCAGCGTGGGCTCCCGACGGCGTGTCGCGGGCGATCCACCCCCGCCGCGGGTGCAAACCCCCCACCGGGTCGAACTCGGGGGCGATCCGCACACCCAACGGGTGCCAGTGGCAGCCGATGCCTTCTCGCGCCCCCGCCGGCGGCGAAGCGCCTTCCCGCGGCAGCCCCGCCGTTGCGCACACCGGCCGTTGACCCCGGAATCCGAACATGCGTTCGCGACCGATGCCCCGCGCCTCGCCAGCCCCCGCGCACCCCTGCCCGGGACTCCCCGCCGGATTCCGATGAGCCTGCAAACCCCCACAGACGGGTACAACAACCGGCGGAAACACCCCCCGCCGCAGGTGCAAGCCCGGGAACGGGTGCAGACACCCACCGACCCGCCGGACCGGCTGCGGTGGCTCCAACGATCCGCCGGGCCGCCGCCCGATGCTGAACCCAACGGACCCCGCCAGATGCCGAAGGACGCCTTGGTAAGCGCGATCCGCGATGTAGCGCCCATTCCGAGTCCGGGCCTGTGACCGACAGCGACTCACCCGCTGGTGAGCACGCCCGCCGACAGCAGCGCGACGACCAGCAACCCCAGGCAGATCCGGTAGACCACGAACGGCAGGTAGGAGTTGGTCGTGATGTAGCGCAGCAGCCATGCGATCACCGCGTATCCGACGGCGAACGCGATGATCGTCGCCAGGATCGTCGGACCCCAGGAGACGACCTCCTCGTCGGCGATCTTCGTCGCCTCGTACAGCCCGGAGGCCATGACGGCGGGGATGGCCAGCAGGAAGGCGTACCGAGTGGCCGACGCCCGGTCGTAGCCGAGGAACAGGCCGCCGGAAATGGTGGCGCCCGACCGGCTCACACCGGGGATCAGGGCCAGCGACTGGGCGAGGCCGTACAGCAGGCCGTCGCGCAGGGTCAGGTCCTCCGTCTTCCGGGTCTTGGCGCCCACCCGGTCGGCGACCCCCAGCACGATGCCGAAGGCGATCAGGGTGAAGGAGACCAACCACAAGTTGCGGGCGGTGGTCTCAATCGCATCCTGGAACGTGAACCCGATCACGGCGATCGGGATCGTGCCCACGATGACGTACC
>CAZECO010000082.1:0-13794 GCA_964510455.1 uncultured Actinomycetes bacterium
CAGCCCTGCTGGCGCAGCGCGGTCAGCACGCGCGCCTCGATCTGGCAGCGCGTCGGGCAGTCCGCGGTAGGGCGCGTCATCGAGAAGGATCCGGCTCCGGAAGGCGTCCACGACGCTCCTCCTCGTCCCACGGCGCCCAGGGGGCCTCGAAGGATCCGACCAGGCGACGGGGATCCTGTCTGCCGGCACCCAGGACCCTGCGAGCGGTCAGTTCGACACGCCATTCGGGGGTCAGGGAGTGCGCGAGCCGGATGACCAGGTACGACGCGAAGAGCGTGCCCGCCATCGTCATCGCGACAACCTCTTCCCAAGCCGCGTCGAAGTCGCACTCGTAACAGATGGTCACCGCCTTGGAGCGCGGATCGAAGGCTGCCTCCGGCCGGTTGACCGACGATCCGAACAGCTCACGCAGGACTTCCACCGTGAAGTCCACCGCCGGCTCCAGGTCGACCGGGCCGGTCATCTGTCCGACCACGACCTCAAGGACCAGACGGTCCCTTTCCAGGCGCACCCGTGCCGGGAACGGCCCGATCGGCACCCGCATACCGGAGTGCGGCTCGGCGGATCGGTCAAGGTTGATCGTCGTCATCGGGTCCCCATCGTTCGGCGTCATCTCGTCGAGAGGTACCCCGAGGAGACGGGCCGCAAACATGGCGGTGCAACCGGCCCCGCGTCAGAACTGCACCCGCGGACCCTCCGCAGCTGTGTCCGGCGCGTCGAAGAAGTCCCGCTTGCCGACGCCCGCGGCGCCGGCGAACACCATCCACGGGATCGTGGTCACGGCGGTGTTCAGCGAACGGACGGCGTCGTTGTAGTACTGCCGCGCGAAGGCCACCTGGTCCTCTGTCTCTGCGAGCTGCGTCTGCAGCTGCTGGAAGTTCTGCGACGCAGCCAGCTGCGGGTAGGCCTCCGCCACCGCCATCACCTGGATCAGCGAGCGGTCCAGCGCGGACTCGGCGGCCGCGCGCTCGGTCACCGACCCGCCCTGCGCAGCCTGCCGTACCGCGGTCCGCGCGGCCGTGACTGCCGTCAGCACGCCGGATTCGTGCGCGGCGTAGCCCTGCACCGTCGCCACCAGGTTCGGCACCAGGTCCGCGCGGCGCATCAGCTGCACATCGATGCCGGCCAGCGCCTCCTGTGCCGCGAGGTCCGCGCGCCGCAGCTTGTTGAAACCGACCGCGAACAGCGCGACGGCCACCACCGCGAGGCCCACCACAATCCAGATCATCGTCTTCCCTTCGTTCGCCTCGGCCCTACCAGGAACCGCCGCCGCCTCCGCCGCCGCCCCCGGAGCTTCCCGAGGATGAGGATCTGCTGGCAGCCGCCTCCGCTGCCTGTTTGGCCTCGTACGCACCGATGGAACGGCCCAACGACTGCTCGAAGCTGGCCAGCTGGGCAAGCCCGCCCCTGGCGAAGTAGTCGTTGTCGCTCCCACCGGATCGCGCGCTGGCGATGATGGCGGGCGGCTCCAGCCCGGTGGCCTTGCGGTACTTCTTCGCCCACGCCTTGGCGACGCCGAACGAGACCGCGTACGGCAGATACTTCAGGTACACGTCCTGCTGCGCCGCGAAGTCGAACCGGTCCTCCGCCGAGCGGGTGGACAGGAAACGCCGGAACCCGCCTGCCCGTGACCAGCCCACCCGCCCTTCGGGCGAACGCTTCGTCGACGCCCCCTTGCGCATTACCCGGCTGCCCGTGAAGACGAAAGCCGCCGCCGGCAGCACCCACATCGTCACCGGCGCGAATAGGAGCAGCGCGACCGCCCCCAGCAGGGCGATCACCCAGGCCTGGGCGGACCGCTTCGCGATCCGATCGGGAATCACCAGCCGCTCCCCCGCACCCCACCACGCGGCGTCCTCGGCCAGCTTGTCGGTCGCGCGCGCCAGCCGCGTGCCGATCGCCAGCCCGCCGTCGATCTCCACCGTCTCGCCGGCATCCAGCGACAGCGCCATGCCCGTATTGCGGGACAGGTAGTCCACCTGCTCCCAGCGCGCGGCGTCGCGCACACCGGTGACCCGGAACCCGTTGCGCTGCGGCTCGATCGAGATGAGACCGAGGGCTTTGAGGTGCAGCAGCGTCGCGACCAGCGGGTGCTCGCCGACGTCCTCCCGCTCCAGGTAGGCCGTCTGCACCGGGCCGAGCCCCTGCGGTGGCTCGAACAGCACCGGGAAGCCAGGCTTGCGCTCGCGTACCCGGTATGACAGGTACCAGCCGAACACGCCGGCGGCTGCGGTAAGCAGCAGCACCAGGTTGCGCACCATAAGGTCGGTGCCCCAGACCCGATCCCATTCCGGCGTCCACGGCAGAGTGTCGCGCTCCGGCGCGGGTAGGGCCATGGATGCGCGCAGCGTCATCCCCGAGCGCGGCGGCAGGTCGTGCGCGGACACGGTCAGCTGGTTGGTGCCCGACCCCGCCACCGCGCAGGTCTGGTCCGCCGGCGACCCGGACCAGCATTGCGTGAGCGTGGTGGGCGCGGGCAGGGTCACGTTCACCGTCGCGGCATTGATCGGCATCTCCCAGCCCGGTGCGACGACCTTCCAGAAGAACACCGACGCCGCCGGCTCGCCGGTTCCGGGGACGACCGTCGGGAAGGTGTCCGACTCGCCGAGGGTGCTCGGCGCGATCACACCGGGCACGGAGTAGGTGATGACGTAGGTGTGGGGGCCGGCGGGGAGGGTTATGTCGGCGTCGCCCACCCGGGCCACCACGTAGCGCCGGTCGTCGGACCACGTCGTCTCGACGGTCGCGGGAGCGCCGTCGACCGTCACGGAGCCCAGATCCGGCTGATAGCGGATGGTGGGATCGGACTGGTCGTGGGTGTCGAAGTAGCGGTAGATGCCGTGCCGGCCCTCGGGGAGGACCACCACCAGGGTCTCGGTGGCAGTCAGGACGCCGTCGGCCGCGATCGCCAGATCAGCCCGGTAATCGGCAATAACCGACGGATCGGTGGGCGGCGCGACGTCCTCCTCGGGCAGCGGCACCTGCTCGATCCACACCGGCCAGGTCAGGCCGACGACGACCAGGACCAGCCACGCCGTCCTGAGCAGTCCCCAGACGACGCGGCCGCCGCCGTAGTTGCCCTTCTTCACGGTTCCCCAGTCTTGAGGATCTGTCGCGCTTCGGATTATCGCACCGGCCGGGATGCGATGGCGTGGCTCGTCGGTGATCTACGCTCAGCGCAGGCGCTTGAGTGGGCGGCACGTCGAGAGGACCCGGTTTGTGAACGCTGCAGGGGATGTCCTGATCGGAGGCGCCCAGATCGCGGCGGCAACCCTGACCGCACCCCTGGGGCGCGGCCGGTACAACCGCTGGGGCGCGGCGAACGCCGAGGTCGCCGGTGCGATGCCGGGCGACGAGCTGCTGGCCGAGCCGAAGCTGGGGTACACGCGGGCGATCAGTATTCACGCGCCGGTGGACCGCGTGTGGCCGTGGCTGGCGCAGATCGGGCAGGGACGGGGCGGGCTCTACAGCTTCGACGGGCTGGAGAACCTCGTCCGCTGCGACATCCACAGCACCGACGAGGTGCTGCAGCAGTTCCAGGATCTGGCGGCCGGCGACTTGATCCGGCTCGGGCCGGAGGGCTACCCGTGCTTCCGCGTCCACCTGGTCGATCCGCCGCGCTCGCTGGTGCTGGTCGGGGCCGACCCGAAGGCGCCGCACGACGCCGCGACGCCTGACTCGCCAGGGGGGTTCGCGACCTGGCAATGGCAGCTGCGACCGCTGGCGGGCGGCCTGGCGACGCGGCTGCTGGTCCGGCAGCGGCTCACGCACCCGCCGCAGACGTCGGCCACCGTCCTGTGGCACGTGGTCGAGCCGATCGGCTTCGTGATGGAGCGGCAGATGCTGCGCGGCATCAAGCAGCGGGCCGAGTCCGGGGCCTGACCCGCTGGCGCCATGCCACACTCCGTGGGGTGGACGTCGAACAGTGGCGCCGGGCCCGCTGGCTGGCCTGCGGGCTGCCCGACGGTCGCGGTGCGGCATGGGAAGGCACGGCCGCCGCAGCGGTCGGCCGGTTGGGCGCCGTGCAGGCCCAGGAGTTCGACTACACCCTGTGGTCGCTGTCGCAACGGACCGGCCAGACGCGCGACGAGATCCTGGCGGAGTTCAACGCGGGCGATCTGATCCGGACCCACACGCTGCGACCGACGTGGCACCTGGTCCGCCGCGAGGACCTGGCACGCGTCCAGGCCGCCACCACCGGCCGGGTCCACCGCAACAACGCGACGTTCTACCAGCAGACGGGCCTGAACGCCCCGGTGCTCGCCGCATGGCGCGACCGGCTGACCGGGCTGCTGTCGCAGGGCCCGTTGACCAGGGACGAGATCCGCCTTGCGCTCGTCGACGCCGGGGTCTCGATGCCCGCCCGGACGCTGATGGGCGCGCTGATGTGGGCGGAGCTGGAAATGATCATCGGGAGCGGACCGATCCGCGGGGACGCGCAGACCTACCGCCTGCTGGACCCGGTTGCGCTGCCCGACCGCGGCGAGTCCGTAACCTGGCTGGTCGGCTGCTACCTGGGCTCCCACGGCCCTTCGACGGTCGCCGATCTGGCGGCGTGGGCGCAGCTGACGGTGACGGAGATCCGCAGCGCGCTGACGGCGGTGGGCGCACCGTCGGCCGAGGGGCCGCACGGCACGTGCTTCTGGCTGGACCCGGCACCTGCGCCGACTGCATGGCAGTCCCCGTGCGTCGCCCTGCTGAACGGGTTCGACGAGTACGTCAGCGGGCTGTCGGCCGCCGGCAAGGCGCTGCTCGACCCGCTGGAACTGCGTCTCCTCCGGTTCGGCGCACCCCGTCGCGTGATCATGATCGACGGCACCGTGGTCGGGACCTGGCGGCGCAGCGTGGTCGGCCCGCGGATCAGGCTCACTGCGCTGCCCGCCCGTCCCCTGGCCGCGGCGGAGCGGGAGGGCATCGAGGCGCAGGCCGACGCCTACTCCGACTTCGCAGGCCCGCCAGTCGAGCTGCGCTTCAAGTAGCGCCGGCGCCGATCGGCATACGCTTGGATCCATGCTCCACGTCGCCCTGCTGCGCGGTATCAACGTCGGAGGCGCCCACAAGGTGCCCATGCCCGAGCTGCGGCGCGTCTTCGCGCAGCTCGGACATCGTGACGTCGCGACCTACATCAACAGCGGCAACGTCATCTTCCGCGCCGACGCGCAGGACGAGATCGCCCTGGCGGCCCCGATCGAGGACGCGCTGCAGGCCGGGTTCGGCTTCCGGCCGCGGGTGCTGGTGCGCACGGGGGCCGACATCCGCACGATCGCGCAGGCGATTCCCGACGACTGGACCAACAGTCCGCAGATGCGCACCGACGTGGTCTACCTGCTCGACGGGGTGGACGCCGAAACCGCCAGCTCCCAGCTCGAACCGCGCGAGGGCATCGAACACGTGCGGCATGCGCCGGGCGCGTTCATCTGGATGGTCAGCCGGAGCGATGCGACCCGCAGCCGATTGACGAGAATGGCCGGGACTCCCCTGTATAAACAGGCCACCGTGCGCAATGTCAATACCGCGCGGAGGCTGGCGGCGATGGTGGCCGAGCAGCAGACCTGAGCCGATCGGGCTCAGGCGCCCGCCAGCGCGAACGCGCGCTGCAGCACGTCGAAGTCGGCGTTGCCGCCGGTCTGGAAGAAGGCGACCCGCTTGCCCGCGAGCTGTTCCCGCTCCGCCAGAACCGCGGCGAGCGCCAGGGCTCCCGCCGGTTCGGCCAGCTGATGGGTCGCCCGGTACATCAGCGTCATGGCCTGCGCCGCCTGCACCTCGCTGATCCGCACCATCCGGGCCGCGCCCCTGCTGATCGTCGCCACCGCCAGCGGGTCCGGCGTGCGGCATGCGACACCGTCGACGAAGGTGTCGGCGGTGTCGGTCGACACGACGTCGCCGGCATCGAACGACAGGGCATAGGCGGGGGCGCGCTCGGCGACCACCCCGACGATCTCGGTCTCGGATCCGAGCAGGTCGCGCACGGCGATGTTGGCGCAGATGTTGCTGCCCATGCCGACCGGCACATAGATCACGTCGAGGTCCGCCACGGCGCGGTGCAGCTCGTCGGCGGCCGTCGCGACGCCCTCCACCAGCCACGGATGGAACGGCGGCACGGCGATCAGGCCGTCCTGCTCGGCCAGGCGCCGCGAGTGCTCCAGCGCCTCCTGGAAGTCGGCGCCATGGACGACGACCCGCGCCCCGAAGGCCTGCGTCGCGGCGTTCTTGTCCGGCGAGTTGCCCTCCGGCACGACGATGGTCACCGGCACCCCGGCCGCCGCACCGGCGAACGCCAGGCTCTGGCTGTGGTTGCCGCGGCTGGCGGAGACCACGCCGCGCCGCTCCCCGGTCGCCGTCAACCGGGCCATGTACGTCAGACCGCCCCGCACCTTGAACGCACCGGTCGGGTTGT
This sequence comes from uncultured Actinomycetes bacterium, assembly GCA_964510455.1. Classification (GTDB taxonomy): domain Bacteria; phylum Actinomycetota; class Actinomycetes; order S36-B12; genus CAVXYG01. Next base: position 6,398 of record CAZECO010000082.1, read on the forward strand.
GGTTCTCGTGCTTGACCCAGGTCTGCGTCCCGGTCGCCTGCTCCAGCAGCGGCCAGCGGCGGGCGGGCGTCTGCGGCACGTGCGCAGCGACCACCTCCCGGGCGAAGTCCAACTGCTCACCGGTCAGCACCAGGGGTGGGGTCACGGCTCAGATTCTGCCTCAGCGCAGCACGGCCCCGGTGGCCGGGGCGCGTGCGCAATGGCATCCTGTCCGATGTCTGATTCCCATACCGGGAGCCGCGCGCATGACCGTGCACAGCTGGGTCCTCCACCTGGACCTCGACCAGTTCATCGCCGCCGTCGAGGTGCTGCGCCGCCCCGAGCTGCGCGGCCGGCCGGTCGTGGTCGGAGGAGACGGGAATCCGGCACGGCGCCGGCAGGTGGTCGCCACGGCGTCGTACGAGGCGCGCCGGTTCGGTGTCCAGTCGGGGATGCCGCTGAGCACCGCCGCGCGGCGCTGCCCCGATGCGGTCTTCCTGCCGCTGGACCGCGCCGCCTACGACGAGGCGTCGCAGAAGGTCTGGGCGGCGGTGCGCGAGCTGCCGGCGACCGTCGAGGTCTGGGGGTGGGACGAGGGGTTCCTCGGCACCGACGATGCCGATCCGGTCGCGCTGGCGCACCGGGCGCGGGAGCTGGTGCGCTCCCGCACGGGTCTGACCTGCTGCGTCGGGGTCGGCGACAACAAGTTGACCGCCAAGCTGGCCACCGGCATGGCCAAGGCGCCCGCCGGGGTCGACCCGGCCGACGCGCCCGGCGTCGCCACGCTCACCCGGGCCACCTGGTTCGCCATCATGGGTGATCGGCCCGCCGACGCGGTCTGGGGCATCGGCCCGCGCACCGCGGCGAAGCTGGCCGAGCTGGGGATCACGACCGTGGCGCAGCTGGCCGCAGCGGACGAGGCCGTCCTGAGCGGGCGGTTCGGTCCCACGACGGGACCCTGGCTGCGGCTGCTCGGCAACGGAGCCGGGGACCGGTCGGTCACCGACGCGCCCTGGGTGCCGCGGGGCCGCAGCCACGAGGAGACCTACACCGACAACATCACCGACCGGGCCGAGATCGAGGCGCGGCTGCGGGGACTGGCCCACCAGGTGGTGCAGGACATCGTCGCCCATGGACGCAGCGTCACCCACGTGTCCATCAAGGTCCGGTTCGCGCCGTTCTCGACCTCGACCCGGGTGACGAAGCTGCCGGCGCCGACCACCGACCCCGGTGCCGTGGCGGATGCCGCGGTGCGGCTGCTGGATCGCTACGGCGAGCTGCGGCCGGTGCGCCTGCTGGGCGTGCGGGTGGAGCTGGCACCGCCCCCCGGCGGACCTGGGTAGTCTCGGCCCCACCGGTCCCCTACCCACCGGAGCTGCAAGCATGGCCACCGTCGTCTCCACCCTCTTCATCGCACTCGACGGGGTCGCCGAGATCGATCCCGCCTGGCACTTCCCCTACTTCGATGACGCGATGGGCAAGGCCGTGGATGAGGACTACTCCGGGGTCGATGTGCTGGTGCTCGGGCGCGTGACCTACGACAGCTTCGCCGGCGCCTGGCCCGGCCGGGAGGCTGCGGGCGAGGAGGACGCAGAGTTCGCCGCCAGGCTGGGGGACGTGCGCAAGATCGTGGCCACCCGCGGGCGGCACGACCTCGGCTGGCGGAACGCGGAACGCAGCGGCGACATCGTGTCGACGGTCGCGGCGCTGCGGTCCGACGAGGCCGTGGGCAAGGTCCTGGTGGCGGGCTCGATCTCGATCGTGCGGCAACTCCTGGCCGCGGGTCTGCTGGACGAGTTGCGGCTGCTGGTGCATCCCGTGGCCGCCGGGCGGGGCGGGCACCTCTTCGACCCAGCCGCGCCGGTGCAGCCCCTGAAGCTGCTGCGCTCAGCCGCCCTTCCGACCGGCGTCGTCCAGCTCGTCTACGCACCTGGCGAACTGCCCGAACCGGTGCCCGGGGGCGGGGAGGACTGAATCGGCCCGTCGGTGTCGCCGCGGCGTCGCTGTGACGTCCGCGACACCGCAGCGTTTTGGCCGTTGCCGGACCCCTGTTGTTGAATGTACAAGTGTCCGAAACCGCCATCAGCGCCCGAGGTTTGGTCAAGGTTTTCACCAGTCGGACCGGGGAGGTCAGGGCGCTCGACGGCGTCGACCTCGACGTCCCGACCGGTTCGGTCCTGGGGCTGCTGGGCCCCAACGGGGCCGGCAAGACCACCACGGTCCGCATCCTGACCACGCTGCTGACACCCGACGCCGGGCACGCCGAGGTCAACGGCATCGACATCGCCGCCGACCCGCAGGCCGTCCGCCGGTCGATCGGCCTGTCGGGGCAGTACGCGGCGGTCGATGAGTACCTCACCGGCCGGGAGAACCTGCTGATGATCGGCCGGCTGTACCACCTGGGCGCCCAGGCGACCCGGGACCGGGCCGACGAACTGCTGGCGCAGTTCGATCTGGTGGCGGCTGCCGACCGGCCCGCCAAGACCTATTCCGGAGGCATGCGCCGGCGGCTGGACCTCGCAGGGGCGCTCGTCGCGCGGCCCCCGATCCTGTTCCTCGACGAGCCCACCACCGGGCTGGATCCACGCAGCCGGCTCGGGCTGTGGGAGGTCATCGAGGAGCTGGTCCGGGCGGGCACGACCGTGCTGCTGACGACTCAATACCTCGATGAGGTGGACAAGCTCGCCGACTCCATCGTGGTGGTGGACCGGGGCCGGGTGATCGCCCGCGGGACCGCCGACGAGCTCAAGGCGCAGGTCGGCGGAGAGCGGCTGGTCATCACCGTCGGCCCGGGGCAGGTCGCCGCGGCCCGGGAGGTGCTGGCTCAGCTGGCGATCGGGGCACTGGACGTCGATGAGCATGCCCGGCAGCTGGTGGCGCCGGTCAGCGGGGTCGCTGCCCCCCTGCTGGAGGCGGTCCGCAGATGCGACGAGGCGGGCATCGACCTGCTCGACGTCGGGCTGCGCCGGCCGACCCTCGATGATGTGTTCCTGCAACTCACCGGCCACCGCACCGAGGACGGCGAGTCGTCCGGGGCGGAATCGGCAGCCGCGACCGCAGGTGGGAGTCACTGATGAGCGACCTTGCACAGTCCCTGTCCGACACCAGGACGATCACCTGGCGCAACTTGACGAGGCTGCGCCGACAGCCGGACTCCATCTTCTTCGGGATCATCCAGTCAGTGATGTTCGTCCTGCTCTTCGCCTTCGTCTTCGGCGGGGCGATCGCCGTGCCCGGCGGCGGGGACTACACCGAGTTCCTGATGGGCGGCATCTTCGTGCAGACCGTCGCCTTCACCTGCGCGACCACCTGTATCGCCATGGCCGACGACCTCAGCCGCGGCGTGTTCGACAGGTTCCGCTCGCTGCCGATGTCGCGATCAGCGGTGCTCGCGGGCCGGACGTTCGCCGATCTGGCGTTCGCCGGTGTCACCACCTTGGCCATGGCTGTCACCGGCCTGCTGGTGGGCTGGCGCACGCACAACAGCGTGTTGAGCGCTCTGGCTGCGTTCGCCCTGCTGGCGCTGTTCGCCTACGCGTTCCTGTGGATCGGGGCGGTCATCGGCCTCACCGTGCGCAGTGTGGAGGTCGCGCAGACGGCCGGCCTGATCTGGCTGTTCCCGCTGACCTTCCTGTCCAACGCCTTCGTCCCGCTGGAGAGCATGCCGTCGTGGCTGCAGCCGATCGCGGCATGGAACCCGATCAGCTCGGTGGCCGCCGCCATCCGCGACCTGTTCGGCAACATGCCGGCCAGCTATGTCGCCCCGGACTACTGGCCGCTGCAGAACCCGATCATCTCATCGGTCCTGTGGTGCCTGGTGATCCTCGCGGTCTTCATGCCGCTGGGGGTCCGGCGCTACCGGCGCGCCGCGTCGCGCTGAGGCCGGATCAGGCGAGGAAGGCCCGCAGCGCCTCGACCACCAGAGCGTGGTCATCCTCCTGGGGAAGCCCGGAGACGGTCACCGCACCGACCACGCCGACACCGAGCACGCGGATCGGGAAGCTGCCGCCGTGCGCTGCGTATCGATGAACGGGCAGGTCGTCGCGCTTCTCGGCGAACGATGCCCCGCTGGCGGCGGCGCGAAGACCCACAAGATAGGACGACGCGGAGAAGCGCTGCACGACGCGCGCCTTGCGCTCCACCCAGGCGTCGTTGTCCGCGGTGGTGCCCGGCAGCGCCGCATGGAACAGCTGCTGGGCGCCGCGGCGGATGTCGATGGTGACGCCCAGATCGCGCTCCCGGGCCAGGTCCACGAGCTGGCAGCCCAGGCGCCAGGCGTCGGTGTTGTCGAACCGCTCGAACACCAGGGTCCGCTCCTGCTCCTCGATGGCTTCGATCATGCGCAGGACGGGGTTGTCGGGTGAGCTGCTCACACGGCTGAGCCTAGTGTCGTGCGCTGGGTGTGACACCCGCGCCGGCGCGCCTGTGTCACCGCCCCCTGTCACTGTGGGCACACATGTTCGAAGGGGGTGAATCCGATGGCTGACGGGCCATCCGGAGTCCCGCCCCTGCAGCCTCGCCCGTGTCACAGCCCCCTGTCAGAGTGGGCACACATGTTCGAAGGAGGTGAATCCGATGGTTGAGGGGAGTGCGCCGCTGGTGACGGTGGCGCCGCCGGACGGGGAGTCGGTGCTGGAGATCGCTTCGGTGGCCTGGTTCCGGGACTGGTGGGACGGCCATCGCCCGGGGTGGGTGGATCCCGGATGGTGGTCGATGCCGGTCCGCGAAGAGGTGCTGCCGGTGCTGGACATCGCGCCCGGCCCGGACCTGCTGGCCGCGGTGGCGGGGCTGGCGTCGGCTGGCTGCAGTGCGGACCATACCGGGCAGGGCATCCCGGGCGATCCGGTTGCCGGCACGCGGCCGGGGTTCCCGTGCGGCTGCCAGATCGTGCTGGCGGCGGCATGGCAGGCGATGGCGACCTGGACCGCGGTTCAATCCGCGTCCGTGCTGGTGGACGCGGTCGGCGCCGACCCGGTCGTGCTGCCCGACGGGGTGGTCCGGCCGGGCATCGTGGACCCGGCTCGGGAGGAGGTCGCAGTGGCGCTGCGCATCTCGCCGCGCTCGGCATCGGCGGTGATCTCGTCGGCCCGGGATCTGGCGCTGTTCCCGGAAGCCGCTGCACTGGCCGCGGAGGGCGTGCTGCCGCTGCGGACGGTGCAGCGCGTGTGCGAGGAAGCGGCGAAACTGGATCCTCAGGACGCGGCCGAGGTGATCGCGGCCTGGATCCGGACGGTGCGGACCAGGGCTGCCGGACGTCGGCCGATGACCGGGCAGGCGGCGGTGAAAGCCGCCAGGCGGCTGATCATCGCGGCACCCAGCCACAACAAGACCCGAGACAGGGCCCGCGCGGACCGCCGCGTGGAACTGTGGCCCGGGCAGGACGGCACCGCGACCATTGCCGCGGTGCTGCCCGAAGAGGTGGCCCTGCGGATCCACCGGCGCCTGACCGCGATGGCGCTCGGCCTCGACGACCCCGATGACCCGCGTCCCATCGACGCGAAGCGGGCGGACCTGTTCGCCGACATCCTGCTCGGCGTGGCTGATTCGCGCTGCTCGGGAGTTGAGGTGAACGTGACGGTGCCGCTGGCTGCGCTGCTGGGGCTGACCGACGAGCAGGCCGAGATCTCCGGCCTCGGGCCGGTGCCGGCGCCGGTCGCCCGCGCGCTGGCCGCGGACGCGCGCTGGCGGGCGTGGCTGACAGGTGCCGACGGGCGGGTGGTGAAGACCTCCAGCGACACCTACCGGCCATCGGCAGCCCTGGCCAGACTGGTGCGGGCGCGAGCGCCGCACTGCAGGATGCCCGGCTGCGACCGACCCGCCGAACAGTGCGACCTCGACCACGCCATCCCCTGGCCGCGGGGACGGACGACTGAGGCGAATCTCGGCCCTCTCTGTAGACGTCACCACATCCAGAAAACCCACTACGGCTATGACCTGATCCCGGAACGAGAGGTGTGGCGGACACCCGCCGGAGCGGAGGTCGACTACAGCGCGGCATGACTTGCCATGCGACGATTGCTCAGTGACTATTGCCTCAATGTCTATGGAGTGGCGTCCTTCGGAGCAGTTGGTGCGCCGTGCGCGGGTGCACGCGGCGTTGTCGGATCCGCAGCGGTTGGCGATGGTGACCGAACTCCTGCTCGGCGACCGCTCCCCGACGTGGTGCACCCGCCGGTGGGGCATTCCGTCCAACCTCCTTGCCCATCACGTGAACGTTCTCGTGGATGCCGGGCTGGCGGTCCGTGGGCACTCAGAGGCCGACCGGCGCCGCGTCTACCTGCACCTGACCCGGGCGGGCCGGGACGTCGCCGATCCCGAACCGGTGCGGGCGGGCAGGGTGGTCTTCGTCTGCACCCACAACTCCGCCCGCTCGCAGTTCGCCGAGGCGCTGTGGCAGCGGTGCAGCGGGGTACCGGCGCAGTCCGGCGGCACCCGACCCGCCGAGCAGATCCATCCCGCGGCCAAGCGCGAAGCGCGGCGCCACGGGATCGACCTCGGCAGCGCGAAGCCGAAGCTCGTCCCTCCCGGCGGGCTCGCCGGGGCGCTGGTCGTCACCGTGTGCGACAACGCCGACCTCGCCACAGCGGTGCCGCATCTGCACTGGTCAGTCCCAGACCCCGTCGCGCGCGGCGGGGAGTCCGCTTTCGGCGCCGCATGGGACGACATCGCCGGACGTGTCGACGACCTTGCGTCGGCCCTGCAACCGATGCCAGGGCCATGACGCCCGAGATCGGGCGCCGCCTGGCAGCCGAAGCCGTCGGCACCGCGGTCCTGGTGGCCGCAGTCGTGGGTTCCGGGATCATGGCGTCCCGGCTCACCGACGACATCGGGCTGCAGCTGCTCATCAACGCGCTGGCCACGGTCGCCGCCCTCGGCGTCCTCATCTGGACGCTGGCCCCGGTCTCCGGCGCGCACTTCAACCCGGCGGTCACCGCGGTGGCGGGGCTGCGCCGGGAACTGCCGCCCCGCGAGTCCCTGGCCTACATCGGCACCCAGCTCGCCGGGGCGCTGCTCGGTGTCGCGCTCGCCAACGCCATGTTCGGCCTGCCGGCTTGGCACGCCTCGACGACGCAGCGCTCCGGCACCGGGATCCTGCTCGGCGAGGTCGTGGCGACCGCCGGCCTCCTGTGGGTGATCGGCAGCTTGACCCGAACCGGGCACGGTCGCCTCGGGCCGGTACTCGTCCCGGCCTGGATCGGCTCCGCGTACTTCTTCACCGCCTCCACGTCGTTCGCCAACCCCGCCGTGACCGTCGGACGCGGGTTCACCGACACCTTCACCGGCATCGCACCCGCCTGCGTGCTGCCGTTCATCGCCGCGCAGTTCGCTGGGGCTGGGATCGGTGCGGTCCTCACCGAGGTGCTCCACCCGCGCCCCGAGCCGCTCGACATCCCGGAACCGATCCGCACCAGCGAGGA
>CAZECO010000083.1:0-13770 GCA_964510455.1 uncultured Actinomycetes bacterium
CCCACGTGCAGCGCGCGCAGCAGTCGCTCCAGGGGCTTGCCGAGCAGGAGCCCGGCGACCGCGTCTCGGCCCTGGAGGAGCTGGCCGTGGCGCTCGATGCCGCGCTGTCGGACGACGCAGATCCCCGAGCATGACCCGCCGCCGTCTCGATGCCGAACTCGTGCGGCGCGGGATGGCGGAGTCGCGGGAACGGGCGCAGGACTTGATCCGGGCCGGGAGCGTGCAGGTCGGCGGTTCGGTGGCCGACAAGCCGGCCCGGCAGGTGGACGCGGGCGAACCTATCGTGATCGATGCGGCAGCGGGCCCCGGCTGGGCATCGCGCGGGGCGGGCAAACTGACCAGCGCCCTGGCCGCCTTCTTCCAGCGCGGACTGCGGCGGATCGAGGGGCGCCGCTGCCTGGACGCCGGTGCCAGCACCGGCGGATTCACCGATGTGCTGCTGGCCGAGGGGGCGGCCGCGGTCATCGCCGTCGATGTGGGGTACGGCCAGCTTGTGTGGCGGCTGCAGTCCGATCCGCGCGTGATCGTGATGGATCGCACGAACATCCGCCATCTGACGCCCGCCGACCTCCCCTGGCAGCCCGATCTCGTGGTGGCGGACCTGTCGTTCATCTCGCTGACCACGGTGCTGCCGGCGCTGTCCGGGCTGATCGACAACGACGGCGACATGCTGCTGATGGTCAAGCCGCAGTTCGAGGTCGGGCGCGAGGTGCTCGGGAAGTCCGGCGTCGTGCGCGACCCCGCTCTGCGTGCTGGCGCAGTGCGGCGGGTCTGCGACAAGGCGCAGGTCTTGGGGTGGGGGACCGCCGGGGTGACGCCCAGCGCGGTGCCCGGTCCGAGCGGGAACGTGGAGTTCTTCGTGTGGCTGCGCCGAAGTGCCGGTCCCGTCACGGATGATGAGATCCGCACCGCGATAGCGGAAGGACCCACCGGATGACCAGCGAACAGCCGCCGGAGCCGCCGGCACGCGCCATGGTGATGATCACCCATGCCGGACGGCCGGCCGCCCTGGCCGTCGCGCGCTCGCTGCTGCGGGCGTTCATCGAGGGGGGCGTCACCGTGTGGATGCCGACCGACGAGGCCGCGCAGGTCTGTCCCGGCACGACGCACGCCTTCACCTTCGACGGCCAGCCCCCGGAGGGAGCGGAGCTGGTCGTGGTGGTCGGGGGCGACGGGACGATCCTGCGTGCCGCGGAGCTCGCGCTGGCGATCGATGTGCCCCTGGTCGGCGTCAACCTCGGGCACGTGGGGTTCCTCGCCGAGGTGGAGCCGGAGAACGTGCAGGACGTTGCCGCAGCGCTGATCCGCCGCGACTGGGTCCCCGAGGAGCGGACAGTCCTGGTGGTCTCCATCCATCACGAGGACCGCGAGCTGTGGCGCACCTGGGCGTTGAACGAGGCATCGGTGGAGAAGCTGGCCCGGGAGCGGATGATCTCGGTGCTGCTCGAGGTCGACCACCGCCCGTTGTCGCAGTGGGGGTGCGACGGCGTCATCTGCGCGACGCCCACCGGGTCGACCGCCTACGCATGGTCGGCCGGCGGGCCGGTGGTATGGCCGGACGTGGCCGCCATGATCGTGGTGCCGCTGAGCGCCCACGCCCTGTTCGCCCGCCCCTTGGTGGTCTCGCCCGAGTCGCACGTCTCCATCGACCTGTCGCGCAGCGACGCCGGGGCGATTGTCTGGTGCGACGGCCGCCGCAGCGCCTTGGCCCCCCCGGGCTCCCGGGTCGAGGTGACCACCTCGCCGCGCCGGCTGCGCTTCGCCCGGGTCCACGCCCGGCCGTTCACCGACCGGCTGGTGGCCAAGTTCGACCTGCCCGTCGGCGGGTGGCGAGAGGAGCCGCGTTCGCCGTGATCGAGTATCTGCGGATCCGCGACCTCGGCGTGATCGCCGAGGCGGCCGTCGAGCTGCGCCCCGGCCTGGTGGTCGTGACCGGCGAGACCGGGGCCGGCAAGACGATGATCATGACCGCGCTGGATCTGCTGTTCGGCGGGAGGCCGAATCCGGCACTGATCCGCCAGGGCGCCCAGCGGGCGGAGGTCGAGGCGGGGATCGTCATCGGCGAGCCACCGGCCTCCCTGGCATCCCTGGAGGCGGAGCTGGACGACGGCGCGCTGATCGTGGGCCGCTCGGTGGGCGCGCAGCGGTCCCGTGCCTGGGTGGCCGGGCGCGGCGTACCCGCCGGGGTGCTCGGCGAGCTGGGGGACGACCTGGTCGTCCGACACGGCCAGAACGATCAACGGCGGCTGGCGAATGCCGGCTTCCGGCGGCGGCTGCTGGACCGGTACGCCGGCGAGCCGGCCGTCGCCCTGCTGCGGGATCAGTATGCGGCGTTCGACGCGTTCACAGCCGCCACCGAGGAGTTGGCGCGCATCCAGCGGAGGGACCGCGAGTCCGCGCAGCGGGCGGAACTGCTGCGCCACGGCCTGGCCGAGATCGAGGCGCTGGCGCCCGCTGCGGGCGAGGAGGACGAGCTGCGCGGCGAGCTGCAGCGGCTGTCGAACATCGAGGATGTGCGCGCGGGAGTCGCTGCCGCCTACGAGGCGCTGCGCGGGGGAGAGGAGGCCGCAGCGGAGACCGCGCTCGGCAGCGCACTCCATGCGCTCGGCGCGGCGCAGCGGCACGACGCCGGACTGCAGCCCTGGTCCGAGGCGCTGTCCGAGGCGCAGGCGCTGCTGGCGGACACCGCCAGCGGGCTGGCCTCCTACCTGTCGGACCTGGAGGCCGATCCGCGGCGGCTGGACTGGGTGCAGCAGCGGCTGTCCGATCTGCGCGCACTGCAGCGCAAGTACGGGGACAGCATCGCCGAGGTGCTGGCGTGGGCGGCGAACGCGGCGCAGGAGCTCGACGACCTCGACACCTCGGCCGACCGGATCGACGCCCTGACCGAGCGCCGGGCGGCCGCCGCCGCGCAGCTGGTGGCCGCAGCCCAGCAGTTGTCCGAGGCCCGCGCGGCCGCAGCCGGGCGGCTGAGCGCCGCGGTCACCGGCGAGCTCGCGGCCCTCGCCATGCCGGATGCCGGGATCGCCGTGGTCGTGGCACAGCCCCCGGATCCCGAAGGCCTGGAACTGGCCGACGGCAGGCGGGTCGCGATGCGGCGCGACGGCTGCGACGAGGTCTCCCTGCTGTTCACGCCGCACGCGGGGGCGCCGGCCCGCCCGATCGGCGAGGGCGCCAGCGGCGGGGAGCTGTCGCGGGTCATGCTCGCGCTGGAGGTCGCGCTGGCGGGGGCGAACCCGGTTCCGGTGTTCGTGTTCGACGAGGTGGACGCCGGCGTCGGAGGCCGGGCCGCGGTGGAGCTCGGCCGCCGGCTGGCGACGCTGGCGCGGACGGCCCAGGTGATCGTCGTGACGCACCTGCCCCAGGTGGCGGCCTTCGCCGACCAGCACATCGTGGTGCGCAAAGCGGCCCAGGGCCAGGTGACGGCGTCATCGGTGATCACGCTCGCGCCGGGTGAGCAGCAGCGCGAGCTCGCGCGGATGCTCGCGGGTCTGGAGGACTCCTCCAGCGCCATGGCCCATGCCGGCGAGCTGATCGACCTCGCGGGCCGGGATCGCGTCCGGGGCGCCGGATGACGGCTGCCGCTGTCGGGCCCCATGCGCTGATAGCCTGATACTCCGTGAGCAACTCGGCCGCCAAGCACGTGTTCGTCACCGGAGGCGTCGCCTCCTCGCTCGGCAAGGGGCTCACCGCCTCGAGCCTCGGAACCCTGCTGAAGGCCCGCGGCCTGCGGGTCACGATGCAGAAGCTCGACCCCTACCTCAACGTCGATCCCGGCACCATGAACCCGTTCCAGCACGGCGAGGTGTACGTGACCGACGACGGGTCGGAGACCGACCTGGACATCGGGCACTACGAGCGGTTCCTGCAGACCGACTTGAACGCGACCGCGAACGTCACCACCGGGCAGATCTACTCCACCGTCATCGCCAAGGAACGGCGCGGGGAGTACCTCGGCGACACCGTGCAGGTCATCCCGCACATCACCAACGAGATCAAGTCCCGCATCCAGGCGCTGGCCACGACGGATGTCGACGTGGTCATCACGGAGGTCGGCGGCACGGTCGGCGACATCGAATCGCTGCCGTTCCTGGAGGCCGTCCGGCAGGTGCGGCACGAGGTCGGCCGCGACAAGTGCTTCTTCCTGCACGTCTCCCTGCTGCCCTACATGGCCCCGTCGGGGGAGCAGAAGACCAAGCCGACCCAGCATTCGGTGGCTTCCCTGCGCTCCATCGGCATCCAGCCCGACGCCATCGTGCTGCGGGCCGACCGGCACGTCCCGGACTCCATCAAGCGCAAGATCTCGCTGATGTGCGACGTCGATCCGGAGGCGGTCGTGGCCGCCGTGGACGCCCCGAGCATCTACGACATCCCGAAGGTGCTGCACAGCGAGGGCCTCGACGCCTACGTGGTGCGCCGGCTGGGCCTGCCGTTCCGCGATGTCGATTGGACGGAATGGGGCGACCTGCTCGACCGCGTGCACCACCCGCGGCACCGCATCACCGTCGCACTCGTCGGCAAGTACATCGACCTGCCCGACGCCTATCTGAGCGTGACCGAGGCGCTGCGCTCCGGCGGATTCGCCCAGCACGCCGGCCTGACGATCCGCTGGGTGACCTCCGACGACTGCCTCAGCGAGGAGGGGGCGGAGGCGAACCTCGGCGATGTCGACGCCATCTGCGTGCCCGGCGGGTTCGGGGTGCGGGGGATCGAGGGCAAGCTCGCGGCGCTCACCTTCGCCCGCAAGCGCAAGATCCCGACCCTGGGGCTGTGCCTGGGGATGCAGTGCATGGTGATCGAATACGCCCGCAACACGGCCGGGCTGCAGGGCGCGAACTCCGCCGAGTTCGATCCGGACACGCCGTACCCGGTGATCGCCACCATGGCCGAACAGGTGGATGTGGTCGCCGGGGAGCGTGACATGGGCGGCACGATGCGGCTCGGCGCGTACCCCGCGGTCCTGGCGGACGGTTCGCTGGTTGCCGGTCTGTACGGCACTGCTGCGGTGTCGGAGCGGCACCGCCACCGCTACGAGGTCAACAACACCTACGCCGAGCGGCTCACGGATGCAGGGCTGGTCTTCAGCGGGATGTCGCCGGACGGGTCGCTGGTTGAGTTCGTGGAACTGCCCGTCGCGCAGCACCCGTTCTACGTCGGCACCCAGGCGCATCCGGAGTTCAAGTCCCGGCCCACCGCGGCGCACCCCCTGTTCTCCGGCCTGATCGCCGCGGCGCTGGTGCGGCAGCAGGAGGCCGCCGTCGGCTCCGCCCAGGGTGCGGCGTGACTCCTGCGCTGCTCGGCGATGAGCCCGCCGACCTGCCGACACCGAGCACGCAGACGGCGTTCGCAGGCCGGATCTGGGATGTCCGGACCGATCAGGTCACCCTTCCGCACGGCGAGACGGTCACCCGCAACCTGGTGGTCCACCCCGGCGCGATCGGGGTGCTGGTGCTGGACGACGACGACCGGGTGCTGCTGATCAGGCAGTACCGCCACCCGGTAGGGATGTACCTGTGGGAGCCGCCGGCGGGGCTGTTGGACTCGGTCGGGGAACCCCCGCTGCTGGCTGCGCAGCGCGAACTCGTCGAGGAGGCGGGGCTGATCGCGCAGCGCTGGTGGGTGCTGGTCGACTGGTTCAACTCGCCCGGCGGGAGCACCGAGTCGTTCCGGTGCTTCCTGGCCAGAGGGCTGAGCGAGGTCCCCGGCGGCCGACCGGCGGGCGAGGGCGAGGAATTCCACCTGCCGATCCGGTGGGTGCCGTTCGACGAGGTGCTGCACGACGTGCTCGCCGGGCGGCTGAACAACCCGACCACGGTCACCGGGATCCTGGCCGCCGCCGCGTACCGCGCGACGGGATGGGCGAACCTGCGTCCGGCCGACGCGCCATGGCCGGCCCGCGACCACCTGGAGCGCAGCAACCGGGTCCGGTCGTCCGAGTAGCCGCGTGGGCCGGTGCGGGGGTTGGCTTCCTGTTGGGGGCCAGCAGGGGCCGGAGGCTCGGGCAGAAGTGGTGGGTTCCGTCGGGGATCGGCCGGGCGATGGGGCCTGGTGGCGGGTTCGCCGCGCCGCCCGCCGGTTTCGTGCGGATCCGGCCGCATATGGCCGAAAACGCCGGGGATCCTGCAGGGGTCGGGCACTGCCATAACCAGCCGAATCGCCGCCTTCGCGGGGCCAACCTCCGCATCCGCCTTGTGGAAGCCCGTCGCCCCCGCCTAGGGTCGGTCACCAGGGAGTATGGGGCGATCACCAGGCAATTCCGCGTCGGGAGGCGTTGATGGACTTCGAGTTGGACTTGCGCGATCCGGATCTGGCTGCGGCCCGGGCGTCGGCGCATCAGCGCGCAGCGGTCATCGCGCTGTGCAACCAGAAGGGCGGGGTCGGTAAGACGACCACGACGATCAACCTGGGAGCGGCCCTGGTCGAGCAGGGGTTCCGGGTGCTGCTGGTGGACTTCGACCCGCAGGGCGCCGCGTCGGTCGGCTTGGGGGTGAACCCCAACACGCTGGACCGGACGATCTATAACCTTCTGGTAGAAGGTGAAGGTTCTCCGCTGGACGTGGTGGTGCCCACCGCGGTGCCGGGCCTGGATCTCATGCCGGCAAACATCGACCTGTCGGCCGCAGAGCTGCAGCTGGTGACCGAGGTCGGCAGGGAGTCGGCGCTGCAGCGCGTCCTGGCACCGCTGCTGCCGCACTACGACGTGGTCCTGGTCGACTGCCAGCCGTCGCTGGGCCTGCTGACGCTGAACGCGCTGTGCGCCGCCGACTGGGCCCTGGTCCCCTTGGAGTGCGAGTTCTTCGCGCTGCGCGGGGTGGCCCTGCTGATGGACACCATCACGAAGGTGCGGCGCAGGTTGAACCCGAACCTGCAGGTCCTGGGGGTGCTGGCCACGATGTTCGACGGCCGGACCCTGCACACGCGCGAAGTTCAGCAGCGGCTGCGCGAGGGCTTCGGCGACCGGCTCTTCAGCACCGTCATCAACCGCACGATCAAGTTCCCCGAGACCTCGGTGGCGGGAGTGCCCATCACCAGCTACGCGCCAGCTTCCGGTGCGGCCCGCGCCTACCGCAACCTCGCCGATGAGGTGCTGGTGAGGCTGGGCAAGCCGGTGCCGCGCGGACTGATCCCCATGCAGGAACAGCCGGTGCCGGCGCAGCCGGAGCTCGAGCTGCCGGGACAGCCCACCGAACCGCTGGTGCGCGGGTCGACAGGCTGAAGCAGCCGGGCCACCGCCTGCCGGGTCTCGGGCCCGGGATCGGCTACCGTCGTAGGGTGACCACGGTGGCCGCCGATGCGCTGGATCTCGGGGAAGCGCCCGCTCCGGCCAAGCCCGGCTTCGCCTTCCGCGTGGGCGAGTTCGAGGGCCCGCTGGATCTGCTGCTGTCCCTGATCGCCAAGCACGAGCTCGAGCTCACCGCGGTGGCGCTGCATGAGGTCACCGACGACTTCATCGCCTACATCCGGGCGCAGGGCGACGACTGGGACCTCAGCGAGGCCACCGAATTCCTGGTGGTGGCCGCCACCCTGCTGGACCTGAAGGCGTCGCGGCTGCTGCCCGGCGAGGAGATCGAGGACGAGGAGGATCTCGCGCTGCTGGAAGCCCGGGATTTCCTGTTCTCGCGCCTGCTGCAGTACCGGGCCTACAAGCAGATCTCCGCCCACTTCGAACAGCTGCTGCACGGCCGGCAGCAGTGGCTCCCGCGGACCGCGGGCCTGGACCCCGATCTGCAGGGCCTGCTGCCGGAGGTCGTGCTCACCATCAGCCCGCAGGACCTGGCGCTGCTCGCCGTGCACGCCATGACCCCGCAGGAGCCGCCCACCGTCTCGGTGGCGCATATCCACGCCGCCGCGGTCAGCGTCCGCGAGCAGGCCTCGCTGCTGGCCGCGGCGCTGCAACGGCGGGGCGGAGCGTCCTTCCGCCAGCTGATCGCCGATTGTCCGGACCGGATGCACGTGGTGGCGCGGTTCCTGGCGGTGCTGGAGCTGTTCCGCGACGGCCGGGTGACGTTCGAGCAGGCAGCCCCCATGGCCGACCTGTACGTCCGTTGGAGCGGGTCGCCCGACAGCGGGCTGGGCGCTGACTTCGACGAGTTCGATCAGCTGGTGGCGCCATGAACGAGCTGGCGGAGGCCGAGCTGCGCGGCCTGCCGGAGGGCGTGGATCTGCCGGCCGCCCTGGAGGCGCTGCTGATCATCGCCGCCGACCCGATGACCGCCGAGGACCTGTCGGCAGCCACCGGTGCCCCGGTGGACGAAATCGCGGAGGCGCTGCACGGGCTCGCCAGCAGCTACGCAGCCGGTGCCCGGGGCTTCGAGCTGCGCCAGGTCGCGCAGGGTTGGCGGTTCTACAGCGCCGCGCACTGCGCCGAGGTAGTCGGACGATGGGTGACCGACGGCCGGCAGGCGCGCCTGAGCCAGGCAGCGCTGGAGACGCTGGCCATCATCGCCTATCGCCAGCCGGTCAGCCGCGCGAAGGTGGGCAGCATCCGCGGGGTCAACGTCGACGCGGTGGTGCGGACGCTGCAGGCGCGCGGGCTGATCGAGCAGACCGGCGAGGACCATGCGACCGGCGCGGCCCTGTACTCCACCACCGATCACTTCCTGGAGCGGATGGGCCTGTCGCAGCTGTCGCAGCTGCCGCCCATCGTGGACCTGCTGCCCGATCCCAGCGAGGTGACCGAGCACGTGGACGGCGAAGCCCTCGACCTGCCATGACCGAGGCCGTGCGGCTGCAGAAGGTGCTGGCCGGCGCCGGGATCGGCAGCCGCCGCAAGTGCGAGATCCTGATCGAGCGCGGACGGGTCGCCGTCAACGGGGTCGTGGTCACCGCCCTCGGCACCCGGGTGGATCCGGCCGCGGATGTCATCCACGTCGACGGGGTGCGCGTCCCGACCGCCCCCGACCTGGTCGTGGTGGCCCTGAACAAGCCGCGCGGCGTCCTGAGCACGATGTCCGACGACCGCGGCCGGCCGTGCGTGGGCGACTACGTCGCCGACTACCCGCAGCGGCTGTTCCACGTCGGGCGGCTCGACGCCGAAACCGAGGGGCTGCTGCTGCTGACCAACGACGGCGAGCTGGCCAACCGCCTCGGCCACCCCAGCCACGGGGTGGTGAAGACCTATCTCGCCACGATCGACGCGCCCGTCCCTGCGGGGCTGGGCGCGCGGCTGAAGGGGGGCGTCGAGCTGGAGGACGGGCCGGTGGCCGTGGACGCGTTCCGGATCATCCAGCAGACCCAGTCCGAGGCGCTGGTGGAGCTGAGCCTCCACGAGGGGCGCAACCGGATCGTGCGCCGACTGCTGGCCTCTCAGGGCCGCCCGGTGAAGGCGCTGGTGCGCACGGTGGTCGGCCCCATCCACCTGGGGTCGCAGCGGCAGGGCTCGGTGCGACGGATCGAGCGCGAGGAGCTGCGGCGGCTGTACGACGCGGCAGGGCTGTAGCCCGGCAGCACCGGCCCGGCGCGGTCTTTGCGACGACGTGCCGCCGGCGCGCCCGCGACCCGTACCCTGGTAGCCGAGTCAGGAGGTGCCAGATGCCGGTCCGCGCGATCCGTGGGGCGACCCAGCTGACCGCCGACGACGCGGCCGAGATGGCAGAAGCGGTGCAGGAGCTGATCGCCGAGATGCTGCGGCGCAACGGCATCGGCGCCGACTCCCTGATCAGCATCATCCTGACGGCGACCCCCGACCTGCGCTCCACGTTCCCGGCGACCGCCGCCCGGGGCCTCGACCTCGACGATGTGCCCCTGCTGTCCGCGCAGGAGCTCGACATCCCCTCGGCGCTGCCCCGGGTCGTGCGGGTGATGGCCCACGCGGAGCTGGACGCCCCCCGCAACCAGATCAAGCACATCTACACCCGAGGCGCCGAGGTCCTGCGGCAGGACCTCGCCCGATGAGCGGGCCCCGTGCACTGATCATCGGAACCGGCCTGATCGGGACCTCGGTCGGCCTGGCGCTGCGTGCCGCGGACTGGGTGGTCGGCCTCACCGACCGGGACTCCGACGCCGTGGAGCTCGCGGTGCGGCGCGGCGCCGGCTCGCGGGTCAGCGACGAGGACCCGGCCCCGGACTACGTCGTCATCGCCGTCCCGCCGCGCCTCGTCGTCGACGTCGCCGCCTCCGCCCTGCACCGATGGCCGAGGGCCACGGTGACCGACGTCGCCTCCGTGAAGGCCCCGATCATCGAGGGGTTGACCGACCGGGCCGGGGTGACGATGGCCCGTTTCGTCGGCGGCCACCCGCTGGCGGGGCGCGAGGTCACCGGCCCGGGCGGGGCGATGGCCGAGCTGTTCCGCGACCGCCCCTGGGTCATCACCCCGACGGCCGCGACCGATCCCGAACGCATGGAAGCCGTCCTCGCGCTGATCGCGGCGGTGGGTGCGGTGCCGATCGAGCTCGATGCCGACGAGCACGACCAGGCCGTCGCGCTCACCTCCCACGCGCCCCAGGTGCTGGCCAGCCTGCTCGCCAGGCGCCTGGGCGTCGCGCCGCCGGAGCACGTCATGGTCTCCGGACAGGGGCTGCGGGACACCATCCGGATCGCCGGCTCCGACCCCGACCTGTGGGCGGAGATCCTGACGGCCAACGCCGGCCCGGTGGTGACCGAGCTGCAGTTCTTGGCGGAGGACCTGGAGCGGCTGATCAAGTTCCTGGGGGCCGGTGGTGAGGAGGGACGCAGCGCCGCGTTCCACCTGATCAGCGAGGGCCGCCGCGGCGCGGCCCGGCTGCCGGGCAAGCACGGGTCGCCCGGGGCGCGATACAAGGCGGTGAAGGTGGCGGTGCCCGACGAGCCGGGCGCGCTGGCATCGCTGTTCGCGGTGGCCGCGCAGGCGCGGGTCAACCTGGAGGACGTCCGCATCGAGCACGCCCTGGGCAGGCCCACCGGACTGGTGGAGCTGTCGGTGGCGCCGGAAAGCCACGAAGGGCTGTGCCGCACGCTGCAGGCGGCGGGCTGGTCCCTTCGCTCGTGACCGGCGCGCACCGGTCGGTAGGCTTCCGAAGAGCAGCACAGCGAAGGGCCAGGACGTGACGCGACAACCAGGACAGCGGGTCGGCCTCGCCGTCGTCGCCATCGACGGGCCGAGCGGCTCCGGCAAGTCCAGCGTGTCGAAGGGGGTGGCCCGGGCCCTGGGCCTGGACTACCTCGACACGGGGGCGATGTACCGGGCGATGACCTGGTGGGTGCTGCAGCGCGGCGTCGACCTGGACGACCAGCGGGCCATCGCCTCGCTGGCGGATCAGCCCGCCATCGACAGCATCACCGACCCCGACGCGCCGGGCATCACGGTCGACGGCACCGATGTCGCGGAGGCGATCCGGGGGCCGGAGGTGACCGCGGCGGTCAGCGCCGTGAGCGCCGTCCCCGAGGTGCGCCGCCGTCTGGTCGACCTGCAGCGCGGCGAGGTCGAGCAGTCCGCCGACCGCGGCCGGGGGATCGTCGTCGAGGGCCGCGACATCGGCTCGGTCGTCCTGCCCGACGCCGACCTGAAGGTCTACCTGACGGCGGACGTGGCGGTGCGGGCGCAGCGCCGGGCGGCGCAGGACGCAGGTCTGGCGCACGGGTCGGCCGGGGTGGGTGCCACGGCCGAGGACCTCGTGCGCCGGGACACCCACGACTCCACCCGCGCAGCGTCGCCCCTGCAGGTGGCCCCCGGCGCCGTGGCGCTGGACGCGACGGACCTCACGCTGGCACAGACCATCGACGCCGTCGTGCAGTTGGTCCGCGAGCGGACCGGGCCATGAGCGACGCCGCCGACGAGCCGCTCGGCAGGATCGGCGATTGGTCGACGGACTCCGACCTTGAGGAGTACGACGAGGCGGCGATCGAGGCGGTCCTGCGGGAGGAGCTCGACGACGCCGACCTGCTCGCCGATGAGTCCGGGGAGCCGGACACCCGCCCTGTCGTGGCCATCGTGGGCCGGCCCAACGTGGGCAAGTCCACGCTGGTCAACCGGGTGCTCGGCCATCGCGAGGCGGTGGTGCAGGACGTGCCGGGGGTGACCCGGGACCGGGTGTACTACCCGGCAACCTGGGCGGGCCGCGACTTCGTCATCGTCGACACGGGAGGTTGGATCGAGCGGCCCCGCGGGATGTCGGCGCAGGTCGCCGCGCAGGCGGAGCGGGCTGCCTCGGAGGCCGACGTCGTGGTGCTCGTGGTCGATGCCACGGTCGGGGCCACGGATGAGGACGAGGCGGTGGTGCGGCTGCTGCGCCGCAGCAGGGCCCCGCTGATCCTGGTGGCGAACAAGGTGGACGATCACCGGACCGAGGTCGAAGCAGCTGCGCTGTGGGCGCTGGGCATGGGCGAGCCGTACCCGGTGTCGGCGCTGCACGGCCGGGGAAGCGGCGATCTGCTGGACGCCATCGTGGCGAAGATGCCGGTGGTGGGCCGCGGTCGCGCTCTGGGAGGACCTCACCGCGTCGCCCTGGTCGGCAAGCCGAACGTCGGGAAGTCGTCCCTGCTCAACCGGATCGCCGGACAGCTGCGCTCCGTGGTGGACGCGGTGGCGGGGACGACCGTGGACCCGGTGGACGAGCTCGTCGAGCTCGGCGGCGAGCAGTGGCTGTTCGTCGATACCGCCGGGATTCGGCGGCGGGTGAAGGAGGCCTCCGGCCACGAGTACTACGCGAGCCTGCGGACTGCGAGCGCGATCGACCGCAGCGAGGTCGCGGTGGTGCTGCTCGACGCGTCGGAGCCCCTCACCGATCAGGACCTGCGGATCCTGGCCACGGTCGTGGAGGCGGGACGCGGCCTGGTGCTGGCCTTCAACAAGTGGGACCACGTCGACGAGGAGCGCCGCCGCTACCTGGAGCGGGAGATCGATCGGGACCTGGGGCACGTGTCGTGGGCGCCGCGCGTGAACGTCTCGGCGCTGACGGGCCGCCGGGTGGACGCGGTGGCCCCGGCCGTCCGGCGTGCGCTGGAGGGCTGGCAGACCAGGGTGTCGACCGGCCGGCTGAACCAGTTCCTGAAGGCGGTCGTGGCGGAGCATCCGCACCCGGTGCGGGGCGGCAAGCAGCCGCGGGTGCTGTTCGGGACCCAGGCCAGCGTCGGCCCGCCGACCTTCGTGCTGTTCACCACCGGCGTCCTCGAGGCGGGCTACCGGCGGTTCCTGGAGCGCAGGCTGCGCGAGGAGTTCGGGTTCGTCGGGACGCCGATCCGGATCGATCAGCGGGTGCGCGCGAAGCGGCAGTGGCGCCGATGAAGATCCTGCGGCGCTCGACGATCCCGATGCGGGAGGTGTCGGGGCTGTGCGTGGGGCTCGGCCCCGGCGGCGAGCGGCTGCTCTACGCGGTGGGCGACAAGGGCGACGGGATCGCCTGGGCGCCGATCCTGGATGATGCGAGCCTGGGGGAGTGGGTGGTGCTGCCGGGGTCGCAGATCGCCGGCTGGGACCTGCTCCAGCTCGAGGCGATCGCCGCGGCGGGTCCGGGGCAGGTGATCCTGGCGTCGGAGGAGCCGGCCGAGATGGCGCTGGTCGATGTCGCTGCCGCCGCGGTCGTGTCGATCGGCACGCTGGAGGTGCCGGCCGACCACCCGCTGCGCGAGGCGTGGGACGCCGACCCGAACTCCCGGGTGGAAGGCGCCCTGGCGCTGCGCGGCGGCGGTCTGGTGGCGGTCAAGGAGAAGAAGCCGCCGGCGCTGGTGCTGTTCGGCGCCCACGAGGCCACCTCGATCGGGCCCAAGGACGTGCTGGCGCCGGGGGAGGAGTACGCGTTCGCGGACCTGCTGCGGGCCTGGGCGTACCGGATCCTGCCCGAGGGCCTGAAGGA